>JACIYH010000017.1 GCA_014360055.1 Bacillota bacterium | reverse complement strand
GGAGGTCTACAAGGCCCTCGCGGCGGAGATCAAGAAGTAGTGCTGCGGTGGCGGGGGGCGGGCGTTGCTGCCCGCCCCCGGCCAACCGGGGGGCTGCAAGGCGCACCGCCGCGGGGTGGTGCCGGAATGACGGCGGAATTGTTGCCGGATTGGGACGGAGACGCCGGTGCCTGCGGGGTGGTGATCCCGCGGGGCGGGGGGAGTGGTTGATGAGGACGCAACGGGCGGCGGATATGGTTACCGGCGGTGTGCTGGCGGCCGTGGGCGTGGTGGCTGTGCTGGCTGCCCTCAGGATCGTGGGGACGGCGGGCGAACGCTTGCACCCGCGAACCCTGCCCTACATCCTGGGCTGGACGCTGCTGGCCGGCGGGGTGGCCCTGGTCGTGAGCGCGGCGAAGTTCCGCGGGCCCGAGCGCGTGCTGGAGTGGCCCGACCGTACGGGGTTGGGGCGGGTGGCGGTCAGCCTCGCTTCCCTGGCCCTGTATGTGCTCCTGCTGGAGCCACTCGGGTTCCCGCTCGCCACCCTGCTGTTCGTGTCGTTCTCGATCTGGTTCATCGGCCGCTACCACCCGCTGGCGGCCCTGGGGCTGGGGGCAGCTTCGGCGGCAGCGGTGTACGTCCTGTTCATCCGCCTGCTGGCGCTGCCGTTCCCGGTAGGCCCGCTGGGCATCCCCTGATATCCCCGGAGGTGGGGTTCGGTGTTGTTCTCGTGGGATTACCTCTTGCAGGGCTTTTCCCTCGCCATTTCCCCGCTGAACGTGCTGTACGCGCTGGTGGGATGCCTCGTGGGCACGCTGATCGGTGTGTTGCCGGGGATCGGTCCCACGTCGGGCATCGCCATCCTGCTACCCCTCACCACGATACTGCCCCCCATCCCGGCCATCATCATGATGGCGGCCATCTACTATGGAGCCATGTACGGCGGATCCACCACCGCTATCGTGGTGAACATCCCCGGTGAGGCCTCTTCGGTACCCACGGCCATGGATGGCTACCAGTTGGCGCGGCAGGGTCGGGCGGGGCCAGCCCTGGGGATCTCCGCCATCTCGTCCTTTGTGGCGGGGACGCTCAGCCTGGTGGGGCTCACCTTCTTCGCCCCCGCCCTGGCCGGCGTGGCCCTGGCCTTCGGGCCGCCCGAGTATTTCGCCCTCATGTTCATGGCCCTCAGCCTGGTGATCAGCCTTTCCGGGCGCGCTCTCCTCAAGGGGCTCATCGCCACCGCCCTCGGCCTCCTGGCCGCCATGGTGGGCCTTGACCCGGTCACCGGCTCCGCCCGCCTCACCTTCGGCTCCGTCACCCTGATGGCGGGCGTCAACTTCATCAGCGTCATCATCGGGCTGTTCGCCATCGGAGAAGTGCTGGTCAACGTGGAGCGGGCCGTGGTTCGCATCTACGAGACGAAGGTGCGCGACTGGCTCCCCACCCGCGACGATGTGAAGAAGAGTTGGGGGGCCATGCTCCGCTCCTCCGTAATCGGTTTCTTCCTGGGCCTCCTGCCCGGGTGCAGCCCGGCGGTCACCACCTTCGTAGCTTACGACGTGGAGAAGCGGGTGTCCCGCCATCCGGAGCGTTTCGGCCACGGGGCCATCGAGGGGGTGGCGGCGGCGGAGGGGGCCAACAACGCCACCTGCAGCGGCGGGTTCGTTCCCCTGTTCGCCTTCGGGCTTCCCTCCGGTCCCGCCCTGGCCGTGCTCCTGGGCGGCCTCATGATGTACGGCCTGCAGCCCGGGCCCATGCTTTTCAAGGAGAATCCCCAGTTCGTGTGGGCCGTCATCGCCAGCATGTACATCGGAAACGTCATCTTGCTCATCCTCAACCTGCCCCTGGTGGGGCTGTGGGCACGCATCGCCCTCATCCCCTTCCCGGTACTGGGTCCGCTGATACTGCTTTTCTCGGTCATTGGGGCCTACAGCGTGCGCTACCTGGTGTTTGACGTCTGGGTGGCTCTTATCTTCGGTGTAATCGGCTACCTCATGCGCAAACTGGGGTTCCCCCTGGCGCCCATGGTGCTGGCCAGCGTGCTGGCCCAGATGCTGGAGACCTCCCTCAAGCAATCCCTGGTGCTCTCCCATGGCTCGCCCCTCATCTTCTTCACGCGACCCATCGCGGTCGGGTTCATGCTCCTGGGCCTTTTCACCATCGTGAGGGGGATCTGGTTGCAGGTCCGGGCGCGCGCCCCGGAGCTGGCCATGGAGGACGGGGAAGCCTGACCGCCGAAACATGTGGGGGCAGCGCAGCGCACGACCCAAGCACGGCCCAGCGGGGGCCTGGCCACCTGCGGCTGGGCGGGGCGGCAGTCCCCCCTCGGAGGCTGTCCCGACATTTGGGAGGTCCTTATATGGAGTTGCGCTATGGGGCGGGGACGGTGAGGTTTGAGCTTCCGCCGGAGTGGGAAGTCGAGGAGGTGGCGTTTCGGCATTATCCCGTCGAGGCCGATCCGGTGGGGGCCATCCGCCGGGCGTTGGCCGAACCGCTGGGCACGCCGCCCCTATCGCAAATCGTGCGGGCCGGGGAGCGGGTGTGCATCCTGGTCAACGACAGCACGCGCAAGGCCCGCAGCGAACTGTTCCTGCCCCTAGTCCTGGAGGAGCTCAACCGGGCCGGCGTCCGGGATGAGGACGTTTTCCTGGTCTTCGCCACCGGCAGCCACCGCCAGGTGGGGCGGGAAGAGATGGCCACCCTGGTGGGGCGGGAGGTGGCCGCCCGGGTGGCCATGTTCAGCCACGACTGCCACGACGCGGGGCTACTGACCTTCCTGGGGACAACCTCCCGGGGAACCCCGGTATACATCAACTCGCGCGTGGTGGAGGCCGACCGCCGCATCCTCACCGGCAGCGTGGTACACCACTGGTTCGCCGGGTTCGGGGGCGGTCGCAAGGCCCTGGTGCCCGGCGTGGCCGGTTACGAGACCATCCGGCGCAACCATGCCCTCATGCTGGAGCCCGGCTGCCGCGCGGGGGTGCTGGACGGCAATCCCGCTGCGGAGGACATGATGGAGGCGGCCCGTCTGGTGGGGGCTGACTTTCTGGTCAACACCGTGCTCAACCCCGAGGGCGATGTCCTGGGCGTGTTCGCCGGGGATATGGACCTCGCCCACCGGGAGGCCTGCCGCCTGGCCCACCGTGCCTTCGCCGGCTACCGGGCCGGCCCGGCCGACCTGGTAATCGCCTCCTGCGGGGGATGGCCTAAGGACATCAACGTCTATCAGTCCCACAAGGCCCTGGAGAACGCTGCCCTGGTGTGCCGCCCGGGCGGCGTGATCATCCTGGTGGCCGAGTGCCGGGAGGGGATCGGCTCGGACCGTTACTGGGAGTGGGTGCAGAAGTACCCCACCCTGCCCGAACTGGAACGGGCCATCCGGGAGGAGTTCGTCCTGGGCGGGCACAAGGCGTGGGCGGTGGCGCGCATCACCGCCCGTCACCCCGTGGTGCTGCTCTCGTCGCTCGATGCGGCCACGGTCTCCCGGCTGGGTTTCCTGCCCGCCTCCACACCGGAGGAGGCCCTGGCAGCCGCCCTGCGCCACCTGCAGGACACCGGTGGTGCCGCGGGCGGCGTGCGGGCAGCGGAGCGCGCGCGGGGTGAACGCGTACGGGTGGTCGTCATGCCCCTGGCGGGCTTGACCGTGCCCCTCGCCTGATGTCGCTGCTCCCGCCGGCTCCCGGCGGTAACGGGCGGGGCACGAGTACCACCTGGATGTCGGCGGGGAGAAAGCGGGTCACCCGATGGGCGGCTCCCACGAAGAGAACCCCCGTTTCTCCCGCCCCGAGGGTCTCGGCTATGCGGGCGGCCATGTAACGATCACGAGCCTCCAGCAGGCGGTCCAGGTCCTCCCGGGGACAGGGTCTGGCCGCGCGTAGCAGTTCGTATTCCCGGACCAGCAGTTGCGGGTCTTCCGTAGCAACCAGCGTGGCGCCCTTCGCTACCAACTGCTGCACCAGCCGGAAGTCCGGGCTACCTCGCGCGGCCAGGTCTCGCACCAGCTCCAGTCCCTCGCTCCCCCCGACGGGGAGGCTATCGTGGTATACCTTTGCCCGGCTCCAGTCGAGGCCCATGAGATCCAGTTCGCGGGATATCTGCTGCCAGTATCTGAGGATTTTCCCCTGGCGGCGTAGCCACGTCTCCCGCTCGAAGCGAGACCGCACCTGGCGGGCGGCCGACCCAAGGTCGGCCTCACTGTGTATTATGGCGATGTGAATCAGGGTGCGCATGCGCGCTTCCTGTGATCCTCTCCATGATAAGGTATGTGGGACATCCCTTTGCGATAACCAGGGCCGGAAACGCTTTATGTCACCGGTTCCCCTCCGCGCATATACTTGAGTAGCGTCAGAGTGGGGAGCCTGACCTCGCTACCCGAAACGGAGTCACGGGGGAGGGCTGGCGGTGAGCATCGTGTATCAGGGCCTGACTCTGACTCCTCTGGAAGTGTTGGTGAGCGTTATCCGCCACACCCATCTGGAACGGTACGAGCGCACGCATGCCTACACCGTTTACTCCCCCGCGGAGCGGGTGGAGAGTTCGGCCGTGCGGGTTACGTCTGTGCGGATAATCCCGGAGGGGGAGCTCTGGCGCGTGGTGTTCCGTTACCGGGTGACTGTCATCCTGCGCACCTCGCGTTGGGGCGCTCGCAGCCTGGTCAGGTATCACCATAGTTCCATCTTGTGCCCCCGTTCCGGTGCTGAAGACCTCAACTTGGTACCGGTGGTGCGGCTGATGGACGTGAGCTGCCAGGGCTCGCTCACCGCAGTTGACGGCCGCCTGATCGTGTACGCACGGGTCGGGATGGGTCTGGCGCTTTACGAAACCCAGGCCGAACCGCGCACGCTGGCCGAGGTGGTGTTTTCCCTACCTCCCCCCGGCATACCTCCTCGGCCGGTTACGGCTCCCACGTGAGGAGGTGATGGGCCGGAGCGATCGTGAGTTCAACCCGGGACGGAAAGGAGGGATGCAAGGTGTCGGTCAAGACCAGCCTCGGTTCATCCAGCCTGGTGGACGTACTGGACCGGGTTCTCGACAAGGGGATCGTCATCGACGCTTATGTCGTAGTCTCCCTGGTGGGCATCGAGATCCTGGGTGTGGAGGCCCGAGTGGTGGTGGCTTCCGTCGAGACCTGGCTGACTTACGCTGAGGCAGTCGGGCTCACCGTGTCGGCAACGACCTGAGGTATCCGGCTGCGGCCCCCCCCGGAAGGAAGGGGAAAGGCCGTGTTGCGGCCCCCGAAGGAAGGAGAAGGCCAGTCCTCATAGGCGTACGTCATAATCAGTAACCCGGGTGGCCGGGGTGCCCCCTGCGGAGACCCGCGGTGGATACCCGGCCACCCTGGTTGGAACGGCCCCCAAGAGGTGGAAAGACCGTGCCCGGCGATGGTGCTCGCATCGCATGTTACTGGTACGAAGCAAACAGGCGCAAGCGAGGCCTGCAAATGGCCCGCGACAGGTGGTGGCTCTGTCAGGCGCTGAACCGGCGCCTGCGCGAGCGGACTCACGTCCGTCAGGAGGCGGCGAGAAAGGCCTGGACGCAGGGGGAGTGATGGCGCGATGAAACACGCCAGGACGATGGGCGAAGTGCGAAGCCGCTCGCCAGGGGAGGGATTCGTGGAAACGCCCTCGCTCCGCTGGGTTGCTGCGCGAGCCCTGGCATACCTGGAGTGTGGGTACCCGGTGCATTTCTCGGGTCCCTGCGGGGTGGGCAAGACATCTCTGGCCCTGCATGTGGCCTCACGCCTGGGGCGCCCCGTGGTTTTCCTGCAGGGCGATACGGGCCTGGAGTCGCGGGACCTGGTGGGGGGGTTGCGCGGCCTGCACCGGCGCAAGGTGGTGGACGAGTTCGTCCGCGGCGTCAGCAAGGTGGAGGAGGACGTCGTGCAGCGCTGGAGTGACAGTTGGCTGGCCACGGCGTGCCGCCACGGGTACACCCTGGTCTACGACGAGTTCACCCGATCGAGACCTGAGACCAACAACGTCCTTCTTTCCGTGCTGGAAGAAGGGGTGCTGGTGCTGCCGGACGTGACCCCGGATGTGGGCTTCATCCCGGTTCATCCCGATTTCCGGGCCATCTTCACCAGCAACCCGGAGGAGTATGCCGGGGTGCACGCGGCCCAGGAGGCGCTCCGGGATCGGCTTGTCACCATCCGCCTGCAGCCCTACACGTTCGAAGAGGAGGTGGCCATCGTGGCCGCCCGTTCCGGGCTCCCCGCGGAGCAGGTGCGGCAGGTGGTCACCGTGATGCAGGCTGCCCGGGCGGATCCCGGCATCAGGCCGGCTCCCACGGTGCGGGCTTCTATTATCATCTGCCGTCTGCTGGCTACCACGGGCCGCTCTCCCACTCCGCGGGACGAGTTCGTCCTGGAGGCATACCGCGACGTGTTGGGCGACGGCCCGGGGTTGAATGCGTTCCTCAAGCGCCTGTGGGACTCCGACGGGAAGGTGACCGCCTCATGAGCGACCCGTTGGAAAAGCTGAGGGATGTTCTGGCGCGGCTGGCCGAGGGGGAGACCCTGAGCGGCGGCGGTACCTACCGGGTCGGCGATGTCGCGGCTGGATTCGGGTACACGGTGCGCATGGGTCTGCCGCGGGGACCACGCCCGGTCCATCCGGGGGCGACCCACCGCTCAGTTCTCAGCCACGCGCCCGACTACGAAATCCAGGACGAGGGCGGGTCGTTGCGCGTGCTGGTATACGGCGTGACCGGGAGCGGCGAGTTCCGTGTCGACCTCCAGCAAGACCATCTGGTGGTGAGGCAGGGGGAGGCTCTCCCCCGCAGGATACCGTTGCCAGTGCCCGTGGTGGCGGATACCCTGCGCTGGTCGGTCCGCCACGGCGTGCTGGAGGTCAGCGTGCAGAAGGTAGCGGAGGGGTCCTCCGGTGGCTCCCGCGACGGGGGGGAGTGACTCCGGGTGGAGTTCAGGGTGAGTGAGGCTCTATCCCAGGATGTGGGTCGCGGGCTGTGCCGGATGCATCCCGCCGACATGGCGGATGTGGGGGTGCAGACGGGCGATATCGTAGAAGTGGCGGGCGCGCGGGCCACGGTGGCCAAAGTCATTCCCGCCCGTCCGGAAGACAGGCAGCGGGGATGGGTGCAAATCGACGGTATCACCCGGGGCAATTGCGGGGTGGGCACGGGGGATCAGGTCCGGATCCGGCCGGTGGAGGCTGCCCCCGCCCAGAGGCTGGTGCTGGCCTGTCTCGACGGGGGCTGGCTCGACCGCACGCGGGAGTCCTCGTACCTCACCCGTCTGCTCGACGCCGTTCCCGTGGTGGCCGGCGACGTCGTGAGGGCGGCCCTGTTCGGAAGCAGGCAGCAAGCGTTCCGGGTGCTGCAGACCACACCCGCCGGTCCCGTGCTGGTCGGGCGCCACACAGTGATCCGGGTGGAGGCCGGTGCCACCGACGAGAGGCCGGCGGCCACGGTTTCGTACGAGGATGTGGGGGGCCTGGGGGACCAGATACTGCGCATCCGGGAGATGATCGAGCTCCCCCTTCGTTACCCGGAACTGTTTCGGCAGTTGGGCATCGAGCCTCCCAAGGGTGTGTTGCTGTACGGTCCACCCGGTTGCGGTAAGACCCTCATCGCCCGCGCGGTGGCCTCTGCCACCAGCGCCTGGTTCACCTCCGTGAACGGCCCCGAGATCATGCACCGGTTTTACGGGGAGAGCGAGGCCAACCTGCGCAAGATCTTCGAGGAGGCGCAGGCCCGGGCCCCCAGCATCATTTTTCTGGACGAGATCGATGCTATCGCCCCCCGCAGGACGGACGTTCACGGCGAGGTGGAGAAGCGCGTGGTGGCGCAGCTGCTGGCCCTCATGGACGGGCTCCAGCGCCGGGGCCAGGTGGTGGTGATCGGGGCCACTAACATCCCCGAGGCCCTGGACCCCGCCCTGCGCCGACCGGGGAGGTTCGACCGGGAAATCGAGATCCGGGTCCCCAACCGCGAAGGGCGCCTGGAGATCCTGCAAATCCATACCAGGGGGATGCCCCTGGCCGAAGACGTTTCCCTGGAGGATCTGGCCGCCGCCACCCACGGCTTCGTGGGAGCCGACCTGCAGGCCCTGTGCCGGGAGGCGGCCATGGCCGCCCTGCGCCGGGTGGTGCCTGCGCTGGACCTGGGGGCGGGGCGGGTACCGGAGGAGGTGCTTGCCGGGCTGCAGGTGACGGCCGCCGACTTCGCGCAGGCGCGCAAGCAGGTGGGGCCTTCCGCCATCCGGGAAGTGTTCGTCGAGGTACCCGAGGTCGCCTGGCAAGATGTGGGCGGCCTGGAAGAGGTCAAGCGGGCCCTGCAGGAAGCCATCGAGTGGCCGCTCTGCTATCCCCACCTCCTGGCCGGGGTAGGTGTCGACCTGCCCCGGGGGATCATCCTGTACGGGCCTCCCGGTACCGGCAAGACCCTCCTGGCCCAGGCGGTGGCCAGCAGGACGGGCGCCAACTTCATTTCGGTGAAGGCGCCTGCCCTTTTCTCGAGGTACGTGGGGGAGTCGGAAAAGGCTCTCGCCAATATTTTCCGGCGGGCCCGCCAGGCCAGCCCCTGCATCATCTTCATCGACGAGCTGGACGCGGTGGCCGGCCGCCGTCAGGGATACGAGGCAGACGGGGGTGTACGGGAGAGGGTGCTGAGCCAGCTGCTGCTGGAAATGGACGGCGTGGAGCGGGTGCCGGGGGTGGTGGTACTGGCGGCCACGAACCGCCTGGATCTCATTGATCCTGCCCTCCTGCGCCCGGGTCGCTTTGACCTCCAGCTCGAAGTGCCGCTCCCTGACGAGGCGGGGCGACTCGCCATCCTGCGGGTGCACCTGAGGCACCGTCCACTCGCCCCTGAGGTGGATCTCGGGCGTATCGCCTCGCGGTGCGAGGGTTTCTCGGGAGCCGACCTGGCAGCCGTGTGCCGACACGCGGCCCTGGCCGTGGTGCGCGAACAAATAGCCGGTACCGCCCGTGATGCGGCCCTCCATCAGCGACACCTGGAGGCAGCGGTGGAGGCGGTGCGCCTGCGCAAGGGAGGTTGACGCTGGCGTGGCTGAGACGGGCCTTTACCTATATGGCATAACGGATGCCGCGGAAGAAGCCTGGTTGGGTCCCGTGGGAGTGGGCGAGCCACCGGCCGAGGTGAGAATCGTCCCCTTGGGAGGGTTCGCTGCCGTACTCAGCCCTGCCCCCGACGGGGGCGTGGCTCCCAAAACGGCCCACCTGCTGGCCCACGATCGGGTGCTGAGCACCCTGGCACGTCACCGTACGGTGCTGCCGGTGGCCTTCGGCACGGTGATTCCCGGCGAAGAGGTGTTGAAGGACTGCCTGAGCAGGTACCGCAGCGTGATCACCCGGGAGCTGGAGCGGCTCCGGGACAAGGTGGAGGCCGAGCTGAAGGCCTTCTGGGTGCCCGAGGCAGTGGTCAGGGCGGCCGGGTACGACCCCGCCCGGTTGGGTATGGTGCATCGCCTCCACCCCGCCAGGCGCTACGAGATGGCCGTCCAGGTGGGGCAGGCGGTGGAGGCCACGGTGGAGGCCTGGCGACAGCGGTTCGTACCGGAGCTGTGCAACCAGCTGGCCCCCTGGTGCCTGGGGTACCGGCTGAACCAACCCCTGTCGGTACGCATGCTCCTGAATGCTGCTTTCCTGGTTTCCCGGGATCGGGAGCCGGAGCTGGCCCGCACGGTGCAGGTCCTGGGGGATCGGTACGCAGACCGACTCTCGTTCAAGTACGTGGCTCCCCTGCCTCCGTACAACTTCGTGGAGATCAACCTGCCCTGGCGGCAGCGGAAAGGGGAGGAATGAACCATGGAGGAAGACGAGCGGGGCGGCGGGTTCTCCCTGTTCGACCTGGTGTTCTGGCCGGTTACCCTGCCCGTGCGCTCCCTCCGCTTCATCCTGGAGCAAATCGCGGAGGCTGTCGACCGCGAGATGGACGACACGCAGGCGGTGCGCAGGCGGATGCAGGAACTGGAAGATGGCTACCGGAGGGGCGAGATCGACGAGGTGTCCTTCCAGGCCGCCTGGGATGAGCTGGCCACCCGCTGGCAGGCCCTGAAGGAAGCCGGGGAAGGCGCCGGCGGTGCCGGTCCGGAAGCCGGGTCGGAGACCGGCGAAGGGGCCGGCGCCGGGCACACCGGCCGGAGGTGAAACCATGCCCATACAGCCTACCCGCGACCGCTCTACGCTGGCAGATGTAATAGATAAGCTCCTGGACAAAGGCCTGGTAATTAACGCCGACATCCTGGTATCCGTGGCCGGCGTGGAATTGCTGGGCATCAAGCTGCGGGCGGCCCTCGCCTCCTTTGAGACGGCGGCCCGCTACGGGCTGGAGTTCCCGTCGGGCACCAACCTGCAGACGGCCGCGTGGCGGGAAGCCACCGTGCCCAAAGAAAGCTGTCCCCAGTGTGGGAAGATGGTGGCCGTCGAAGAGCTGCTCCGCGAAGGGTGCCCGTGGTGCGGATGGCAGAGCCCGAGCCGACAGGCGCTGGCCGCCCAAGCGGTCACGCAACATGTCCCGGCGGTCACACAGCCCGCGGTGCAGACGGTCACGGGCTCCGTGCGGGGGCGGTTACCATGAGCGGTGCGGATCTCGGTTGCCTGCTTGAGCGCGTTGATCCCTGCAGCGCCAGGATCGTGTGGCACCTCATGTGGGAGGGCCGCGCCCATCTGGCCGATCTGAGCCGGGTGACCGGGCTGGACCACGCCGGGGTGCTGGATCGCATACGCTCCGTGACCAATCCCCTGAGCAATGAGCTGTACGGGTGCGATCTCCTCACCTTCAGCGTCTGTCGGGCTGACCCTGCGACAGGCGGTAAGGTGACCTTCGCCTGGTGGCTGGATCCCCCGTTCGCCTGGGGGACGGCCGCGGCCCGTCGGACCCTGGCGGAAGTGTTCGAGGAGGATGGTCACCTGGTGATAATGGCACAGGTGGGATCCTCTCTCCGGCTGACCGGCAGGACCCGGTCTCCTGCCGGAACGGGCTGTTGGGGGTAGTTCTGGAGAAAGGGTGACGGGCGTTGGCGATCGAGGTGGATGCGGACCGCCTGCGGGAAGGGGTTCTCGGGCTGGTGGTGGCCCTGGCGGAGATCATCCGCGATTGCCTCAAGCTGCAGGCGATGCGGCGCATCGAGTCGGGTCGCCTGTTCCCGGAAGAGGCGGAGCGGCTGGGGTGCGCCCTCCTGGACCTGGACCGGGCCCTGGAAGACATCAAAGACGAACAGGGCATCCGCGACACCGTGGATGCGGTCAGGGACGGTCTGGATGACGTGGTCGATGACTTCCTGGATCGCCTCGTGAATCCCGAGCGCTGGGGAGATGACACGCCCGTGTAAGCACACAGTGGTCGCGCCGGGCCGGGTGACGGGGTGGCATTCCAACACGGGAGGTGGGAAGGGTGAGCGAGCTCAGTTGTGTGTACCTGGCGCTGGCGATCCGCGCCGCTGGGCGCGAGCTCACGCGCCCCCTCGTGGAGGACCTGCTGGCCAGACTGGGCTCCTCCTGTTCGGGCGAGTTCCTGGATGCGCTGTTCCGTCTGTTGCAGTTGCCGGTGTCCGCCGCGGGCGATGCCACCGTACCCATTCTTCCCCCGCTTCCCGTCGAGGAGGAGGTTGCCGGCGGGTCGGCGGAGACCCGTCCGCCGCAGGAGGCGAGTGATGAGGGCAGGTACCTGTACGGAGTCGTGCGCACCGGCCGGTCCGGGGCCGATTTCCACGCGGTGGGCGTGGACGGCAGGCCGGTGTTCCTGGTTCGGGAGGGGGACATGGCGGCACTGGTGCATGCCTGTCCCCCCGAGCCGTACCAGTCAGACGACCCCGAGGTGGTGACGGGGTGGTTGCAGGCCCACGAGGCGGTGCAGGAAGCGGCCATGAGCACGTGGGGGGGCGTGATCCCGGCCGGATTCGACACCATCTTCAAGGGCTCTCCGCCGGAGCCGGACCGGGTGGTGAGAGATTGGCTGCGAGAGAGGCGGGAGCACCTCGAGCGGGCGTGGCAGCGCGTAGAAGGTAAGGCCGAGTACGGCATCGAGATCAGTTGGGACGCTGCCGCAGCGGAAAAGGAGGTCAGGGCGGCCAACGAGACGATCAGACAGGCCGAGGCAGGGCTGGCCGCGCTATCGCCCGGCCTGGCCTACCTGCAGCGCCAGCGACTGGACAAGGCGGTGGAGGAGGCGGTGAGGGCCGCAGCGGCGGGCCATGCCCGCCGCTTCCTGGAGGCGATCTCCGTTCACTGTGCGGAAACCAAGGTGGAGGAAATGGCCAAAACCGGTCAGGAGAGGCACCTGGTGCTGAAGCTGGCTTGCCTGGTGGCAGCCGGCGAGGTGGAGAAGGTGGGGGAGGCCCTTGATGCGATCGCCGCGATGCCCGGTTTCTCCGTGCACTTCACCGGGCCCTGGCCTCCCTTCGCCTTCGTGGAGTGAGGACCCGGGGGTGCGGGGGCGATGAAGCCCAGCCAGCCCCGCCAGGCAGGTCTGGTACAGCTACTCGACCGCCTCCTCGAAAAGGGCGTGATCCTGCAGGCCGACCTGCTCATCTCCCTCGCTGGTGTCCCCCTCATCGGGGTCAGCCTGAGAGCCGCGGTGGCGGCGGTGGAAACCATGCTCCGCTACGGAATCTGGGAGGACTGGGACGCAGCGGTGCGTGCGGTGGCCCGCGGCGCCGGTACCCGGGCGGTCCGCGGCGGCGCCCCCGGAGCGGGGAGCGCTTCTGCGGCCGCAGAGCCGGAACAGGTCATCGCCCGTTTCGGGGGCCACGTGTGGTGGAGCCGTGCCGGTGGCAGTTGGGTGGCGGCCCAGATCCAGATCACCAACAGGGGCGTGCGTGCCTCCCCTGGTCCTCCCCTGCCCTACCCCAGCATCAGGAGTGCTGCGGTGGTGCGGGTGCCGGGGTCGAAAGAAGGGCGTGGCTGCGTGTACCTGACCGTGGAGGACGGATCCGGCGTAGCCCTGCTGGTAGAAGATCCTCAGGGCCTCCGTCGGCTGATCCAGGATCGCGTGCAGGCCGCGAAAAAGTCGCGTGAGGAGGTGGTGGACCATGATCCAGGCGACCCCTGCCGGTCGCAGGCCGAGGAGACGCGCCAGGTCGTCGCTCGGGGTGGTCGCGTCCAGGCGGCCCCCGCTGCTGCTCACGTCGCCGGCGCCGTCGGTCCCGGACGTGCCGGTGGACGAACGCCGGCTCAGACGGCAGGTGCAGAAAGAGCAACAGCGGGCGCGAGCCAGGGCGGCTGCGGTAGCCCGCGCCCGTGACCGCATTGAGCGGGCCCGGGGCAGGCTGGCGGCAATAGAGGCCGCCAACCGGTACCTGGCGGAGTATCGTCGGCAGTTGATGGAGACAACCGGGTCAGGAAGGAGCTGACAGGCGGTGAGCCCGACCATTGAGCAACTGATCCGTGCCGGCACGCAGAAGCTGCTGGAACTGACGGGTCTGCAACTGAGCAGTGTGATAGGAATGGCCAGGGAGGAGGGCGAGTGGCGCCTCACCCTCGAACTGGTCGAGAAGGAATCCATCCCGAAAGCCATGGACATCCTGGGCCGGTACGAAGTGTGGCTGGACGACCAGGGCAACCTGCTGGGATTTGAGCGCAAGGAGCTGCGCAAGAGGGGGGACACGGGCCAGGGACCGGCTTCCCTTCCGTAGGCTCGCGCATACCCGTGCAGGGTTTTGGTCCGTAGATGAAGGGGATCCCTCCGCTTCAGGTCCCGGAGCCACTCCGGGATCTGTCATTGCGCTGGGTGCACGTGCCGGAGGAGGAAGTGGGGGCGGGTCGGAGAATGCTTCCCCTGCGGGGGCCGGGAAACCGGGAGAGGCGGTGTTACATATGGGCAAGGACCGGAGGGAGATGGCGAAGCGGAAGCAAAAGCGCCTGGAAAAGCAGCACCGTTACCGCAAGCAGAAACGGGAAGGGGCCCGCCGCACGGGGTGGGCGGGGGAGGTGCCCGGGGCCGAGGCGCCCCTCGAGGGGTGCTGGACCTATGTTCAGGACGATGGGCCCCCGGCGGTGGCGGTGATTGCCCGCAAGATGGGGGCGGGCAGAGTGGGGTTCGCCTGCTTCCTGGTGGACCGCTGGGGCGTGGGCATCAAAGACGCCTTCGGGTTCGTGAACGTGACCCGGGATGATTTCGCGGCCTGGTTCGATTCCTTCAGGAGTAAGGGTCTGGACCTGAAACCCGCTGACCTGACCTATGCCCAGCAGTTGATCTGGGGCGGGCTGGAGTACGGGCGCGCCAACGGCTTTCGCCCGCCGCGGGAGTTCCGGCGCTGGGCGGAAATCGTGGGGCGACTTCCCGAGGGCACCGAGATCCCACCGGACATGTTCGGCAAGGACGGTAAACCCCTGATCGTGGGCGACTGGCCGGACCTGGTCAAGCGCATGGAGCGCCCCTGCTCGCTTGAAGAGTTAATGGCGCGCCACGCCTGCATTATCGGCACGCCGCTGGAGGACCTCGAGGCGGACGGGGAGGAGGGGGAGGAGGGGAAGTTGAGGTCTTCCCTGGCCGCCAAGCTGGAGGAATTGCAGCGGGAGGATCCCCTGCCGCCGGGGACGCCTGGCACCATGGAGAGGGTCGTTTTCTGCAAGGCCACCCTGGTGCACGAGGACTACGATTACGTGTCCAAAGCCGTGCGGGCGGAGTTCGACTGCTCGATCGACGAACGGGACGACGAGGAGCCATACATGCGCCTGAGCTGGCTGCGTGACTATCCCCCCGGCCACTGGAACGAGTTAGCCGCCCAACTGGGGGGCCGCCAGAACCTGGGCAGCATCGAAATCGATGATCGCCTCCTGACCATCCAAACCAGAGGTAAGAGCTGGATGCAGATCGCCCTGGGGCTGGTCCACCGGGCCTGCGGGGATCGGGTGGCCCTCCTGGACCTGGAGTTCACCCACCCCGAAGACCTCCTTAGAGGACGCTGACGCCTTTGGCACGGGTTGGCGGGTGCGAGACGCGGATGTGATGGCCCGCCGCAGAGACCGCGAGTAGCAGGATAGGTGGCAATGGCGAAGAAACGATCGCGCGGGAAACGGTGGGAGAGGGTTGCCGTAGAGGAGTCCGCAGTATCGGGTGCTCGCCCGAGCGTCACTGCCGGGCAGGAGTTATTTCGAGCGGGGCGCTACCGCGAGGCCATCGCTGCCTGGAAAGGGCTCGGGGGCGAGGACCTCGCAGCCGTCAAGGCAGCGCTGGCGGAGGCTTACTTCCGCCTGGCCCTCGAGCACCATGCGGCCTGTAAGGAGGAGAGTGCACTCAGCTTCCTGCAGCAGGCGGTGGCCCTTGCCCCCGACAAATGGATATACCGGTATCACCTGGGCCTCACCTTCCACCGCCTCGGCAATGTCCGCCGGGCGGAGCAGGTGTACCGGGAGGTGCTGGTCGCCCTACCCGGCCATGCCCGCGTCCTCTTCCACCTGGGCCTGCTGGTACTGCAAGGTGCGCTTGTCCTGCAGCGTGAGAGCACGTTGGAGGAATGGCTGGCGGGTCCGGAGGGGCGGCAGTTGGATGCTGGGGCCCGGAGGTTCCTGCGATGGGTGGCGGGCAGGTGCCGGGAGGCACCTCCGTCATCAGAAGATGCCAACGGGTGTTTCCTGTGGGGCGTGGTCAGGGCCAAGGCCGGGGACATACCGGGGGCCCTGGGCTGCCTTGCTCGGGCCGTCGACCTTGCCCCGGGCAATCCTCATTTCTGGCGTGCCCTGGGGGAAGTTCAGGCCCGGGCGGGCGACTCCGCGGCCGCAGGGGAGTCCCTGGGCCGGGCCCTGGCCCTGGGGGCCGGCGAGGTGGTCCGGGAGTGGCTGGCGGCGAACCGGCAGGCGCTCGTCCTGCGGGCCGCGCAGGATGAAGATTTCGACACGGTAATCCGCCTGTGGGAGGAGGAGCTAGGGGGTGCTCGAGGGGACGCTGTGCTGGCTCTGGCTCATTTCTGCAGGGGGAACCGGGCGGCGCATGAGGGCCGGTGGGAGGAGGCCCGGGCCGACTGGGAGAGGGCACTGCAACTCGGACCGGGAATCTCTGATCTCCCCGACGTGCTCCACAACCTGGCCCTCCTGTACGAGAGGCGGGGTAACCGGCAGGAAGCGATCCGCTACTGGCGTCGCACTATTTCCGCCTGGTCCGCCCTCGTGTCACGAGGGGGAGACGAGCGCCCCCTGGGGCAGTACCTGGCCCTGGCATACCGCCGCCTCGCCGACCTCCTGCTCGAGGAGGGAAATCTGGACGAGGCCAGGCTGGACCTGGAGATCGCCCTGCGATACGATCCCGCGGACGCCCAGAGTCAGAAAGATCTGGTGATGATCTGGCTGATCCTCGGGGAGGAGGCGCGGGCGGCGCAGGTGCTGCGACAGATTGTGGAGCAGCAGCCCGGCGACGCGGAGGCGGTGGCAGCCCTGGCCCGCATCCACTGGCGCCTGGATGAGGAAGACGAGGCGCTGCGGGTTTTGCGCCGGGGACTGGTCGCTGCCCCCGATCACCCGGTGCTGATTCCTCTTCTGGCAGAGATGTCCCGCAGCAGAGCGCTGGATTGCATCCACAGGCGTGACCTCGAGGGTGCCCGTCGGCATGTGCAGGAAGCCCTGCGGGTGGCACCCGACGATCCGCAGACCATGAGTGTGGTGGGAGTGCTCGCCTACCGGGAGGGCCACCGCCGCGAGGGTGATCGCTGGTTTGAGAAGGCCCTGCTGCGGGCCGGCTCCGACCCCCAGGTCTACCTCATACTCGGCGTCGCCCAGTTCATGGTGGGGCATCCCCGCAAGGCGAGCGGCTACCTTAAGAAAGCCATGGAGTTGTCCGGTTATGACGCGGAGATCTGCTACCAGGCAGGCAGGACCTACCTGGCGTACGACCGCCAGAGCCAGGCGGGGGAGGCTTTCCGCAGGGCTCTTGACTCCGCAGGAGGTGACCGGCGGCGGATGTACCGGCGCATCATCAGGGTGTGCGAGGAGGAGAGATCGCTCAGACTGCTCCTGGAGTTCGGGTTCCAGGCTGCTGAAGAGTTCCCCGATGACGAGGCCTTCCAGCATTTCTGAGCTGCGCTTCAGGAAGCGTCGCGCGGACGTACCAGGGGGTGTTGAGGCAGGACAATGCCCGAGACAGATGGTGACAGGAATCCGTATGAGGTGCTGGGGCTGGTACCGGGGGCCGGTGAGGCTGAGATTAAGAGGGCGTACCTGAGGCTGGTGCGGCGCTTTCCTCCGGAACAGCATCCCGATGATTTCAAGCGCATCCGTGCGGCCTACGAGCAACTGAAGGATGAGAAAGCCCGGGCCCGCACGGACATGGGTTTGCTCCACCTGGACACGGGTAGGCTGGCCCGGGTGCTCACCGAGCCCCGTTGGCCCCGTGAGAGCCTCGCGGACCGTGACCCACTGGATTTGCTGGGCTGCTGCGCCGACCTGGGGAGGACGGACTTTCGGGATGATTTCACGTTCTTCCCGTGGGAGGAGCCGGGGGACAACAGGGCATGAGTGGAAGGGGACTGTGGGGCAGATTGAGGGCCCGGCTGGGTCGGCTGCGCAGGGGCGACGCGCGGCGGGCCGGGTTGGAAGTTGAAATGGCGCGACTCTCGCGGCAGGTGGAGGAGATGAGCACTTGCCTGCAGGACCTGTGCCGCGAGGTGGCCCGGTTGGGTAAGTGGCACCTGGAGTGGACCGTCCAACTGGAGGACCAGGCGGAGTCGTGGGAACAGGCCGTGCAGGTACTGCGGCGGGAAGGGGAGCGCTACCGGGAGGCGATGGCTGAGTTACGCCGGGAAGGGGAGCGCTACCGGGAGCGGGTGGCGAGCGTGCGGGACACCGAGCGCAGGGAGGCACAGGCGGAAGTGCTCGCCGTGCTGGCGGAGCAGCTGCTCCCCCTGGTGGATGGCCTGGAGGCGGCGCTGCGGTCCCTGTCTGCCCAGGAGGAGCGCGGGGTGGCGACCGGGGAGGTTGTCCCCCACACGCAGGGGGGGTGCCCGGAACCGGAGGCCCTCCCCCGGGCCAGGGCGGGGTACCCGGAGCCGGAAGGCGACTCGGCGGCGCGGGCGGGGTACGTGGAGCGGGAGGCCGTCCGTCAGGCCATGGAGGGGTACCTGACCCGCTGCCAGGAGATCCTGGCCGGCCTGGGGATCGAGCGTCTGGAGACGGTTGGCCGACAGTTCGACCCCTATTGCCACCGGGCGGTGGAGGCCATTCCGGTGGCCGAAGAGAGCCTGGCGGGGAAGGTGCTGGCAGAGGTGGCGGCCGGTTACGCCTGGCAGGGCCAGGTGATCAGGTATGCGCAGGTGGTGGTGGGGAAATGGCCTGCGGGCGGTGGTAACAGGCGGGTGGGTACCGAGCCGACGGACACGGACCGGGCGGCGAGGGAGCTGACGGGCGACCAGGGGGGCGCGGAGATGGCTGGTGCGGAGCTGGCGGGTGCGGAGGAGGAGTCTTATGGAGACGATCGTGGGAATCGATCTGGGCACGACGAACTCGGTAGTGGCGGCGATCCGGGAGGGCCGTCCCCAGGTCCTGACCACTCCAGAGGGGGAGAGGTTGCTGCCCTCGGTGGTGGGCCTCTCTCCGGAGGGGGACCTGCTGGTGGGCCATCCGGCGCGGAACCAGTACGTCCTCTACCCGGAGCGGACCATCAAATCCGTGAAGAGGGTGATGGGACAGGACATCAGCCTTCCCCTGGGCGATAAGCGGTACACGCCGCCTCAGATTTCGGCCTTCATCCTGGAGCGGTTGAGAGCCATAGCGGCTTCCGCCCTCGGTCAGGATGTCCGCCGGGCGGTGATCACCGTCCCGGCCTACTTCACCGATGGCCAGCGCCAGGCCACCCGGGAAGCGGGGGAGCTGGCGGGGCTGGAAGTGGTACGGATTATCAACGAGCCCACCGCCGCCGCGCTGGCCTATGGCCTGGAGCGCGGAGGCAGCCAGCGGGTCCTGGTTTACGACCTGGGTGGCGGAACGTTTGACGTCTCGGTGGTGGAAGTCAGCGAGGGCGTCGTGGAAGTCGTGGCCACCGCGGGCAACAATCACCTGGGAGGAGACGACTTCGACGCGCGCCTGGTGGATTTCCTGTGCCGTCGTTTTGCGGATCGCCACGGGGTGGACCTGCGCCAGGATCGGCGCGCCCTCGCCCGCGTGACGCGAGCGGCGGAAGAGGCCAAAATAAGGCTTTCCACGCGTCCCTTCACCCGCGTGAGCGAACCCTTCATCGCCGAGCGGAACGGTCAACCCCTCAACCTGGATGAGGAGATTTCCCGCGCCGAGTTCGAAAAGATGATCGCCGACCTCCTGGAGGAAACCGTAGCCCTGGTGAAGCGCGCCCTGCAGGATGCGCAGTTGAAGCCCGTCGACCTGGATATGGTCCTGCTGGTGGGGGGCTCCACGCGCATCCCCGCCGTGGTGGAACTGGTCAGGACGCACCTGGGTCAGTTGCCGCACGGGGAAATCAATCCCGATGAGTGCGTCGCTCTGGGCGCGGCGATCCAGGCGGGGATCATAGCGGGCGAGCCGCTGGACATGGTCTTCGTCGACGTCGCCGCCCACTCGCTGGGCATCAAGGTGCTGGGAACCCAGTTCGGCATCATCCACCCGGACGTGATGAGCGTCATCATCCCGCGTAACACGGCCATCCCCTGCTCGCGGGCCGAAGTCTTCACCACCGTGGAGGACAACCAGAAGGCTGTCACCATCAAGGTGTACCAGGGCGAGAGTATGATCGCCTCCAAGAACACGCTGCTGGGGGAGTTCACCCTGGACGGGATTCCCCCCATGCCGGCCGGAAAACCGGAGATCGTAGTGCAGTTCGACTACGACATCGATGGGATCATCCACGTGTCGGCCACGGAAAGGTCGACGGGTAAGGCGAAGGAGATCACCATCGTCAGGGGCGAGGGCCGGGCCCGCGAGCAGACCGCAGCCGCCGTCGACACCGGTGTACCCGGGTCAGGTCGGGTCGTCGCCGGGACGGAGCCAGGCAGGGAGCCGGGGTGGGAGGCAGGCGGGGCGGCCGGTGAGGAGCCGGACGGGGAGTCGGGTACGTCCGACAGGCCGCCGGAGGGAGACCGGCCCGCGGGGCCCCGGGTAAGGAAGCGCCGCGCCGTGCTGCGCCGGGCCAGGCGGCTGGCCCGGGAACTCGACCCGGAGCAGGCCGCCGCCCTGTTGGGCCTGATCACCGCCATCGAGCGCGCCGAGAAGCGGGGGGACGAAGAGGAAGCCGCCCGTCTCACGGGGGACCTGACGGATCTCCTGTATGAGAAGATGGGGTAGGTGCAGCGCGGGCTGGGTGGCGGAGCGATGGGCGCCCGTCATCTGATGACCGGGGCGGGCGGAGGACATCGCCAGCTGGATTTTGCCCTCACCCGACTCTAGGTTAGAGGTACCGTGTGGGGAATGTGGTAGCCGCGCACCCCGACGAATTCTGCCGTGGTGACGGAGAGGACCTGCGCTACATACGTCAGCACGTCGCTGCCCCCGCCGGCCCCCGCGGTGATGGCAGCCACGGCGGAGGTATCCCCGGGGCTCACCAGGTGACTGACGTCCACCGTCGGGGTGTCCCAGAGTCCGTCAAGGGGGAAGAAGGCGGCGCCGTCCGCGCCATCGAAAGCGTCGTTGGGCTTCAGGGCCGCCCCCGGGCCCGCCACGGGGGTGCCGTTGAAAGACGCGGTATCGCTGAGAAACCTGGCCTGGCCGTCAGATACCACGTAGGTGGTTCTTGCCGCCACCGGACCGGTCGCCACGAAACCGGTCAGCAGCGTGGACGCGCTGGTGCCGAACAGCGTCTGGCCCCCGTCGTTGACCACCACCGTCTTGAGCGGGAAGGCCGGGTTGCTGAATACCACCACCAGCGATGCGCCGTTGAGGAGAGGAAAGGCGGAAGGGGCATCCTGCGGCGCGGTTCCATCTGTCAGCCCGGACGGGAAGTTGCTCAGACTGTTGGCGCCGGGCACGGCCATCCCCGTGACATCGGCACGGAAAACGTCCGCCAGCGTAGTTCCCGCTTCGGCCTGCGCGATGTCGGGCCAGCCGGGGCTGCCAGTGGTGGCGATCAGTGTGCCGGTGATGTCCTGGCCGTTCAGCTTCGCGGTGGCGGGCGCCGGGCCGGCCACAGTTTGCCGAATGATGGACCAGTACAGCCAGGCCCGGACGATAGTGGACCCCGGCGGCAGGTCGATGACGATCTGCCCCGAGCCAAGGTTGCGCATGCCCACCCCGGCGGCCACGTAGTCTCCCCTCAGGGTGAGAAGGGCGCTCTGGGTGAGGGGGCGCTGGGGCCCGATGGTGGCAGCCGTCCGTGCTGCCGTCAGCCTTTCCCCTACGGCACCACCTGCGAGACCGCTGGATGGTGCCACCTTGTCCCGCGGCATTTCTTCCTGCGCCATGGTATCCCCTCTGCGGAGGCAGTCTTCCGTAACCATCCTTATGCCGGGCAGCGACATTATGTCACGGGCCTATCCCGCCGGATGATCGCCCCCCGCAGGAACTCAAATGGGCCGAAGCCGTACACTGTTGAGAGAACGTGCAGGTCCGGGCGGTCGAGGCGCATGTTGTGGACGGTGCTGATATACCTGACGGGGCCGGGGGCAGGGGCGGGGCCCGTGGCCCGGTGGTTCCTCCCTGCGGAGGGGAGTCCAATGGAGGTCGTCGTCCAGTCTCCCGGGTTACCGCAGATCCCGGTGGCCCCGCGGCGTGGTTCGTGGACACGCGGGGGAGAGCCGGGAGATGTCAACCTGGCTGACCCCCGTACGCTCTACGACTTCGTACGCTGGGGCCTGGAGAGATCGTCCTCCCCACGCCACCTGCTGATCCTGTCCGGCCACGGCGCAGGCATCGTGGGTGCTCTCACCGACTTCGCCCATGGTGCTGCCTGCATCATGGGGGTGAGCGGGCTGGCCCGTGCCCTCGCTCTGGCGCAACTTCACGCGGGCAGGGCCGTTGACGTACTCATGATGGACGCGTGTTACATGAATGCGGTAGAAGTGGCCCATGAACTGGCCACCTCGGGCCCCCCCGCCGCCCGCCACCTGATCGTCCCCCTCGAGATGTCACCGCTGGAGGGTTGGCCGTACGGAGAGGTCCTGGACAGGCTGGGCCAGGGTGGAGAGGAAGCAGCCCGCAACCCTGTGGCTGTCCTCCTTCAGGCCATCGCGGGTGCCTGCGAGTTCCCCGCCCTGGCCGTGTACCTCACCCCGCGCCGGTTTGCGCGCATCAAGCAGGCTGCCCACGAACTGGCCTGCTGCCTGCTCGGCCTCTCTTCCGCGCCGGGAACGCCGGAAGCGGTACCGGTCGCCGGGGGGGGCGCCAGGGTGGCCCGTGGGGAGGGGCTGGGGGCCGCCGGCGAACTGTGGAGTCTGCTGCGCGGTGGCTGGCCCCATCACCCCTGCGCCGGTGCCCTGCAGCGGCTGCGGGATGCGGTCGCGAGGGTGGTGATCACGGGCCGCGAGCCCGAACCGCCCGATCGCCACCGGTACCTGACCGTCTTCCTGCCGGTGTCCCCCGCAGAATACCGTAAGTGGAGCTCGTACTACGAGACTCTCTCGTTCTCCCGCGACAACGCCTGGGTGGAGCTGTTGGGCGGTGCGGCGGAGACCGCGGGGGTTCGGCCAGCGGATGGTCCGGCCGACACGGCGAGGATTTACGCTGGAATTAGGCCGGCACCGGACGTGCCCTTGCCCGGTCCGCTCCTCATGCCGCGGCACCTCCTGGTACAGGCTGCCGAGCTGTGACCCGGGCGGGCCCATGGCTTCCCACAGCGACATTTCGCCCCGGCCTGGCTCTAGATGTCGCGGCGGGAAAAGGAGCGGATGGCCAGTGCCACCAGCCCGGCGGTGTAGAGCAGCGCATAGACGATCATCCACACGCTGGGCTCGGACAGGCTGCCCAGCGGGCCCAACTGGCGGAGGACCATGAAAGGGTCCCCCGATGCCCCGGTGAGAACCGCCACGATCTTGCGGTAGAGGGCGTCGGAGGGGAGGATCAGGCTGGACAGGATGCCCAGGCGCTGCATGGTGAGGTTGTCGATCAGGGCCCCCACCTGTTCCACCATGCCCCCCACGAAGGCCACCACGTAGAGGCCCAGCACCGCCACGCCGTTGGCCACGGTGGGCAGGGATGTGCTGCCCAGCACGGTCACCGCCAGCAAGGTGAGCGGGATCAGGCAGAAGAGGGCGAGGGCACCGGGCTCCCCGGTGGTGCTCGTGCCCGTGTAGTGCCGCACGATGGCCAGGATGGCCCCGAAGTACAGGGCCGCGTACAGGACGAGCAGGGTGCCCAGCCCGGCGTACTTACCCCCGATCACGGCGGCCCGGGAGAGCGGGCGGGTCACGATGGTCTGCAGGACACCGTTCTCCAACTCGGCAGAGACCACGCCCACGGCGGAGAATATGGTCAGGAAGGCTACGATGAAGTTCCCGAAGAACAGGCCCAACACCAGGAGTTGGGTCCCCAGGACCGAGGCCGTGAGTTCCCGCTCCACGGGCGAGATTTGCCGCGCGGCCGCCCGTACCCCCAGGGTGAAGAGCACCAGGAAGATCACGGTCAGGACGAGGGTCAGCAACAGGACCCGGCGGCGTACCGTTTCCCGGAAGGTGAGCTGCGCGATCACGAACACGTCGGTGGCCCCCCCGGCGGGGCGGTATGGGGGTCTCCGGGCCGGCCCTCGCCGCGGATTACCTGTACGAACAGGTCTTCCAGGGAGCGCTGGCGGGGGATGAGCGAGTGGAGGCGCCCGCCTGCGGCGACAACGGTTTCGGCCAGGCGCGGGACGTCTGCTCTGCGGGCGAGGGTGAGGGTGAGGCGGGAGCCATTGCGGTGGCACTCCGTGGCCTGCGCGGCCAGGGCCTCTTCCAGGCCGGGGGTCAGCCCCTCGATGTCCATCTCCACCTGGACGGTGGGGGCCAGCAGGTCGTCCAGCCGGCCGCGGGCTACGATCTCACCCTTGTTGATGATGGCCACCGTGTCACAGACGGCCTCTACCTCGCCCAGAAGGTGACTGTTGAGGAAGACCGTCTTGCCACGCTCGCGCAGCCGCACGATCAGTTCGCGCATCTCGCGGCGGCCGAGCGGGTCCAGGGCCGAAGTGGGCTCGTCGAGGAACACCAGGTCGGGATCCCCGATGAGGGCGCACGCCACTCCCAGGCGCTGCTGCATCCCCTTGGAGTAGGTGCGCACCCGGTGGTGCTCCCGCCCGGTGAGCCCCACCAACTCCAGGGTTTCCCCGATGCGCCGGCGGCGTTCGCCGGCTGGGAGGCCGCACAGGGCAGCGTGGAAATGCAGCAGTTCCGCCCCCGTGAGCCAGTCCTGGTAGCGGAAGTTCTCGGGTAGGTAGCCGATGCGGCGGCGGACCGGGATGTCGCCCAGGGGGCGGCCCAGCAGCCGGGCCTCACCCGCCGTTGGGTGCAGCAGGCCCACCAGTACCTTCACCAGAGTGCTCTTGCCGGCGCCGTTTGGTCCCAGGAAGCCAAAGACGCACCCCGCCGGCACTTCCAGGTCGATGTCCCGGCAGCCCAGCCGGTTGCCGTAGAGCTTGGTGAGGCCGCGGGTGACTACGGCATTCATGGCCACTCAGCGTACGCCCATGGAGCGGGCCAGGTCCATGGCCTGGCTGAGGAGGAGGCGGCCCTGGATGGCATAGAGCACGCCGTCCTCCTCCCAAAAAAGGGTGGAGGGGTGCGTGGGCGTCCCGGGTGTGCTGGCCCCGGTGGGAGGCTGGCCCTCCGGTATGGACCAGAACACGCCCGGTGAACCGTTGACCGTCACGTGGGTGCAGGTACCCTCTACGGCCGGGATGGGCAGGGTGTGCCGCCAGTCGGTGATCGACTCCAGCTGGCGGCGCAGGTTCTCGGGCAGTCCCGGGATGCCCAGGAGGGCGGTCCGCACTGCGGCCACATCCACGCCGGGTGGTACGATCAGTTCGGGACTGCGGCCCTGGATTACCCTGAGGTGACCCGCCTGGCCCCGGTAGAGGGCCGTGCAGACGGGGTATCCCTTGATGGTGAAAGTCTTGCCTTCCAGGGTCGCAGGCAGAAGGTCGCGGCTGCCCAGGGACCGCAGGAAGGTGTTCACATTCCCCACGTTGAGGGTCAGGGACACGGTGGGCAGGACGTCCAGTTGGAAGAGCGGGTCTCCATAGGGGCCGAGCAGCCTGCGGTGGGGCAAGCGCAAGGGATAGCCCAGGGCCTCCTCGGCCTCGCCCGCCGTAACCGTCCGGCTGGCGGCTTCGCCGGTGACCTCCACGCGCCCGAAGCTCTCCAGGTCGGCGGTTCCCCCGCGCTGCAAGAGTTCCTGCAGCTGGGCCATGTCCTGGGGAGTAATGGTAACCACCTTGAGCCGTTTCACCCGGAAGACGTCCAGGAACTCCCCCGCCTCGGTACGGACGGGCTCGAAGGATAGCGCCGCCGCCACCACGAGCACCGCAGCCACCACGGCCGCCACCTTGCGCACGGCCATGCGCCACACCCCCGCAACCTGAGTGTTGTACGGGACCACCCGGGGCGTCCGGTCCCCTGCGAGTGGTAACCCCCGGTCCCCCGCCAGTTGTAACCACCGGTCCCCTGTCGGTGGTAAACGCCGGTGACCGTCCCCGAGGAATGACGGCGCACCTTCGCCCCGCGTTCCCCCCATGATAGCATTCATCCACCCGCATATGGATCTGGGTAGGGGGACTCCGGGGGGTGCGAGTATGCGAGCGGTGCGGGCGGGGCTGGAGCTGGTGGCGGAGAGCGCCGTCATCATTACTCCGGGCCTCCACCTCATTATGGAGGTAACGTTCGATCACCAGGGATCCCCGGCGTGGAGCGGCAGCGACACCTATCTTCTCAACGGTACGGTACTGGGGGGCAGGCGGTTGGCGGCCAGCGGGCGGCATCGCACCTACCGCGACACCTCCCTGCCGCTGGGGCTGGGTACAGTGGAAGCGGCGCCGGCGGTACCGGCGCCGCTACCCGACTACGTCCGGCGAACGCGGGTGAGGATCCAGACCAACGTATTCCTCGATCCCGGCCAACTGCTGGCAGGTCTCGCCGCCCAGTGGGTGGATGAGGCGGGCCGGGTGATCCTGGATGCTCCCCTGCGGCGGCCGGACGTGAGCCTGGACTGGCTGGGACGCGGCCTCTTCGTGCTGGACCTGTCCGACCAGATGCGCACGCTGCTGGCGCGGCATTGATCCGCCTGGCCTGCGACCGCCTGCCCCGTCAGCGGCGTTGCGCGGCTCCCGGGAGGGTTGCCTGCGCGGCCCGTCAGGACACGAGCGGGGTGAGGGCGACGGCCAGCAGGGCGGCGGTGAGGACGCGTATGACGGTGCCCAGGACGGCGGCCTCCATGGCCTCTGCCTCGGTCAGGTCGGAAACCCGCGCCCAGACCGCCGGGATCTGACCGAAGATCACCTGCAGGGGGAAGCCGGACGCCGCCAGCACGAAGGACCCGATCACCAGTGCGGGGGCCACCTGTGCCGAAACGTCCTTCAGCGTGTTCATGGCCAGGGTGGGGGAGGCCAGTACCGACAGGATGCCGGTCTTGGGCTCAATGCTGAGGGCGGTGAGGGCGGCGGTGAGGCCGCTCTCAATGGGCTTCCAGATCCCCAGGTAGTCGAGGGCCCCGATGATCCCGAAGATCACCACCGCGGCGGGGATGATCAGGAGGAACACCAGTTCTGCCCCCTCACGCCCGGCGCCGAATATGGTGTCGAGGGCGCCCTTGGCGGGGGTGAACCGGGGCAACTCCCTGAGTTCAACCCGCCTGGTATCCCGGTAGATGGTGCGGCTGAGCAGGAACGGGATCACCACCAGCGGGAGGAAAAGGGCGATGAGGATCACGGGGAACACCGCGATGCCGGCCCGGGTCATGGCCAGCATGCCCAGCATGAACGTAGAGAAGGACTGCTGGGATTGCACCATGGTGGCGACGGCGATTTTCTGCTCCGCCTTGGTGGCGCCGGCCTGCTTGAGGGTGGGGCCGGTGATGCGGCCCGCGGCGTTGATGTCGCCCAGGATGTTGTACACGGCGGGGATGATCACCGTGGGGTTGATCCTCATCCAGTTGGCGATAGGGGCGAAGATGCGCACGAGGGCATCCGTGAACCCCAGCCTCTCCAACACGCGTCCGACGATGACGCTGAGCATGATGGTGATGCCCAGGCTACCGGTGATGTAGATCTTCACCACGATGTCGAAGACCTTCTTGATCATGGCATCGAAGGTCCCCGCGATGGTCCCCGGTCCCACGAGCAGTCCCACCAGGGCCAGGAGTACCATGACCAGACCGATCACCTCAATGCGGGTCATGGTACGCCCGGTTACGGCTTCCTTTTCCAGGGTCGCCATTCTTCATTGCCTCCTTTCTTACAAAGCTCCTGCCCTCCATTCTGCCGTCGCACATTTCCAGCCTGCCGTCGCACATTTCCACCAGCCTTTCCGCTGTGCACCTGCACCAACCTGTGAGCGTCATCACCTCCCCGAGGGCCGGATGGCCTCCCGCGAGGGCAGGAGGAAGCGTCCGGCCATCTCCTGCGCGTATTCCCTGACGGCGGCGTGGCCCGCCCGCTCGAGCGGCAGGGCCAGCACCCTTTCCCGGAACAGCCATACCTCCACGGCGGGAAGGAGGGCGTGGAGGGCGTAGGCCAGCGGCATGCCGTTTTCCAGGATCTCCACGGCGTGGGAGTTGCCCACCAGGAAGGTCAGTCCCATCTCCCTGGCCTTCTCCACCAGCGGGCTGGAGGGCCGCACTCTGCTGATGCTGGCCACGATGGTGTTCACCTGGGGATGCTCGCTGAGGGCCTGGCTCAGGTGGGCATCGCTGAAGCCGGTATGAGGGAAAATGTGCAGTATCTGGTGCACCGGCGCACCCGGGGTGCCGTTGAGGAGCTGCGGTCCGGTGGCCACCACCGTTTCCATGGCATCCGGGCAGTCGCGCAGCTCGCGGTCGCCCTCCAGGGCGTCTCGCTCGCGGGCGAAGCCCATGAAGTCCTCCAGGCGGTGCAGGATGTCGCCCGCCGTGCGGATGCCGTCCAGGGGTTCGCCCACGTACATGATGTTGCCGGGGACACCCCCGTAGGCGATATCCACCCGCACGGGCCGATGGCCGTGCAGGAAGGGGATGCCCGGATGGAGCCCGTGGAAGGCCTCGTGCACCTCGAACACCGCTATCCCGTAGAGCGAGAGGTAGAACTTGAGAGGTACCCCTCCCGAATTGGCCGCATCCGCCACCGGGTGATGGGCCACGATGGCGTCGATGTCCATGGCCCCCGCCAGCTCTATTTGCGACTCGGTGAGCGTCATGGTCACGGCCAGCTTCCGTACCGGCTGCTCGGGGTCACCGAACACCAGCCCGGGGGTCTCCATGACCGCCTTGCCCGGGATCCCCGAGGACTTGATGACCACAAACCGGTTGCTGGTGCGGGTGTACTGGCCGAGGTCGGTCACCACCCGCCCTCCCGTGATGGCGTCCAGGGCCATCAGCACGTCTTTCACCCGCGGTACATCCATGCTGTCTCTCGCCTCCTTCTCAACCGGCCTGCCCGGCCCGCTTTCCCCCCGGACCCCCCAGCTAAGCGAAAACCGCCGACCTGGGCAAACGCTTTGCCCAGGACCGGCGGTTTGCAGGCTCTTCGCCGGGGAAGCTCCCTACACCTGCCAGTCCTCCGCGATCCGGCGGCTCGCCCCACGCGGAGCCATCTGCCCGCTCACGCGGCATCTGTGCCGGGCGGCGGGCCTCACCAGCCCCCGTGCCTCAGCCCTGGCGGCTCATTCGGCCGTCAGGGGCTTGTCCACCACGATGATGGTCCCCGCGATCTCGGCCTCCGGGTCGTAGTCCTTGAGGATACTCCTGACCCCGAGCCAGGGAAGCTGCCGCTCAAGCTCCTGCCGCATTCGCTCCTTGAAGGCGTCCAGGAGAGCCACGTCGGCCATGCGCGATGCCGCGCGGTTTACCCGGTCGAGGTAGTCCAGGCCGCGGATGCGTTTGTGATCCGCCAGCACCACGATCTTGGTGCCGATGATGTCCACCCGCAGCCGCCTGACCCCGATCTCGAAGGCCTCCTGGTTCACCTGGTTGTATATGCGGGCTATCTCTTGCTTGAGCTCCCCCAGTTCGGGCACCTTGTGGCAGCCATCCCCCCTCGCCTGTCGGCTTTGTCCCCTGTTATTCGACATCTTCGTCCGAATTCCTTCTCACGAATCCCTTCTCAGCGATTCACCTGCGCGGGTTCCTGGTGACGTCCGAGGCGCGTTTCCCGGCGCGCGCGGGACGCAGTGCTTCCCGGCTTGAACCGGCAGAAACTGACATGGCCCATGGCGTACCATATGCAGGTGGAACCACCATGGGTTCCATGTATTGGAAGGGGGAGGGGAACGTGAGGAGGGGCAGGGTGATGGCGATCCTGGTGGCGGCGGTCATGGTCCTGGGCGTCCTGACGGGGCCGGGCCTGCCCGGTTCCGCCGCTGCAGGGCGGGGTGCGCCCCCCGAAGCGGGCGGGCCGGCCGCAGGTGGCGACAGGGTGGCGCCGGCGATGGGCGGCGGCGATGTGGCAGCGGAGGCGAGCGGCGGCGCAGGACATGAGGTAGCGCCGCCCAACGTGGACCGGCTGGTGGACGTCCTCGTGGAAAGGGGTGCCATTCCGCCGGGGGCGGACGACAACCAGGTGAGGGAGGCGGTGGCGTCTTACCTGCGCAGCAAGGTGGGCACCATGGCCGGAGGCGCGGAGGACAAGAAGGCCTGGCACCGCCAGTACGGCACCCGCTACCGGTGGAAGGAAGGACTGGCCTCCGAGGCCCTGCTTTCCGGCCGGGGCAAGAAGTTCGGACAGGTGAAGGACAACGTGGTCGACCCCGTGGTGGAGCAGCCGCGGCCGGATCCCGCCAAGACGGTGAAGATCCTGGTGTTGCTGGTGGAGTTCGGAGGCGAGGGTCCGCTGCATAACCAGATTCCGCAGCCGGAGGGCCTGGCCGCCCGGGAGAACTACTGGACGGCCGACTTCAGCCCCGAGCACTACGCCGGCCTCCTGTTCAACCCGGATGGGTACACCACCCCCGAGGGGGTTTCCTCCCACAGCCTCACCAGCTACTACCTGGAGCAGTCAAACGGCGGCCTCCTCATCGAGGGGGACGTGTACGGCTGGTTCCAGGTGCCCAATCCCGAGTGGTACTACGGCCGCGACAACCCGGAGGGCGGCGTGGACAACGGCGGACCCGCCGACCCCCGTGACCTGGTGCGGGAAGTGGCCAGCCTGGCGGTGCAGGCGGGCGTCAACCTGGCTGAGTACGACTACGAAGATCCCTATGACCTCGACCGTGACGGCGACCTCATGGAGCCCGACGGCATTGTAGACCACCTCATGGTAATCCACGCCGGCGTCGGGCAGGAGGCCGGCGGTGGGGCCCAGGGGGACGACGCCATCTGGTCCCACAGCTGGAGCCTGCAGCGGCCGTATCTGGCTGACCCCAGCCACGGCGGCGGTCCCTACTGGTCGGGCACGGCGGTGTACGACTACACCATGGAGCCCGAAGACGGGGCCCTGGGCGTGTTCGCCCACGAGTTCGCCCACGACCTGGGCCTGCCCGACGAGTACGACACCATCTACAGCGGCGACGGCGAGCCGGTGGAGTACTGGTCCCTCATGAGCGGCGGAAGCTGGACGGGCAAGCCCCTGGGTGCGCGGCCCACCAGCATCAGCCCCTGGGGCCGCATCATGCTGAGACTGCTCCACGGCGGCACCTGGGTGCAGCCCACCGTGGTGCAGTGGGCCGATCTGGCGCCCGAGGTGGCTCCGCAGGGCCTGACCTTCCTGCTCGATCAGGCCACCTCGCTGGGCCAGAACAACCAGGTGGTGCGGGTGAACCTGCCGCCCAAGCGGGTGGACATGAACGTGCCGCACTCCGGTTCCTACGAGTTCTGGGGCGGACAGGGTGACGAGATCGACCACCACATCACCACCGTGATCGATCTCACCGGCAAGTCCTCCGCCATCCTCGACTTCTGGACCTGGTACGAGATCGAAGAGAACTGGGACTTCGGCTTCGTGCAGGTGTCCACCGACGGCGAGTACTGGACCTCCCTGGCGACGTCCCACACCACCTACGACATCGATCCCGACGGCTACCCGGCCATCCGCGCCAACCTGCCGGGCTACACCGGCTCGAGCGGGGGGTGGCTGCACGAGACCATCGACCTCTCGGCCTACTGCGGTACGCCGCTCTACCTGCGTTTCCGCTACATGACCGACTGGGCCTTCAACGAAACCGGTTTCTTCGTCGACGACATCACGGTCACCGCCGATGGCGAAGTGGTCTTCAGCGACGACGCCGAATCAGGCCTGGGCCAGTGGGAGAACGCGGGCTGGGTCTGGTCGCCCGGCTACCGGCTGGGCGGTCACTACTACCTGCTGGAGTGGCGGAACTGGCACGGCAGCGACGTGGGCCTGCGCGAGGCCGCCCGCGCCAACCTCCCCTACAACCCCGGCCTGGTGATCTGGTACCGTGACCTCTCGGTGGACAACAACTGGGTGGGTGTGCATCCCGGTCAGGTGTTCCTGGGGGTGGTGGATGCCCATCAGTACGTCTGGCGCGATACCGGCCTGCCCAATGCCTTCGCGCCCTTCATCCAGCTCTACGACGCCTCGTTCGGGCTGAACGATCCCCTCGACCTCGACCTCTCGCGTTACGCGTGGGTGAAGCGGCCCCAGTTTGAAGGCAAGCGGGCGCAGCCGCTCTTCGACGACCGCGACGACTACTGGACCTGGAAGACGCCCTGTAGCGGCATCAAACTCCCCACCTATGGCCTCAAGGTGCGGGTGGTGGGCGACGCACCCGACCTGAGCGTGGGTGCCATCACCATCTACCGGTAGCAGTGCGCCCGTCGGGCGCGCGCCAGCACCTGAGGCTGCACGCCGGGCAGCGCCCTAACGGCGCGCGGCACGCCGGGCCCCGCACGGTGCGCAGCGACGGGGCGGCGCGCGGCACGCCGGGCCCCGCACGGTGCGCAGCAACGGGGCGGCGCGCGGCACGCCCTCAGCTGCCGCTGGTGTCACTGGGGGAATGCCGCGCTCAGCCGCCGGGATTGAACGTCGCCCTGGCCGGCAACGTTCCCGCCCGTGCCGGGCTGGCGTCGTCGGCGGCGGTGGAGATCGCCACCCTGGTGCTGGCGCGCACCCTGCGGGGCGCAGAAGTCTGCGACCGCGAACTGGCCGTGCTGGGCCGGCAGGCCGAAGGCGAGTTCGCCGTGGTTGAGTGCGGGGTGATGGACCAGTTCTGCGCCCTCATGGCACGGGAAGGGCACGCCCTCTTCCTGGATTGCGGGGACCTCAGTTGGTCCCCGATGCCGGTGCCGGAGGAACGCTACCGCATCGCGCTGGCAACTCCCGCGTGCCCCGCGCCCTGGCACAGTCGGAGTACAACCTGCGCCGGGCGCAGTGCCGGGCGGCGGTGAGCAGCCTTCGTCAGACCTACCCGGCGGTGAGGTCTCTGCGCGACGTGACCATGGAGATGCTGGAGGTGCAGCGGGACGCCCTGGGGGACGTGCTCTGCCGCCGGGCCCGCCACGTGGTGGAGGAGAACCAGCGTGTACGCGAGGGCGTGGGGTTCCTCCGGCGTAAGGATGCCGCCTGCTTCGCGCGGCTGATGGTGGCATCCCACCGCAGCCTGCGCGACTTCTACCAGGTGAGTTGCCCCGAACTGGACCAGCTGGTGGAGTTGATGCCTACCCTTCCCGGCACCGCGGGCGCGGCCTTACCGGGGCCGGTTTCGGGGGATTCGTGGTGGGGCTGGTGGAGATGGAGGCGGTGCCTCGGCTGCTGGGACTGCTCCAGGAGCGCTACTACGCCCCCCGGGGCATCACGGACCTGGCTGGCCGGGTGCTGGTGTGCCGCGCGGTGAGTGGGGCCGAGGTGGTCGGCACCAGCTCCCGGTGAGTTCTGCCAGGGCGGTGGCGATGGCCTGACGGATCCCTTCTCGGGGGGCTTCGTAGCCCCAACCGACTTCGCGCCCCTGGACGAAGATGCCGCGAGCCCTCTCGTAGCGGAGGAGGACGCTCCTGTCGTCCGCACAGTACTCGCGCAGCACCACGGCGTCACCGAATTCGGCTGCCACCTCGCGCACCCTTTGGGCTTCGATGTCACTGGTCTGGCAGAAGGTGTTCCAGAAGAGGTCCACCACCACCTTGCCCGGTATCGGCTCGAACTCGTGGCGGGGCGTGAGCAACCGGGGAGCGCGCGGCGCCGCCCCCGTGGCGGCCGGCGGCAGGCCTGCGGCGGCTGGCGGCGCGTCCGCGAAAACCTTCCAGAGGACGGCTTCCTCACCCCGCCTCTCCGCCACGCGGTAGCCCAGCCGCTCGAAGAATGAGGCCGGCATGAACCAGAAGTCCCAATAGTAGGCGATGGTGGCCAGGCCCTTGAAGCCCTGGCGCCGGGCTTCTTCTTCGGCTGCGGCCATCAGGGCCCGGCCCGCGCCCGTTCCCCTCGCCTTTCGCTGGACCACCAGGCAGGGCAGGACAGCCAGGTCGTCTCCCAGGGGGCCCCAGGGCGACACGCCGATGGGCATCACATAGGCGAACCCGGCCAGTTCCCCGTTCACCGCGGCCACCTTCACTCGCACGCCGGAAGCGTACATTTTCTCCAGCCAGGCCAATCGCCTGCGGGCGCAGGCGTCCATCTCCTCCGACTCGTTCACGTGGGTGCAAGCACCCACATAGTAGGCCGCATCCCCGCCTGTCCCCGGTTCGAGGTCGAACACGGTTACTTCCGCCACGGTCGGTGCCTCCCTCCGGCCTTCGTTTATGGCTCACCCTCCGGGCCGGCGCCCGGCCACTACTTCCCCGTGAGCGGCGGGGAATCCTGGTGGGGCACCGGGGACTGTGGGAAGTCCTGGTATGGGGCACCGGGCACCGTAGGGTCCCGGGGCAGCATGCGGTGCGTGGGCAGTGTGGGTGCCCGGGCAGGGTCCCCGGGCGGGGTAGGGTGCCGGGGCACTTCCTCCGGGCACGTAGCGGGCGGGAACTACGTCCTATGGGAAAGGAAGAGGGGGGCGATTGGGATGGTCGGAAGAGGGGCGGTCCGCAGGTACGTCATTCTGTTTGCGGCCATCGTAGTGGCGGCGTCGTTGCTGGCTTCGTGTGCTGCGCAGAGGAAGGCCGCCGCACCGGACAAAGCAGAGTTGACCGTGGCGGCATCCGGGGCACCAGGACCTTTCATGGAACAGGCTATGGGCAGCGCCCCCGGCGAGGGGGCGCCGCGGTCGGGTGGCGAACTGGGGGACGTCACGGAGCGCCGGGTGATCAAACGGGCTGAGATCACCGTCGATGTGGAAGACGCCGTGGAGGCGTCCGCTCACATTGCTGCGCGGGCGGATGCCCTGGGCGGTTATGTGTCCGGTTCCTCCATCGGCCGTAACCGGGAGGGCCGCAATGAGGCCCGCGTGACCGTGCGGGTACCCGCCGACCAGTTCACCGCACTGGTGGAAGAGATCGAAAAGCTGGGCACGCTCATGTCGCGGCAGATATCCAGCACCGACGTCACCGAGGAGTACGTCGACCTAGAGGCCCGCATCTCCAACCTGAAGCACCAGGAGAAGAGGCTCCTGGAGATCGTGTCCCAGGCCAAGACGGTGGAAGATCTGCTCAAGGTGGAGAAGGAGATCGAGCGCGTCCGCGGCGAGATCGAGTCCCTCACCGGTCGCCTCAACCTGCTCAAGAACCAGACCGACTACGCCACCATCAACGTCTACCTGCGCTCCACGCCTTTGGCCGGGGCGGGGATTTCCACCTCCGGCGTGGAGGGCCTGTGGGGACGGGCGGTACGCGCCCTTTACAACAGCCTAACCGTACTCATCGAAGGGGTCGGCCGTGCCGTGGTGGCGCTGTTCGCTGCGCTGCCCTACCTGGCCCTGGTGGCCCTGGCGGGATGGGCAGTCTGGCGCCTGAACCGGCGTCGCCCCCTGCTTCGCCGTGCGTCCGGCCAACCGGCCCCTCGCGGCGGCACGCCCGCCACCTAGCCCCACCCGCCCCTCTGCGACACAGCGTGGGCAGACTCCAGCATGAGTGCAGGCAGTCCCCGCTGCTCTGATCCCGGCTTGGCGCGGCCGGCGCCGTTCGCGGCCAGGTGCCACCGGCGGGGGGGTGCGGTGCGGGCGGTCGCGGCGATTTTTTCGCCCCTTCTCACGCGGGTAAGCGGCGAAAAAATCACCACGTGCGGGTGGTCCGCCGCAGGTGAGGCGCGGGCCTGGTGACATAATCAGCCCTCCGGTAGCCTTATGTCTACCTCTCTTCACTTTCCACGATGGCGGGCAGCAGCCAAGAGCGCCTTGATACTGCATCCGGGTCGAAGACCCGGCAAGAACCGCGCCTCTGTGTCCAAACGGCGGGCGCTGATTGTCCACGTGGCGAAAAAATCATCGGTTGGCCCGGCCCGAGGAGATGATTTTTTCCCGCTCACCTATCACCGAAGCGTCCGTCTTGAGGTTGGCCGGGACGTAGGTCCTGTCGTGGTCCAGGATGTGGACTACCTGCCAGCCGAGGGCAGCCAGGTGCCTGGCGATGAACCGGCGATGGCACCTCCACGGGAACCGCTCGCAGCACATGATGGCGGCCGGTCCTCGTGCCGCCAGGTCCATGGCCTGCTCCAGACCCTGGCGGAAGGCTGCCGTCGTGGTGTATGCCTCGTAGCCGCCTCGCCGGTAACCGCCGAGTGAGTCGCCCAGATAGTGGTAACTGATGCCGGAGGCCGCCAACCAGGAGGCGAGTGACGTCCGGCTGAAATGCGGATACCTCCGGCTGGTGGGAAATCGCCGTACATCCAGCACGGCCCCGATACCGTACGCGCGGAGCAGGTCGAGGAACTCCTCCCGGCTGTGGGTGCTGGTTCCCACCGTGTAGATCACCGGGCTCCCTGACTCAAATGCGTTGTTCTCCGGGTCGTCCATCTCTCTCCCCGCCGATCTCGTTTCGTCCCTTTGTTCACGTTGTGCCAGGCCCGAGTTAGGGATCACGCCCTCCGCAGTCGGCTTTCACCCGCTCAGGTTTGAGGGCGGTGGCCCTCGTCGGTGATGACGAAAACGCAGCGGTCGTCACCCCTCATGAGGAGCCGGGGGCGATCCAGTTGGAAACCTGGATTGAAGGTGCGGATGCGCACCAGGTCGGTGTCACAGTAGAAGCGTTCGCCGATCCCGGCGCAGCCCATGGCCCGCAACTCCTCCGCCAGTTTGCAGCGGGTCACGTGCACCTCCAGCCGGTGGGGGCTGCACTCGACGGTGACGTACTCGAATCCCTCTTCGGGAGCGAAGAAGTGCTGATAGAACCGCTCCAGCCCCCTGTCCCTGTGGGCGGCCGTGATTTTCTCCCAGGACTCCCGTACGGTATCCTGGTAGACCGCCACCGCGTCCTTCACGGCCTGCTCGCCGTACTCCCGGGTGGCCATAGCCTGCAGGATCTCAAACAGGAGCCTCCGGTAGTAACTCATGTTTGCCACCCCCTAGGTCAGGAGGTCACGCGCCAGGCGGTAGGGCCACCGGGCGCGCTACTTTGCGCAGCCGACATCGCCTTGCGCCGCCCCGGGGGGCGACCAATCGGCTCCCCGTCGCGGCAGTTCCGCCCAGATTGTACCACATCGGTGTCAGCCACAATCGTCCCCCTTCCCGTCGGGATGAGAGTGCTTGGGCTAACACCGACGGCACGCAGGTAACTGGTCGAATTTAACGAAGGGATAAGCGGGGTTTAACGGCCCCTTAACCGGTCTGCCGTAAACGTGGCAATGCCGGCCCTTGGATTTGCTGCCGTTGCCCGGGCGGGGACACGGGTGGCACAGTAGGGAGCGACGGGTACGCACAGGGGATTGAGGCGGGAGTGGAGGACCAGCCGGGGGGTGGCTGACATTGGCGGCGGGAACCGGGCAGGTGCATGAGCGCGGGGATGCGTTCGTGGAAGTGCGCGAGTTACGCAAGGTGTTCGACGGGATCACGGCGGTGGACGGGGTGAGCTTCACCATCCAGCGGGGCGAGATCTTCGGCCTGCTCGGCCCCAACGGTGCGGGCAAGACCACCACCATCCGCATGATGGCCACCACCCTGCCGGTAACGTCGGGGGACGTCATCGTGGCCGGGCACTCCGTGCACGACGACCCCGCCGCCGTGCGCCGCCACATCGGGGTGTGCCCGCAGGAACTGGCCCTCTACCCGGAGCTGTCCGCCCTTGACAACCTCATGTTCTTCGGCCTCATGGGGGGCCTCACCCGGGCCGAGGCGCGGTCCCGGGCCATGGAGAACCTGGAACTGGTAGGGCTGGCGGACCGGGCCCGCCACCGGGTGGCGAAGTTCTCCGGGGGGATGAAGCGGCGGGTCAACCTGGCCATTGCCCTCATGTCACGGCCCGAGCTGCTTTTCCTGGATGAGCCCACCGTGGGCGTCGATCCCCAGTCCCGCAACCACATCTTCACCACCATCGAAGGCCTGCGCGACGGTGGGATGACCGTCCTCTACACCACCCACTACATGGAAGAGGCCGACCGCCTGTGCGACCGCGTGGCCATCATGGACGCGGGCCGCATCGTGGCCCTGGACACCCCCCACAACCTGAAGGCCCGGCTGGGCGACCCGGAGAAGGTCACGCTGGAGGATGTGTTCCTCCACCTGACCGGCCGCCGCCTCCGGGACGAGGGGTGACCGGCTCACCGGCCGATGGCTCGGGACGAGGGGTGACCGGCATGGGACACGAGGACACGCGGGGGGACATGCGGGAGTGCGGCGCCGTCGCAACCGGGGGGCGTGCGGTGCCGGCCCGGGGCGGGGTGGGCGTTCGGCCGCTGGTGGTGGCCGGAAAGGAACTCAAGACTTACTTACTGGACGTCCAGGCCCTGTTCTTCAGCCTGGCCCTGCCCCTGCTCCTGGTGGGGCTCATGGTGGCAGCCTTCGGGGGCCAGGACGAGTTTCACGCCACCGCCTACGTGGTGAACCTTGACCGGGGAGAGGTGGGCGCCGACCTGGTGGCCCGGCTGGATGCTGCCCCCGGCATCGAGGTGGAGCTGTTGGACGAGGGGACCGCCGCCCGTCGGCTCGACCGTTCCCAGATCCTGTGCGCCATCGTGATCCCGCCGGGTTTCTCCGACGACGTGAAGGCCGGTCGCCCGCCCGAACTGATCATCCGCCGCCGGGGTACCGGCGGGCGGGAGGGGCAGATCGTGGTCTCCTACGCCCTGGGCCTCACCCGGGAAGTGGCGGGAGAGCACCTGGTGGCCGGGCGGGTGACAGAGGTCCTGGCCGGGATGGGGCGCCCGGCGGCCCGTGAGACCGTGGACGCCCGTGTGGCGGCGCTGTTCGCGGAGGCACGGGCCGAGCCCCCCGTGGAGGTGGTCGAGGAGGCGGTGGGCGCACGCGCCGAGCCCGTTGCCATCTACCTGCCCGGCCTGGTGAGCATGTTCGCCCTCTTCAGCCTCACCCTGGTATCGGTGGGCATCGTGGAGGAACGCAAGAAGGGCACCCTGGAGCGCCTGATGACCACCCGCCTGACGAGGGGAGAATTGCTCACGGGCATGTGGTTGGGTTCCATCGGTCGCGGGCTGCTGCAGATCCTGTTCCTGTTGGGCGTCGCCTGGCCCATCTTCCGCATCTTCACGCCGGCATCATTCGCTCGGGTGGTAGCCTTCTCCGCCCTGGTGGTGGTGTCGGCGGCCGGGATCGGCCTGGTCATCGCTGCCCTGGCCCGCACGGCGGAGCAGGCCAACTGGATCGCGGTGTTCTTCACCATGGTGATGACCACCCTGGGGGGCAGTTTCTTCGATGTGTCGGGTGCGCGGGGCGTGCTGGGGGTGGCCAGCCGCCTGACCTATAATTTCTGGGCCAACGACGGCCTCCGGCGCCTCATCGCGCGCGGGGAGACCCTGGCCAGCCCGGCCGTCCTGACGGATATGGCGGTGCTGGCCGGCATCGCGGTGGTGAGTTGGGCGGTTGCGGCGGCGTTCTTCCGCGTGAGGGCAGACGAGCGATGAGGGCGCCGCGCCCTTTTCGGCGGTATGTGCGTAGAGGGGCGTGTAGAGGGGCTACCGGGCGGGGGGTGAGACGAGATGAGTAATGCGGGCAGATTCCTGCGCCAGGCCGCCATCCTGGCCGCCAAGGATCTGAAGGTGTTCCTGCTCGACCGGGGCTCCCTGCTGTTTGCGCTGGTTTTCCCCTTCGCCTTCGTGGTGATGTTCTCTCTCATGATGGGCCCCTCCTTCGGTGAGGACAAACCGGTGATCGTCCACCTCGCAACCGCGGAGCCCGAGGGCAGCATCAGCCACCAGATCATCCAGGGCATGGAGGCGTCGGCGGAGGGACTCCAGGTCCGCCGCCTCGCCCCTGAGGAGGCGCGCCAGGCCCTGCTCAAGCAAGAGATCGGTGGATATCTCTTCTTCCCGCCCGGGTTTTCGGAGGCGGTCATGCGGGGCCAGCCCACCCGGTTGACCGTCTACTACCACCCGGAGGCCGTCACCGCCCGGGCAGCCCTCACCTCCGTGGCCCGCGCCATCGCAACCGAAATCCGGTCCTACCAGGTGATGTACCGGGCCATCGCCGAACTGGCCGGCCCTGCCGCCACCGGGGGCGTGCCGCCCGGCCAGCCCGCCGGAGCCCCAGGCGAGGGCGCCGGGGGCGTACTGCCTGGCCAGGGCGCCCGTCCGCCCGGCGGATGGGGACCCGGCCAGGCCGCCGACGCGCTCGGGGTGAGGGCCGACTTCCAACAGGTGGGAGAGATCGAGGCGGCACGACCGGTGGACTTCCTGGTGCCGGGATACCTCACCATGTTCGTATTCTTCGCCCTTGCCTTCACGGGGGAGAGCCTGCTGGCGGAAAGGGAGACCTGCACCCTGGAGCGGCTGGTGGCCGCCTCCACTTCGCGCGGCTCCATTCTGGGCGGGAAGATGGCGGGTGCCTTCCTGCGGGGGTTGGTGCAGCTGGTCATCTTCTGGGTGGCCGGCACCCTCGTTTTCCACGTCAGGATGGGGCATTACCCCGCGGCCGTCGTGCTCGTCTCCGTCCTCCTGACCGTGGTATCGGCCGCGGTGGGCGTCTTCCTGGCTACGGTGGCCAGGACGCGCAAGGGCGCCGCTTCCATGGCGGTATTCATCTCGCTGAGCGCCGCGGCCCTGGGGGGCTGCTGGTGGCCTCTCTTCATCATGCCCCGCTGGCTGCAGAACCTGGCCCGCATCACCCCCCATGCCTGGGCCAACTCCGCCTTCAACAAGCTGATGCTATTCGGGGCCACCCCGGCCGACGTGCTGCCAGAGATGGGGGCGCTGGTCATATTTGCGATCGTATTCGGAGCCCTGGCGGCGGGGCGTTTCCGCCTTAACTGATACCACATGTCGGCGCCACCGGCGGCGCGGCGTTTCCGGCTAAACTGATGCCGCCGGGCGCACCGGCGCGGCGAGCGGCGGAGCGTTTCCTACTCAACTGGCTCCGGCGGATACCCGGGCGCCAGTGGCGGTGGGCGGCCGGGCTACTGGCCGCAATGGGGGCAGATGGGCAGGGACGATGGGCGCAGCTGGCCACAGTGGGGGCAGGGTTCGGCCACGCGGTTGCCGCACTCGGGGCAGAAGGCATAGTCCCTTGCCAGGGGCAGGCCGCACCGGGTGCACTGTCCCGCCCGGGCGCGGGCCCGCGCCACCCGGCGGGGGCTGAAAACGTAGCGGCGCAGGCTGACGATGCCGGCCGCCGTTATAGCGACACCCACCAGGGAAACCCCCAGTTGGGCCCAGGCGCGGAAGAGGGTCCAGGCGTAGCTACCGACCAGGAAGGCAGCCTGGATTACGGCGAACGCCATGAAGCTGGTGATCAGCACCAGGTAGGGGAACTGCCGGCGGCGCAGGCCCTGCCAGGCAAACACGGCCAGGGCCAGTACGGGAAGGGCGTACGCCAGCCGGAGCAACAGCACCCGGGTCTCGTACTGACGCGAGGCGCGCGCGAACTCGGCCGACAGGGCGGCCCGTTTTTCTTCGAGCCGGGCCTGGGGCTCGCGCAGGGCATCCTGCCACCGGGCCACCACCGCCGTCGCGGCTCGGGTTGCCTCCTGAGCCCGCTGGTAGGCAGCCAGGGCCTCCTGGTAGGCAGCCTTCCTGGCAGGATCGTCCCGCCCCGCGTCCAGGGCAGTGCGGTACTCCTCGCGGCGGAACTCATACTGCACGCGGGCTTGGGACTCGGCTTCCTGGGCCTGGGTCAGAGCCTGCTGTGCCTGGCCCAGGTCCCGTGCCAGTCGTGAAACTTCCTCCTGCAGGGGAGCGATGCCGTGTCGGGCCTCCAGCAGAGCGTAGTCAGGACGGGCGGGAATGTCCCCCAGCCGGTCCAGGACCCAGAGGCCGCCCAGCAGGAGGAACACCACCAGTCCCAGGGCGAGGACCTTTTCTGCCCTGGTGGCCTCCGTCCTCTCCTGCTCGTCGGGATGCACGTTCATGCTGAAATTCCCCCCATCTCGCGCCCCGCCACTTCCCCCGCTTCACCGAAACCCCCGGATGCACGCCACCCCCCGGGAGTCACCCCCCGGAACGCGTTGCCCGGGTCCGGCCTGAATCTTCTTCCCTGTTGGGCCGGGGGAATCCTGGTTGAGCCGGGATTTGCCAGGAGAGCCACAGTACAGGGACACCTGCAGGGACGGGGCGTGCAATGAGGGCGGGCACATTCTTGGGGGGTATTCCAGGATCTCTCATAGAATTACCTGTGTCGGGGCGAGACCTTGCCCACCAGGATTTCGGAGGACTCCCAGGGGGAGTTGCGGCGACTTTGAAAGGGAAGGAGGGATTGGGCATGGCCGGTCTGGATCTCAGGGAGTACGCGGGACTGTTTGCGGGTTACACTGAGTTGCGGGTGCAAGAGAACAGGAGTACCTACATAGCTTTCGTGAAGGGCAACAATACAGCCAACGTGCGCTCGGTTACCAGCGGAGTCTCGGCCAGGACCTATCGCAACGGGTCGTGGGGGTTTGCGTCCAGTCCCGAGATCACCCCCGATGCGGTGTCCTCCGTGGTGAAACAGGCCACGGACAACGCCCTGTTTCTCGATTCGAGAGAGGGGAAGGAGAAGGGGCCGCTGGCGGCGCCCCTCGGTTCGTCGGAGAACGATTTCTCCACAAGAAAGCCGAGGCTCAGCCAGAAGGAACTCCTGGACTTCGTACGGCAGGTCGATGATGGAATAGCGGGAAGATACCCCCGCCTCGCCAGCAGAAGCGTCTATTTGCAGTGCCTGGATATAGAGAAGACGCTCCTGACCTCCGATGGTTCTTACGCTTACTCGATGATTCCCAGGAGCCAGATTCACGTCCTCCTGTGCGTCGAAAAGGATGGACAACCAGTTGAACTCATGGACAGCTACGGTGGGCTGGGGCAGTTCGAGGACGTTTTCGACTCTCCATCCTCCCTGTGGAAAGAAATCGAGCAGCAGTACGAACACCTGATGAGAAAGAGCGAGGGGGTTTTCGCCGACGCCGGGGTGAAAACCTGCGCGCTGGATGCGAAACTGGCGGGCATTCTGGCCCACGAGGCGATAGGGCACACCTGCGAGGCAGATCTCGTCATGGGCGGGTCGGTGGCGGGGGACTGGATGGGCAGGAAGTGGCCAGCCCGCTGGTAACGCTGGTGGATTTCGCCCATACGGCTCTGGGCGAGACATGTCCCTGGCCGGTCTACGTAGATGATGAAGGGACCAGGGCCGAAGATGTGGTCATCATCGAGAAGGGTGTGCTCCGGAGTTTCCTGCACAACAGGGAGAGCGCCTCCCATTTCGGCGTGCAGCCGAAAGGAAACGCCCGCGCCTACCTCTTCTCCGACGAACCCCTTATACGCATGCGGAACACCGGCATCCTGCCCGGGATGAGCAAGCTCGAGGATATGATCGCCTCCGTAGAAGACGGTTACTACCTCATCAAACCCAGCAACGGCCAGGCCGACCTGACCAGCGAGTTCATGTTTGGCGTCACGCTCGGGTACGAGATCAAGAACGGCAGGGTCGGCAGAGACGATCCCAGGCGAGTTCTGGACTGGGGTTTGGACGCCCTTCTCAAGGCCGGTGCCGATAAGGCCCAGTGTCATCTCACCCGGACAGAGAAACACGAACTCAACGTTATGTGGGGAGAAATCAGTCTCCTCAGGACGACGTTCGAGACCCAGCTGAAGCTTATTGCCATAAAGGACGGTAGAAAAGGAAGCACCACCATAAACAAAACCGACCCGGAGTCGGTGCAGAAGGCGGCGTCCGAGGTCCTGATGATCGCCAGCGCCTCGGTGCCGGACGAGGCCAACGACATCCCGAAGAGTCAGCTGTGCGCGAAGTTTGCCGCAGGAAGCGAATCGCCCGACCGGGACGCCATGTATCACCGTCTCAAGGAATTCCTCGAAACGGTGAAGGCCAGGTATCCTCAGATTATGCTCGTTGAAACCTTCCTGGACTTCACCCGCGAAGATACGTACGTGGTGAACTCCAACGGGGTCGATCTTGCCGCCAGCAAGGGTGTCTACCACTGCACTCCCGTGTTCGCGGCCAGGGAGGACGGCAGGGTCTCGTCGTTCAACGGCACTTCCGTGGCAGTGAGGGACCTGGGTAGGCCGCTCATCGATTGCGGATCGACGGAAAGGCTCATGCAGGAGACGATCCAGCAAACCCGCACCCTGCCCGTGTCCGGCAAGTTCACCGGCGACGTCATCATCGCCCCCGATTGCCTGGGGGATATGCTGGCGTTTCTCATCGATTCCATCCGCGACCGGGCGCTGATATCGGGCACCAGCGTTTACAGGAACAGCTTGAACGAGCCGGTCTCAAGCAGTTCTTTCAGTGGAGGCTACCCCAGCGAGAACGGTGACTTTTCGGGAGTGGCGAAGAACAGCTACCTCATCGAAGGTGGCCAGGTCAGATACCCCATAACTGAAACCATGATTTCCGGGAATCTGGCCGACTGCCTCAAGAATATCCGCTCCGTCTCTCGGGAGCGGGTCGATTACGGAACGGCCGTGTTCCCGTGGGTTGCGGTTTCGGGCGTCACCATCTCGGGCAGATGAGCCAAGTGTCTGGCGGGACCGGCTCTTTCGGGAGGCCAGCTTCTCGTCTCCTAGCTCCGGGTCGGCACGGCCTGCACCGCTCCCCCGGGCCCCGCCGGTCACAGGGAGGTCCCGTCAGTTAGCAGAGCTCAGCTGGGTGTGCGGTACACCCAGCGGTCGAGGCGGTCCACCCACTCCCAGCCTTCTTGGGGCGAAATCGCCGTGGGGAGGAACTTGTTGGCCTCGCCGTCCAGGAGATCCAGGTGGTGCACCAGGCAGGCCTCCAGGAACTTGGGCCGCTTGGGAGACTGCCACTCGTACCTGCCGTGGTGGCTGGTGATGATGTGGAGGAGCTTGTCGCGAAGGGCGGGCGGGAACCCGGGGATGGCGTCGATACGACGGCCTACCGCCTCCAATCCCAGCACGATGTGACCCAGCAGTCGGCCGCGGTCGCTCACCCCGATGAAGCGATCCCAGGTGTACTCCTCGATCTTCCCCACGTCGTGCAATATCACGCCGGTCAGGAGCAGGTCGCGGTCCGCCTGGGGGTAGTTCTGCACCAGCACGGGAACGGCGCGCACCAGGTTGGCGGTATGCTCCAGCAGGCCGCCGATGTACGCGTGGTGGTTCACCTTCGCCGCCGGGGCGGTGGTGAAGGCGGCCAGCCACGTCCCGTCTGAGAAGAAGGAGTCCAGCAGAGCGGCAAGGAAGCGGTTCTCCACGGTTGCCGCAGCGGCCCGGACCTCAGCGAGCAGGGCCGCGCGGTCGCGGGGAGTAACGGGCAGATAGTCGGCGGGGTCGGCCTCTTCCCAGGGGACAAAGTCAAAGCCCTGGATGTGCAACTCCAGGGCCTCCTGGTACGTGGTGACCTGTCCCACCACACTGACGAGATCGCCCACTGCCGGGACGGGCTGCGTCTGCCAGTTGAAGTCCCAGAGCCGGGCTTCGATCTCACCGGTACGGTCTCCCAGGCGCAGTCGCAGGAAGGCGCCCTCCCGGTTGCGATAGCTCTGCACCGCCACCCTGCGCACCTGCAGCACGGTCTCGACGGCGTCGCCGTCCTGCAACTGCCCTACCCATACTTTGCCCATGCGCACCCCACCCTCTCATCGGCAAGGCCATGGTATCACACCTGCCCCGTCACCGGCCGTCGGACGGGCAGTGGGTTTCAGGAATGACCATCGCCGGCGTCCCGAGCCGAATCAGGTCATGTAGGCTTCGGTCCTCGCGCGGCATGGTAAGCGGCCCGCGCCACCTCTGCGATGGTGCGGACACCCTCGGCGTTCGACCTGAGTTCCCAGGTAAACACTGCCACCACCAGGGGGCGTCCGTCGGGGAGATAGATCACTCCGGCGTCGTGCTCCAGGCCCGGTAGTTCCCCCGTCTTATGGGCACACCTTACTCCGGGGAGCAGGGCGGGCAGCTTGTGGTTGAATTGCTGCTTTTCCAGGATGTCCATCAAGGACCGGCACGCGGCGGCCGAGATGAGCCGGTTCGCCCCGGCGTCAGGGGAGTTGAGCCCCGGGCCCAGTGATGGGAGGACGAGAAAGGTGAGCAGACGTGCGGTATCCGCCGCACTGGTGAAGTTGTCCCGGCCGCCGGCCCGTGCTGCGAAGTCCATCATCTTGCGCTGCAACACCGTGGCGGACAGGCCGAGGGCCTGCGCGGTGAGGTTGACGGCGTCCATGCCCAGGCGGTCGATAAGCAGGTTGGTGGCGGTGTTGTCGCTCACCGCCAGCATGAGGGCCACCAGGTTGCGCCACGTCAGGGCGGCACCGGGTGAGAGAAGGTGAAGTACCCCCGTCCCGCCTACCACTTGCTGCGGGGGTACCGAGACCACCTCGTCGAGTGTGAGCGCTCCGGTTTCCGCCTGGCGGTAGGCTTCCCAGGCGATAAGGAGCTTAATGATGCTGGCGGCCGGGCACTGCTCGCTGGCGTGCCAGCCCCAAGCTCCCCTGATGGCGTGCCAGCCCAAGGCTCCCCCGGTGGCTTGCGGCTCGGGGTGGGCTTCCCCGGCTATTGCCCCGCTTCCGCCTCCTGTAGCGGGGTGCCCGCCGGGGGCGTCGGGGCAAGGAGCGATAACCTGGACCGCCAGCCGTCCCTCCTGGCGTGCGGCGGCCTCCCGAACGGTGGCCGCCAGGAGATCCCAATCGCAGGTCTCGTTGGGCACGCGGCATCCCCCCACCTCGTGCCGGCAACGCGATGATACCATACTTGCCCGGTGCTGGTGTCAGGAGCGAGGTGGTCAGGGGCGGGGTGGCCGGGAGCGGGGCGGGTGCGGGGGCTGAGGGCGGGGTGGTCGGGAGTGGGGTGAGGGCGGGGGATGGAGGCGGGGAGGGTGAGGGGGCCGGGGGCGAGGCATGCGGAGGGGTTGGCCGCGGGTGAGTTGGAAGGGACGATGAACCATGGCCCAGTAGGGGGCACGCAGGATCGGCGCTCTACGAGAGGTGGGAGCCCATGGTGCGGCTCGCCACAGAAGCGGAGGACGCCACGGCCGGGCGCCGAATCGGCGGATAACGCGGCCGACTTCAAAATGGAACCGCCGCGGCTGAGGGTCTGGGGCGGCCCCACACCAGGCGATCCTCGTAGCACCCGTCGCGGACGGCGGCCATGCGGTATCTGGCTTCCACGGCGAAACCGAGCCGGCGAAGCACCGG
>JACIYH010000016.1 GCA_014360055.1 Bacillota bacterium | reverse complement strand
TGGGTTTTTGCTGGAAGAACGGTGGCAAAGGCAGGATACTGACCTCCGGTGCCGAATTACACGATTAGTGTAGTGCGGGGAGTTGAACAGACTTGGGGGCGGGGCTGGCGCCGGGTTACCGGATCTATGCGTGGCTGGTCGGTCTGGCAGGGATCGGCGCCGCCCTGTTGTTCTCCTGGGGGCACGGCCTCGCCGATCCGACCGCGCTCATTCTGTTTGTCGCCATGAGCAGCCTGGCGGAGTTCCTTGACGTCCGCCTGCCCACGGGAATCCGGTTGAGCCTCAGCTTCGCGCCCGTACTGCCGTGTTTCTTGCTCCTGGGTACCGTGGAGGCCATGTGGGTCAACATGCTGTCTTCCCTCCTGGGGAACGCCCTGCCCCGGCGCCGGCCCGCGTTTATTGCGGTCTTCAATCTGGGGCAGTATGCGCTGGCCTGCCTGGCTGCCGGCCTCGTCTACCGGGCGGTGGGCGGGGCGACGGGGCCCGATGGGGGAGCGGGCGGGGCGATGGGACCCGGGGCGCTCCTCCTGGTGCTTACGTACTTCGTGGTCAACCACCTGCTGGTGACGTGGTACGCGGGATGGCGCGACGCGGGGAACCTGCGCAGCGCCCCTCGCAAGGTGCTGGACGTGATCCGGGGGTCCCTGGGTTGGGATGTGCTCAACTACCTGGTGACCATCCCCGTGGGCTTGAGCATGGCCACCGCATACAGCCTCCAGGGACCGATCTGGGCGGCCATGGTGTTCGTCCCCGTGCTGGCCGTGGCGTACATCCTCCGGTTGCACCTGGAGTTGCAGGCGGCGCACCGGCGCCTCACTGTCATCCAGGAGGTGGGGCGGCAACTGAACGCCACCCTGGAGCGCGAGCGTGTGCTGGACATGCTCACCGGGGCCATCCGCCGCCTGGTGAAGTGCGACGTGTGCGCTATCTTCCTGAAGGGTGGCGAGGACGGGGTGCTGCACCTGGCGCGGCTCGATCACCCCCATCCTGCCACCTTTCCCCTTTCCTGCCTGCGTCCGGGCGAGGGGGAGCTGGGACGCCTGCTGGCCGAGCGCCGGGCAGCCGTGACCTCCAACGCGGTCAGCGCGGGCTGGCTGCACGTGGACCCCGACGACCCGGCGCCGCCGCGCGGGGCCGCAGTGGTACCCCTGCTGATGGACGGGGGGCTCCTCGGTGCCCTATGGGTATCCTCTACCGAGGCGGGAGCGTGTTCGCCCCAGGAACTACAGGCCCTGGAGGTCCTGGGGACTCAGGCGGCCGTGGCCGTGCAGAACGCCACCCTCTACCGGAGAGCAGAGGAGCTTTCCGTGACCGACGACCTCACCGGGCTGTACAACCACAGGTATTTCACGCGCCAGCTTCAGTACGCCATAGGACAGTGTGGTTCCCGGGGTGAGACCGTCGCCCTGGTGTACGTGGACCTGGACGATCTGGGCAACTACAACAACACGTACGGTCATGTGGTGGGGGATGCCCTGCTGCGGGAATTCGGCCAGACCCTCCGCTCGGCGGTGCGGGAGATTGACGTACCTACGCGGTACGGTGGGGACGAGTTCGCGGTGATCCTGGCCGGGGCCTCCCGCGAAGAGGCCCTGGCGGTGGCGGAACGCATCCGGGCCCGGGTGGAGGCCCACGTCTTCGACGGTCCAGATGGGCCGTTGCGCATAACGGCCAGCATCGGAGTGGCAGTGTTTCCCGAGGACGCCGAGAACGCCACCGACCTGGTGCGGGCGGCGGACCAGGCGATGTATGTGGCCAAGAGCGAGGGCGGCAACCGGGTGGTATGTGCGCGGGCGCGGTCATGATGCCCCGGGGGGCAGGCGGCGCGGCGCCGCGAGTCGGCGACGGCATGGCGACTCCGGTGGCACGGGCGGCGACCGCGCCGTGGGCGGCTGGCGGCATGGCGACGCGGGCGGCGGCGGCCCCGTGGACGGTACCGGTGCGCTGGTTCCTGGAGGGCCTCGACCGCCTGCTATTTCCACTCCCCGTGCACTGCCTGGCCTGCGGCCGCGAGGCCCCGGGGCAGGCCGCCTTTCCCGGTGGAATCTGCCCGGCCTGCCTTTCCGCCTGGCGGCTCGAGGTGGCGCAGTGCCCCTCGTGGCCCGCGCCCTGGGGGCGGGTGCGGCCGGTGGGAGTGTACCACGGGGCGCTGCGAGAACTCATTCACCGCTTCAAGTACGGGGGGGAACGGTGGTTGGGTCATCCCCTGGGGGAACTCATGGCGGGTGTGGGCCTGGTGACGCTGCGCCGCCCCGATCTGCTCGTGCCCGTTCCGCTGGCCGCCGGTCGGTACCGGCAGCGGGGCTTCAACCAGGCCGAAGAACTGGCCCGGGTGGTGGGGCGCCGCTGGCGGGTGCCGGTGGTCAACGCCCTGGGGCGCCGCCGGGCGGCGAAGCAGCAGGCGGGCCTCGGTCGCGCCGCGCGGTGGGAGAACCTGAGGGGGGCTTTCGTACCCCTTATGGATTTGCGGGGAGCGACGATAACGGTCATAGACGACGTCTTCACGACCGGAGCGACCCTGGCCAACTGCACCGTAGCCCTGCTCCAGGCAGGGGCGGTGCGGGTGGACGGGCTGGTGCTGGCCACCGTTCCGGGCGACGGATTCTGACGAGGGATGCAGCACATGGAGGACATCCGCAACTGTCCCAGGTGTGGCAGCGTCTTCGTGTATCGGGGCAGGGACATCTGCCCCCGCTGTGTGGCGGACGAGGAGGACCAGTTCGAACGCGTGAGGCGCTTTCTGCGCACGTCTCCCTCCGCCACCCTGGAGGAAGTGGTCGAGGCCACCGGCGTTTCCGCGGAACTGGTCCTCTCGTTCATGCGCCAGGGCCGGCTGGTGGCGACCGGCGGCCTCAAGGGCCTGCTCTCGTGCCAGCGCTGCGGAGCCCCCATCGATGATGGGCAACTGTGCGGGGACTGTTCCCGTGAACTCGCGCGCGAGGTGGACCGCGCCGCATCCGCGGTGCGGGAGGAAGGGACGCCCTCCAGCGGGTCGCCGGCAGCGGATGGGCCGGCACCTCCCGAGGGTGTGGTGCGGGGGCGGATGTACGTGGCCGACCTGGTAAAGAGACGCCTCACCCGTGACGATAAATGATGGGAGACACCCTCCGGGGGGACTGTGCGTGAAGATATCGGACCGGCAGATCCAGAGCGTGATCGAGGCATACCAGAAGCGGCTGGAGGGGCTCGAAACCGGGCTGCGGACTGACGGGGCCAGGCGGGCGCGCGCGCAGAGCGACCGCCTGGAGCTTTCCGCGGATGCCCGGGAACTGGCGCGTCTGGCCCAACTGGTGAAGCAACTGCCCGAGGTCAGGGAAGACCTGGTCAGGCAGGTGGCCCAGGCTCTAAAGGATGGCCGCTACCACGTCCCGGCCCGAGAAGTGGCCGACAAGATGGTAGCGAGGTTCCTGGCAGACCATTTGCAGTGAGCGGAGGCGCGGAGCGCCCCGGGTGAGGTCCGGAGCCATGGAAAAGGCCCTCGTGTCCCGTCTGATCCGTGTCCTGGAGGCGCACGGGGAGGTCTACGGCGACCTCCTCAGTCTGGCTCGCAGGCAGAAGGATCTGGTGGTAAAGGGGGATCTCCCGGGGCTGGAGGCCCTGCTGGAAGTCCAGCAGGCGCTGGTGCACCGGGCCGGTCAGCTCGAGGGGGAGCGGGCCGAGGTGACCGAGTCCCTGGCACGGGCGTGGGGCGTACCGGTGGAGTCCCTCAGCCTGACCCGTATCGAGGAGCGCTGCCGCCAGAACGAGTGGGATGAGGCCGCCCGGTTGGCCGACCTGCGGGCTTCTCTGGAACGCCTGGTCCTTGACCTGCACGAGGTGAACGAGGAGAACGCCCGGCTGCTCAAGCGTGCCCTGGCCCTGGTCAGGCACACCCTTGACCTGATCCTGCCCGGGGCCGCCAGTCCGGGTTACAGCGCCAGCGGGCACCGGCGGCACAGCACCCCGCGGGCCGTCGACCGCAGGGCATGAGGAACACTGCCGTGAGAGCGAGAGGAGGTCGGGGCGGTGCCATCCACCTTTGACGGCCTTCACATAGCACTCTCGGCCCTCCGGGCCCAGCAGCGGGCCCTCGAGGTGGCGGCCCATAACGTGGCCAACGCCAATACCCCGGGGTTCGCGCGCCAGCGGCCCGTGCTGGAGCCAGCCCGCCCCGCCCCCGCGGCGGTGCCCGGCACGGGATGGAGCACCTACCTCGGGCGCGGGGTGGAGCTGGTCCAGGTGCGCAGGGTGCGTGACCTCTTCCTGGATGCGCAGGTGCGAGCAGACCTGCAACTCCTCGGCTGCTGGGAGGTGCGCCGGGACGCCCTCGCCAAGGTGGAGGCCATCTTCAACGAGCCCTCCGATGCCGGCCTGCGCACGGTGCTGGACGAGTTCTGGGCCAGCTGGCAGGAGCTGGCCAACAATCCGGAGAGCCTGGCCGCCCGCGCCCTGGTGCGGCAGAAGGGACAGGCCCTGGCGGATACCTTCCGCCACCTCCACCGCCAGTTGTGGGACCTGCAGGGAGACCTCGACCGCTCCCTCGCCGTCAAGGTGGACGAACTGAACAACCTGGCCCGGCAGGTGGCCGCGCTGAACGAGCAGATCTCCCTGGCTGCCGCCAACCGACAAGCGCCCAACGACCTCCTCGACCGGCGCGACCTGCTCATCGAGCAGATGGCCCGCCTGGCCGATCTGGTGGTGCGGGTCGACGAGCAGGGGGTGGCCACCGTGGCCATAGCCGGCATGGTCCTGGTGGACCGCTTCCGCGTCGCCCCCATGGAAGTCGAGCCCAACCCGGATTCCCCCAACCAGAGCAGGGTGGTCTGGGCCGACACCGGCCTGGCCGTGCAGCCCGGCGGCGGTGAACTGCAGGGCTACCTGGAGGCCCGCGACAAGATCGTCCCGGGCCTCATGGCCGACCTCGACCGCCTGGCCACCACCATCCGCGATCAGGTCAACGATCTTCACTGGAACGGGTGGGGCCTCGCTCCAGGCTCCACCAAGAAGTACTTCTTCGCCGACGGGTGCACGGCGGCCAATATGGCCCTCGCGCCCGACATCCTGACTGAGCTGGGGAACATCGCTGCTTCTACCAGCGAGGCTGTCCCCGGCAACGGCGAAAACGCTCTCAGGATAGCGGCCTTGCAAAGGGAGAAGATCCTCGACCAGGGCACGATCGACGACTTCTTTCGCTCAGTCATCGGGACCATCGGGGTGCAGGCGCGGGAAGCAGTCCGGCTGAGCGAGAACCAGAGCGCCCTCCTGCAGCAGATGGAGCACCAGCGCCAGTCGGCGATGGGCGTGTCGCTGGACGAGGAAGTGACCAACCTCATCAGGTACCAGCATGCCTACGCGGCAGCCGCCCGGGTGATCACCACACTGGACGAAATGCTGCGTTCCCTGATCGAGGGCACCGGCCTGGTCGGCCGTTAAGCGCCGGGGAAGCCCCGGACCGTGTATCCGCGTGCGGAGCGGGCGCGGCGCACCCGGGGCAGGTTTCCGGACGGGCAGCGGTGTGGGGGAGTCGCCGGTACCCTGCGACGGCAGCAGCGTCATTGGGGGGCGGCAGGCTGGGCCGGGAGAACGGGGGTGCGGTGGTTGCGGGTAACCACGGGGATGATGATCGACGGTGTGCTGGCGGACCTGCGCAGCACCTGGTCACGCCTTTCCCGCTACGAGCGGGAGCTGTCCTCGGGAAAGAGGCTGCTGCGTCCATCAGACGATCCCGTGGGCGTGGTCCGCTCCCTCAGCCTGCGCAGCGAACTCAACCGGATCAACCGGTACCTGGCCAACGCCGACGACGCCTCCAACTGGCTGGAGATTACCGACGCCGCCCTGGGCCAGGCCGGTGACGTCATCCAGCGGGTCCGCGAACTGGCGGTTTCCACCCTGGGTACCGTGCCCCGCTCTACCCTGCAGGCGGTGCATGCCGAAGTCTCCCGGCTGCTCGAGCAACTGGTGGCCATCGGCAACACGCAGTACGCCGATCGCTATATTTTCGCCGGTCAGCAAACGCTTACCCCGCCTTTCACCCTGACCGGAAACCCTACCAGTCCTGTTTCTTACAACGGCGACGCGAGGCCCATATGGCGCGAGGTGGGTTCCGGTATCACCGTCCAGGTCAACCGGCCGGGCGACGGTGCGTTGCAGCGGGCCATGGTGACCACCGCCACCTTCGTGCACGCGCTCGACACCGCCATTAGCACGGGTGGTACGGTGCCGCCCGGCGTACTGGACGACCTGGACGGCGCCCTTGACGCCATCCTCCAGGAAAGGGCCCAGGTGGGCGCCGACGCCCACCGGATAGAGGCCACGCGCTCGCGCTTGCAGGACAGCGTGTACGAGGTCACCTCGCTCCTTTCCGAGACGGAAGACGCCGACATGGCCGAGGTGATCGTGCGCCTCACCAGCACCGAGGCCGCCTACCGCGCCGCCCTGGAGGCTGGCGCCCGCATCATCCAGCCCAGCCTGCTGGACTTCCTCCGCTGAAGCCCGTTTTCCCGGGCCCGTCGGGTGGCCGTGGGCGTCCACCGCCTGCTTGACCCGGCGGACGCGCCCGTGCAAGACCGGCCTATAGAGAAGGGGCGAGTGAGTCGATACACATTGAGGATCGGTTGGGCCCGCGGGCGCGCTTCCGCCCCCGGGACGACGGTAGCCCAGCGCGTGGAGTGATGGCCGTGCGAGTGCTGACGCGCAGGTTCGGCGTCCTCAGAGTCCCCGACGAACTGGTGTGGCGATGGCCGGTGCCCCTGCCCGGGTTCCCACGGTCGCGGGAGTTCGTCCTCATCGACGACGAAAACGCCCGCCCCTTTCTGTGGCTCCAGTCCCTCAACGAACCCGAGGTAGCTTTCGTGATCATCGATGCGGGGCTGGTGGCAAGCGGCTATGACCCCGCTCTCCCGGAGGCCGAGCTCGCCTGCCTGGAGCTTCCCCCCGGGCACCGGCCCCTGCTGTACGCCATCGTCACCGTGCCGGGCGACCCGCGCCAGGCGTGGGTGAACCTGCGGGCGCCGCTCGCGCTCAACGTGTCCGCACGCCTGGGGAGGCAGGTCGTCCTGTCCGACGATCGTTATTCCTTCCGCCATCTTCTTTGGGAGTCGCTGCAGCAGGCAGGGGAAGTGTCCGGCCAGGGATGGTCAGATAGCCAGGGAGGGCGACTGCTGTGCTGGTCCTTGCCCGTAAGCTCCACCAGAGCATCCTTATCGGCGACACGATCCGCATAACCGTCCTGGAGGTGCGCGACGGCCAGGTCCGCCTGGGCATCGACGCCCCCCGGGGCGTTTCCATCCTTCGAGAGGAGATCGTGCACGCCACCGCCGCCAGCAACCGCGAGGCCTGCCTGGCGCAGATGGGCCTCGCCGACGCGGCGGGTAGCATGGCGGAGTTCGTGCGGTTTTGTCTCTCCGGAGGCCGGGACGGGGCCGCCGCCGGGGGCGAGCAGCCATGAGGGTCCTGGTGACGGGCGGAGCGGGCTTTATAGGTTCCAACTTCATCCGGTACTGCCTCAGAGTGTACCCGGATTGGTATGTGGTGAACTTTGACAAACTCACGTATGCAGGTAACCTGGAGAACCTGGCGGGAATTGATGAGGGACGCTACTCGTTCGTACGGGGCGACATAGCCGATCCAGTTGCGGTCGAGGCCGTATTCTCGCAGGGGTTCGATGTGGTGGTCAATTTTGCCGCCGAGTCGCACGTCGACCGCAGCATCCTCGATCCTGCCCCCTTCATGCGCACCAACGTGCTGGGCACCCAGGTCCTGCTGGATGCAGCGCGAAGTCACGGCGTCGTTCTCTTGGTCCAGGTTTCCACGGACGAAGTGTACGGGTCGCTCGAGGAGTGTGAGCCTCCGTTTACCGAGGACAGTCCGCTCGCACCCAACAGTCCCTACGCGGCGAGCAAGGCTGCCGCCGACATGTTGGCCCGGGCGTGGTGGAACACTTACCGCGTGCCGGTGATAATCACGCGCTGCTGCAACAACTTCGGGCCCTACCAGTTCCCGGAGAAACTCATTCCCCTGGTGATAACGAACGCCATCCAGGATCTCCCTATACCGGTCTACGGGGATGGCCGGAACATCAGGGACTGGATCCACGTGGAAGACCATTGCCGGGCCATCGCCGCCGTGATCGAGCGGGGTAGCCCGGGCGAGATCTACAACATCGGTGCGGGTTGCGAGGTCCGGAACATCGATCTGGTCCGCCGGATACTTCTGCTGCTTGGAAAGAGCGAATCTCTGATACAATTCGTGTCCGACCGGCCGGGCCATGACCGCCGCTACGCCATTGATGCCTCCCGGATCAGGAGGGAACTGGGGTGGGTCCCCACCCGTCCCCTGGCGGAGGCTCTGCCCGAGGTGATCGACTGGTACGTGGCCAACGAGGGCTGGTGGAGGCGGGTGCGAAGCGGGGCCTACCGCGATTACTACGAGGCGGTGTACTCCCGCCGGTGGGGAGGGGGGCTGGAGTGAAGGCGCTGGTCCTGGCAGGTGGAAAAGGCACGAGGCTGCGACCGCTCACCTACACCATGCCCAAGCAGCTGGTGCCGGTGGCCAACAAGCCCATCCTGCACTTCGTTATGGCTCAGGTGGCTGACGCCGGCCTGAGCGACGTGGGTGTCATAGTCGCACCTGAGACGGGCGACGCCATCAGGGCTTCCCTCGGGGATGGTTCACGGTGGGGCCTGCGGATCACCTACATAGTGCAGGAACAGCCCGCTGGGCTCGCCCACGCCGTCAAGACCGCCGCCCCGTTCCTGGGGACGGATCCCTTCCTCATGTTCCTGGGCGACAACCTCGTCCAGGGCGGGGTGGGCGAGCTCGTAGAAGAGTTCGCTGGCGCGGGGGAAGACGCTGCCTTGCTTTTGAAGGAGGTGGTGGACCCGCGTGCCTTCGGGGTGGCGGTGTTGGACGGAGGGGGCCGGGTAACGCGGTTGGTGGAAAAGCCGCGGGATCCGCCCAGCAACCTGGCCCTGGTGGGAGTGTATGTGTTTTCGCCCCGCGTCCACGAGGCCATATCCCGTATTGCGCCTTCGTGGCGGGGGGAACTGGAGATCACCGATGCCATTCAGGAACTGATCGCCCTGGGCGGGAAGGTCCGGGCCCGCATCCTCGAAGGATGGTGGCTGGACACGGGCAAGAAGGATGACCTCCTGGAAGCGAACCGGGTGGTGCTGGACCACTATGCCTGCCGCTACATCGCCGGGGAAGTGGGCGGGGAGAGCCAGGTGGTGGGACGGGTGGAAGTTGGGGAGGGAGCGTGCATCCGGCGCAGTGTGGTGAGGGGCCCCGCGGTTATAGGGCGGGGGGCATACCTGGAAGATTGCTTCGTGGGACCGTTCACCGCCGTCGGGGACGGGAGCAAGCTCCGGGGCGTGTCCATAGAGCACTCCGTGGTTCTGGATTCGTGCGAGCTGTGCGACGTGGGGCCCATCGAAGACAGTCTCATTGGCAGGAGCGTGCGGGTGGTGCGGGCCAACAGCCGGCATCGGGCGCTGCGGCTGTTCCTCGGAGACGAGGCCGAAGTAGCCGTATGACAGGCCGTCGGCTGAGGCCGGATGTGCTTGGTGTGCTGGATTTGGCCGACTGCGCGTATCCGCGGGAAGCCAGGGAGGGCGAGGAGTATATCATGATTGCCGGCGTCAAAGTGAAGCAATTGGTTCGTCACCCGGACGACCGCGGGTTCTTCCAGGAGATCGTGCGCTCCGACGAGGACCTCCTGCCCAGGTTCGGGCAGCTTTCCATGGCCAAGACCTACCCCGGGGTGATCAAGGCCTTCCACTATCACGAGAAGCAGGACGACCTCTGGTTCTTCCCCGTCGGCAACGTTCAGGTGGTGCTGCACGACCTGAGGCAGGACTCGCAGACGTACGGGGAAACGAACGTGTTTTACATGGGCGAGGATTATCCGATGGTGCTCTTCATACCCGCGGGCGTGGCCCACGGGTACCGCACTCTGGGGGAGAAGCCGGCCATCGTGATCTACGCCACCACGGAGCCTTACGACCGTGAACATCCCGACGAGAAACGCATTCCTTATGACGATCCGTCCATTGGGTTCGACTGGGCGACGAGGATGAGATAAGCAGGTCCCCTCGGGGGTGGGCGAGTGTCCGAACGGGTGGTGGTAACAGGCGCGGCGGGGATGCTCGGCCGGGCGATGGTGGCGGCTCTGTCGGCCGCAGGCTGGGAGGCTGTGCCCGTTGATCGGGCGGCCCTCGACGTGACTGACCTGGCTGCCGTACGCGGGGCGTGCGCCGAGCTCAAACCCGCCGTGGTGGTCAACTGCGCTGCCTACACCGATGTCGACAGGGCGGAGTCCGAGCCGGAGCGGGCGATGCTGGTGAACGCTCTCGGAGCCAGGAACCTGGCTCTCGCCTGCCTGGACGTGGGTGCCGACCTGGTGCAGGTCAGCACCGACTACGTGTTTTCAGGCCAGAAGGGCACGCCGTACGAGATCTGGGACCCCTGCGATCCCATCAACGCGTACGGCAAGAGCAAGGCCTGGGGGGAGCATTACGTGCGGTCGCTGCTCAACCGCCATTACATCGTCCGCACCAGCTGGCTTTTCGGCCCCGGGGGCAGGAACTTCGTGGATACGATCCTGCAGCTGGCCCGCGAGCGGGAGGTCGTCCCGGTGGTGGACGACCAGTGGGGGTGTCCCACCTTCACGGAAGATCTGGCCCGAGCCATCGCAGATCTGATCCGGACCCGCGCCTACGGCACCTACCACGTGACCAACACGGGCTCGGCGACCTGGTACGAGCTCGCCAGCGCCGCGGTCAGGCTGGCAGGCTTGCCCGCCAGGGTGGAGCCCGTCCCCACGTCAGCCCTCTCGCGCCCTGCGGCGCGGCCGCGCTACTCGGTTCTCGACCCTTTCCCGCTCCCGCACGTCCTGGGCTACCGGCTCCCGCACTGGCGCGACGCCCTGGCGCGCCACCTGCGTGTTGCACTGTGACGAGCCACGACCGCGGCTGCAATAAAATGGGGCCCCCCGAGGAAGGTGATTGGTGAAGGATGGCAGCTCGAACCTCGACAGGCGATCGCGGGTCCGGGTACTACGACCACGTGCGCGAGGAAATCATCGAACGCGTGCCACACTGGGCTCGTACTGTTCTGGATGTAGGTTGTGGCAGCGGAGCGTTGGGGAGGATGTTGAAGTCTCAGCGTGGGGATCGGCTGGTGGTGGGTGTCGAGATCGTCCCGGAGGTGGCGCGCCGGGCGGCGGAAGTCTTGGACCAGGTCATTACCGGAGATGTCTCCGTAGCGGATATTCAGCCTCCGGCGGGAGGCTTTGACGTCATCGTTTGCGCTGACGTCTTGGAACACCTGGTCGATCCGTGGTCAGTAATTGCCCGCCTAGCGAAGTTGCTCAGCCGCCGGGGAGTTTTCGTCCTGAGCCTGCCCAATCTGAGGAATCTCGCAGAACTGGCGCGGATAGCCGAAGGTTCTTGGGACTACTCGCTGGAAGGAATTTTTGACCGTACCCACCTCCGCTACTTTACGGTGGCCCGGGCCCGCGAGCTGGTCGAGACTGCGGGGTTGCGGGTTCACGAGATCTACCTGAAGCCGGATGCCCGGCTGAGCATGCCTGCCAACCCGTCGCGGCTCCCCATCACGGTGAAACTCGGGGACGTGTGCCTCGAGCGCGTGACCGGCCCGGAGCTCTCCGAGCTTACAGCGTACCAGATTGTCATCGTTGCGGGCAGAAACGAGTGGCCCAGCCAACCAGGGGAACCGGATGTCTCAATCGTGATCGTGAATTGGAACGGGCTGGGCATGCTCCAGACCTGTCTTGAAGCTGTGCGTGCTAATTCCGGTCCGGCTGAACGGTACGAAATTGTGGTGGTTGATAATGGCTCGACGGATGGCTCGGCAGAGTTCTTGGCGGCACAGGCGGACGTGCGCCTGGTGTCAAACACAAGCAACGTGGGGTTCACGCTTGCCAGTAACCAGGGGGCGGAGGTGGCGCGAGGTCGGTATCTGGTCTTCTTGAACAACGATACCAGGCCGCAGCCTGGTTGGCTGGATGCACTCATTGCCGCGGCTGCGCCCCCAGATGTGGGTGCAGTGGGAGCCAAGCTCGTATATCCCGATGGCCGCCTCCAGGAGGCCGGCGGAATCATTTTCGCCGATGGTTCGGGATGGAACTATGGGCGGGGAAGTAACCCAGACTTGAGGGAATTCAGCGAGCCAGGGGATGTCGACTATTGTAGCGCTGCGGCGCTGCTGGTCAAGGCGCACGTTTTTTGGGCCGCGGGGGCGTTTGATCCGCGCTACGCTCCTGCATATTACGAGGACTCCGACCTATGTTTCGCCATTCGCAACCGCGGGTGGCGGGTTATATACGAGCCCCGCGCGGTGGTTCAGCACGTGGAGGGAGCTACTGCAGGACGCGACCTTACCTCAGGGCTGAAAAGGTACCAGGTGGTCAATAAGCAGAAGTTCGTCGACAAGTGGGCAGCCGTCCTTCAAAGGCAGTACCCCGCCCGTTTGGAGTGCGTCCCACTTGCCGCTCGGAGGGTGCCCCCCTTGCGTATTCTCGTTGTGGACGTGGTCCCACCCGTATACGACAGGGCCTCAGGAAGCCAGAGATTATTCCAGATCGTGCAGATGCTCCTGGAAGAGGGACATTCTGTTGCGTTCTTCTGTTGGAAGTCCTCGGGTCTGGAAACCTACGTAAGCCTTCTTCGAAGAATGGGAGTGGTGGTGGTTGGGGGGGACGACGTCCGCGGCGGCGAGCAGGGCAAGCTGGAACGATTGGCTGTGTTGCTGGCATCGTTTGCCCCGAACGTCGTATGGATTGAGGGGTATCAGTTGGCCGCGCTGTGCACTCCCGTGGTTCGTCAGGTGGCGCCTGAGGCTTGTCTCGTCCTCGATACGGTTGACTTGCACTTTGTCCGGGAGAGAAGACTGGAGGAGGTAGGGGGTAACCCGACCGGTGGGGGCTGGCAACGGACAAGGGACGAGGAGTTGTCCGCCTGCGCAAATGCGGACGTAGTGATCACTGTTACCGAACTTGAGCGGGATCTCGTGCGTTCTCTTGTGCCAGCTGTGCGGGTAGCTATGATTCCCAACGTACACGAACCTCATCCAATCGGGAGCAGTTTTTCGCGACGCTCGGGGCTTATATTCGTGGGTAATTTCTTTCACCATCCCAACCTAGACGGCGTTGGCTGGTTTCTGGAGGCGGTCTGGCCTTTGATTGTGCGCGAGGAACCAGCGATGACCATGCGCATTGTGGGCAACGCGCCTCCTCCGGTGCTCCGTCAGCTGTGCTCCCAAGCTGAACTCGCCGGTGGTTCGATCACGTTGATCGGATACGTCCCCGACGTATTGCCGTACCTTGGTGAGGCTCGAGTTTCGGTCGCTCCCTTGCGTGCCGGTGCGGGAATGAAGGGAAAGATCGCGGAAGCACTCGCTGCCGGACTCCCCGTCGTCAGCACGTCGGTTGGGGCAGAAGGCATGGGACTGCAAGACGGGAAGCATGTGCTCATCGCTGACAACCCAGAGGCCTTCGCAGAAGCGGTTTTGCGTCTGTACCGTGACAGGGACCTCTGGCACGACCTCTCCATGAGGGGGCTTGCCCTTGTAAAGGAAAGGTATGGATTCGACAAGGTAAGGCTGGACGTGCGGAACGCATTGAAGATGTGCCTGCGGTCGCGCTCCGGCTCACGCGTGGGCTTCGAGTCCAAAAAAGGTGACGGATTGACCTCCATCGTGATCCCGTGCTGGAACGAAGTCGAGCTTACGCGGCAATGCGTGGATAGTGTCTTCCGGAACACGACGGAGCCCTTTGAGCTCATTGTGGTCGACAATGGTTCTACAGATGAGACTCCCGAATACCTCCAAGCGTTGGCCGGCCGGTACCCAAATGTGAGGGTTATAAGGAACGAGGTGAATACGGGATTTGCCTACGCGTGCAACCAGGGTATAGATGCTGCCGGCGGAAGCCAGATCGTGGTGATGAATAATGATGTGGTTGTTCCGCCAGGATGGTTGAGCCCTATGCTGCGCGCTTTGCGCGCACCAGGTGTCGGCATAGTGGGCCCGAGGACTAATCAGGTTTCGGGGAGCCAGCAGGTTCCAGTTCCATACGCGGGTGACCTTGCAGCCATGGAAGCGTATGCAAGTAAGAGGGCGCACGAAAATAAGTTCAAGGGGTTCTTTTCGCCCCGTGCGGTCGCGTTTTGCATGCTGATAAAACGTGAGGTGGTGGACCGTGTCGGTGGTTTCGATTTCAGTTTCGGAATGGGCAATTTCGAGGACGACGACTTTTGCATCCGAGCCCAGCTTGCCGGGTTCCGAATATGGATTGCTGACGACGCCTTCGTGTACCACCTTGGCAGCCGGACTTTCCTCGCTCAAAGCATCGACTACGCCGCGCTCATGAGGAAGAACCTGGAGATTTTTCGGGCCAAGTGGTTTCTCCGAGATGAAGGTAATACCGATGGGATCCCGTACGGCTCGCTGTTGACAAGGGCCTTTGATCCTGAGTATCACCGGTGTCCCTTGACGCCTCAGGAAGTGGCATCCCGTGCGGTCTCCGCCCTCGAGGTGGCGGGAGCCGGTCGCTTCAACTTCTTGTTGGCTCCCGACTGGAAGGATCCGCGCGACAGGTGGCTTGAAGCCATCGCTGAATTTGTGGCCGCGTTCCCGCCGGAGCCTGATGTAGCGCTGCTGGTACGGATTGATCCCCTGGTTGAAGCCGACGTTGCAAGTGTGGTGGCACACATTGAGCGGCGCGCAGAGAGCGCGGGAATTGATTTGGCTGCGGGCCACAAAATGATTGTTGTCAATGATTTAGTCCCACCAGTCAACCGTGCTGCAATCTATCGTGCTGCTCAAGCCTTTATAGACACGGCGCCTCCGGGGGTTTTCCGTTATGCGCGCGAGGAGGCCAGGGCCTGCGGCCTCACCGTATGCGAGCCATCCCGCTCCAGCCTGGAACTGGCAGCCCGGTTAGGCACGCCTTCCGGCCAGTGAAGCCCTACCCTGGTGTTATTAGGAAATGGCAGGGCGAAGCGCGTATTTTGGGAGTGGACATGCGCTTCAGCTAAAGACGGGACCGTGCTTGGTCGATCAATATGGCGGTAACAGCGACCGAGGTTTGCCTGCCCGGGGCGGCCGACCGTGGCAGGTGTAGGGTAGGAAGCGGAGGCAGGGAGGCCCCGCGTGATGAAGATCAGGGAGGAACGGTTCTGTGGGACTGCGGATCAACAGCAACATTGAGGCCCTGAATGCTCACAGGCACCTCAGCCTCATATCGAGCCAACTTGCCAAATCGATGGAACGCCTCTCTTCGGGGTTGCGGATCAACAGGGCTGCAGACGACGCGGCCGGCCTCGCCATATCGGAGAAGATACTGGCGCAGGTGAAGGGTCTGAATCAGGCAGTGAGGAACGCGCAAGACGCCATCTCACTGGTGCAAACGGCGGAGGGAGCCCTCCAGGAGACGCACAGCATCCTTCAGCGCATGAGGGAGCTGGCCGTACAAGCGGCGAACGACACGCTGACGAGTGACGATCGGACCGCGATAGAGAAAGAGGTAGCCCAGCTGCTGCAAGAGATCAACAGGATCGCAGGGAACACGGAGTTCAACACAATCAAGCTGCTCGACGGTGCTACCGTTGCAACTACCGGGCTTGTGTTCCAAGTGGGAGCCAACGCTGGCCAGACTATGTCGCTGACGATTCAAGGGGCGAATGCTGCAGCACTCAGCATAGAGGGTATTCAGCTCACGTCGGCTGACGCTGCCTCTGCGGCTATTGCCAGTCTTGACGCTGCTATCGGTACCGTGAGCGACATCAGGGCGAAGCTGGGCGCCGTCCAGAATCGTCTTGAACACACCATTGCCAACCTGGGTGTGGCGTCGGAGAACCTGGAGGCGGCCAACTCGCGAATCCGCGACGTGGACATGGCAGCCGAGATGATGACCTACACCAAGCTACAGATCCTGCAGCAGGCGGGCACGGCGATGCTGGCCCAGGCGAACCTGGCGCCGCAGGCGGTGCTGAAGCTGCTCGGTTAGCACAGTCGAACCTCTTGTGTGGGGCGTGGCCGGCCGGCCCAGCCGGTCGGCCACGCGCATTAGGTGAGGGTGAATGGACGCCGCGCTGACGGGGGTGTCGTGGGTGCGGGTGGCTTGGCTGGTGGATGACCAGACCCCGGCAACTTTGATACCGGACCTAGAGGCGTACTGCACGGCTCTGGCGCGGTCCGGCCATGAGGTGGAGGTGTTCGGTAAGGGGGGGAGGCCTGAGTGGTTGGCGGACGCGCTCGCCTTCCGCTCGGTGAGCAGCCTGAGGACTGCGCCCGAGCCGCTCCGGGACTGCGATGCGGCCATTGGTACCCACTGGTCCCATGCGGGGGCCTGCGTGGACGTCGGAACGGCAGCACCCTTCTTGCTCATTGCTGAGGGTCTGGGCGATGATGTGGCGCGTACGGCATGTTCGGTCCCCGTTAACGTCCTGACGGCTTCGCAGGAGGTGGCGCACCAGTTGCGCCGCGCCGGTGCGCGGGGTAACGTTCATGTGGTCCCCGGACACGGGAATGGGACCGCCCCGGCCGAGCTGAGCACCAAGGCGGGCCTCCTTGAAGACATCCTTGTGGGGGCAGTCCGCTCCCATCTGGCCCGGGTCCCGGACGAGGTCACGCTGGGGCTGGCCATGATTGTGCGCGATGAACAGGAGAGTCTTCGCCGGTGTCTGGCGAGCGTTGTGTCCCTCGTGGACCAGATGGTGGTGGTCGATACCGGGTCTCGGGACGCGACTGCGTCGGTCGCTCGGGACGCCGGTGCGGCGGTGGTAAGGCACAAATGGCAGAACGATTTCGCTGCCGCCCGCAACGTGGCCCTGGAGCATGTGACCACCGATTGGGTGCTCGTGCTGGATGCGGATGAGCAGGTGGCGCCCTCGTCTGGGCCTCTTCTCCGAAGGGCGATCAAGAATCCCCTTGTAGACGGTTTCCTTCTGGACATAGTCAACTTCACCGGGGATGTGACCATCTCGGGCGGGGCGTCTCACGCCAATGTACGGCTGTTCCGCCGTCTGCCCGGGGTCAGGTATGAGGGTGCTCTCCACGAGCAGGTGGGTCCGTGTCTGCTCAGGGCAGGGGGGGTGATCAGACCTCTGCCGGAGGTTGTGATCTTGCATTACGGCTACCTGGGTGCCACAGTTGAGGGATATGACAAGAAGCGCCGTAATTTGGAGATCGTCCGGCGGCAGGCGGAGGAGGATCCGCACAATCCTTTCGTCCAATTCAACCTGGCAGTGGAATACATGCGACAGGGTGACCGCTCGAGGGCGATTAAGATTTTTCAGCGGGCTTTTCGCCTCCTGCCCGGGCCCGGGGTTCCTTACGCCCCGGCTCTGGTCCGGCACCTGGTTGCATGTTTGATCGACGAGCGACGCCATGATGAGGCGCTGGCAGTGCTCGAGCAAGCGCAGGATTTATATCCGGACTACGTGGATCTCCACTACCTCCGCGGCCTCGTGCTCAACCGGCTGGGCCGCTATGAGGATGCTCTCGAGGCCCTGAGCGAGTGCCTGCGGATGGGGGATGCCCCCAGCGTGTACATGTTCTCCCAGCTTGGTGCCGGAAGCTTCCTTGCGCGGGCAGCGTCCGTCGAGAGCTACCTGGGTTTGGGGCGTCTCGACGAAGCCGTTGAAGCCCGAAACACGGTGGCAAAGGAGATGAGTGAGCAGCTCGGTGGGGTTCTGCCTGCGCTCCACGACAAGGGGCGCCACGTGCTGAGCCTGTGGGTCCAGGCAGAGGAGCACCTGAGGGGGGGCCGCCTGCGTGAAGCGGTGACAGCGTACAGGCAGTTGCTGAGCTCTGAGGTCAGGCAGGCCTTTCTCACCACTCAACTGGCGCAGTTGTGCCCGCGCAAGGCGGTGCTCGAACTGGTGGCGGGCGAAGCCCGGCTTGCCCGACAGGATCTCGACCTGCTCGCGGGCGTCAACCCCAGGGCGGCGCGGGGGGCCCGGCTGCTGCTCGAGCCCTGGCTGACCCCAGGTGGCGAAGCTGGGGCCGGGGAGAACACCGGATTTAAGGAGACCCCTGCAGGCGAGGACTCCCGTCTGGGCTGGCGTGACGTCGCTTCTGTCTTGGTCACTCTGCTTGACGTGGGTCGCCGAGATTGGTTCGAGCGAGCGTGCGACCGCTTGCGTTCAGGCCTGATGGATCCCGGGCAGTTGGACCGCGAACTTGGCAAGCTGTACTTCCAGCGGGGCCTGCACGAGAAGGCGGCTGCCCACCTGCTTGCCGGCGTCCAGCAGGGATGCACCGATGCGGCCGCCCTTCGTGCGCTGGGAGAAATCAGTCTGGCGCGGGGCCTGCACGCGGAAGCACGCACGTTTTTCCGCGAAGCCGTGCGCCAGCGGCCGGCAGACGCATCTGCCTGGGTTTCTCTGGCGCTCTCGTATCACCGCGTGGGCCGGGATCGGGCGGGACTGCGGGTGTTGGAACTGGCCAGGCGGTACACCGGGGGCGCGGCAATTCACACGGCTCGTCTGGCTCTGAGCATTCGCCTTCAATTGGCCGGGCGGGACGGACGCAATGCGCGGATGGACGTCCGGCACCGAGTAGCCGGGGAGGTGAGTTGATGAGCACCACTGCGCTGTGGAGTGTGTCGGGTCTGGCGACGGGGCTTGACTGGCGCAAGATCATCGACGATTTGATGGCCATCGAGAGGCGCCCCATCACGGCGCTGGAACAGCGCAAGAGCCGGCTCGAGGCGGTGAAGAAGGCGTGGAGTGACCTCAAGCTTGCCCTGCAAGCTGTCGACAGCAAGCTCGACCCCTTCTTCCTGAGCACGACTTTCCAGGCGCGCGTGGCTGCGTCGTCTGCCGAGAGCGTGGTGATGGGGACGGCTTCCGCCGGGGCGCCGACGGGGACGTATGCCATAAGTGTACAGAAGCTGGCGCAGGCGCAGGTGGTGGCATCGGCTGAGCAACCCCAGGATGCCCTGGGCTTGGCCGGTGACATCTATATCAACGGCAAGACCATTTCGGTGGTGACCACGGACACGGTGGCCAGTATCCGCGACAAGATTAACGCCACGGCTGGAGTGGGCGTCACCGCGTCGGTGGTGAACACGGTCGTGGACGGCGTCACCAAGAGCATCCTGGTGCTGAAGAGCAACACCACCGGGACCGCCGGCGCCATGGCCCTTGACGAGGATGCGAACCAGGTGCTCACCAAGCTGGGCGTGCTGGTCAACGGCGCGCCCAACGTAAAGGTGACGGCCCAGGATGCCGAGTTCAAGGTGGACGGCGTGACCATCACGAGCGGGAGTAACACCGTAACCACGGCTGTCCCCGGCGTTACTCTGGAGCTGAATGGTACCGGTTCCGCCACGCTGGAAGTGAAGGCCGATGTGGACGGCATGGTGGCCGAGATCAGGGACTTCGTGAACGCGTACAACGACGCGCTGTCCAAGCTGCGTTCTTACCTGGTGAACCAGCCCGGCGATGCGGGCCCCCTCGCCGGAGATCCCACCGCCCAGGGCATAGAACGGCAACTGCGGCAGCTTGCCTACGGGGCTGTTTCCGGACTGCCTGCGGGTATGGACAGCCTGTACGACATAGGCATCTCGACTACCGATAAGACAGGGGCCCTGGCCATCGACGAGACCAAACTCAGGGAAGCCCTGTCCGCCCGGGCCGGAGATGTCGCCAAGCTGTTCTACTCTGCCGACGAGGCTGTGAAGAGTGTGGCGGAAAGGCTACGGGATGCCTTCCGGTTGTGGGTGCAGGCCGGGACCGGGCTAATCCCAACGCGGGAATCGGGGCTGGACAGCCTTATCAAAGACATGGCGGATCGCATGCGGGTGCTGGAGGATCGTCTCAAGTTGCGCGAGCAGAGGTTGATCGAGCAGTTCGTCAACCTGGAGCGCAGCCTGGCGGTGATGCAGAGCCAGGGGGCGTGGCTGGAGCAGAGGCTGGCTGCCTTGCAGCCGCCCACTGAGTGAGCTTGGCAGCTCGGGAAGGCAGCGGGCCCTACATGGCGTGCCGCACGTGCTGTGCCCCGTGGCCGGCGGCACCGGGTACCGCGTGGGTACGGTCGAAACCACACGGATAGGGAGGGGAGATTGGTGAGCGTCGCGTCGGTGCACGAGGGGAGCCGCTATTACCGCGAGATTCAGACGCAGACGGCGAGCCCCGCCAAGTTGGTATGGCTGATGCTGGACGGTGCGGCGCGGTTCACCGCGCAGGCCCAGAAGGCGGTGGAGGCCGGCGACCTGGAGGGTGCCCATCGCAACATCGTGCGCGTCCAGGATATCGTGGATGAACTGGATTGTGCCCTCGATATGCGGGCCGGGGAGGTGGCGCGGGCCCTCGAGAAGGTGTACGCCTTCGCGCGCTCCCGGCTGGTGGAAGCCAACCTGCGCAAGGATCCCCAGTTGCTGGGCGTGCTCAGGGGGATGTTCGAGGAACTCCGCACAGCGTGGGAACAGGCCATGCGTGCCGCGCCCGCCCGCACCGTGTAGCGCCAGGTAGAGCCCTGTGAGGCGAGAGGTGGGTGGGCCAGCCATGCCGGTGTCCCGGGACGAACTGATACGGTACCGGCGCCTCCTGGAGCTGGCGCGGGCGCAGAGGGACGCGGTGGCTGCCGGCCAACTGAGCGAGCTGCCCCGTATATTGGCGGAGAGGCGCGTGCTGCTGGGCGGAGTGGGCTCTCCCACCGATACTCCTGGTGATGGGGACGAGCCGGGTTCACCGGCACGGCAGCGCGACCAACATTACGCCGAGGGCGCAACGGGGTCACCGCCACAGGAGTGCGATCCACCGTGCGATGAGGACGGACCTGGGTCACCGGCAAAGGAGTGCGATCCCCCGGATGCCGGGGACGGGGAGCCGGAGGCGGAAGCGCGAGAACTCCTTCGTTCTATCCTGGAGGTGGACCGCGAGTGCCAGCGCCTGGTGTCCGAGCGGTTGCGGGCCATCGAAGGGGATCTGGCCGTCACGCGTACGGCCCTTGAAGGGAGCAGGGCTTACCGTCAGTGCCTGGAAGCCGGTCGCGCCGCCCGGGTGCTCGACGAGCTTAAGTGATGCGGCCGGGGCGCCCAGTCCCGGCGGCGCCCCCGTCGACCCGGCGTGGGGTTCCCCGCGCGGCGGCAGGTGGTGGGCTGCGGGGCCAACAGGTCCGGGCATGGGGTTGCCTGCGGGGAGGGAGGCGCGCTGCCGGGCGTAGGCAGCAGCGGGGAGGATTTGACTGGCCGCCCGCCAATACTACTGAGTGAGAGAGGGCGGAAAGGGGAGCCAGAATGGAAATCACGGTACGGGGGAAGAACCTTGAGCTCACTCCGGCCCTGCGCCAGTACGCCGAGAAGCGGATGTCCAAGATAGAGCGGTTCTTCGATGACGTGCCGGTGAGTGCCAGCGCGGTCATCAGTGCGGAGAGAGGCCGGTATATCGTGGAGGTTACGGTATCGGTGAACGGCATCCTTCTGCGAGGGGAAGAAGCGACGGGCGACGCCTTCGCCTCGGTGGATCTGGTGCTCGAGAAGCTGGAAAAGCAAATCGAAAAGTTCAAGACCCGCATCACCAGGCGTCTGCGTGTGGCACGCAGGGCGGCCGAGCGGGCGGAGGCGCCCGCGCCTGCCGTGGAGCCCTCGGAGGAGGAGACGGAACGGCCGCGTGTGGTGCGGGTGAAGCGTTTTGCGTTCAAGCCCATGAGTGTGGAAGAGGCCATCCTCCAGATGGATCTCCTGGGCCACGATTTCTTCGTGTTCACCAACGCGGAGACTGACCGGGTAAACGTCGTCTACCGGCGGCGGGACGGTAACTACGGTCTCATCGAGCCGGAGTATTGATGTGAACCTGCTGCGCCAACCCGTCTCGGTGGTGATCTTCGAGGGAGGTCGCCCGCGCACCTCCGTGGAGGAGGAGATGGCTGCCGTCCGCAAGGCCATCGTCCTGGACACCATCGAGACCATCGGCCGCGCGGGCGAGGTGGATCAGGTCATCCTGTGCACCAATTTCGCGGACCTCGCCAGCGAGGCTGCCTCCCTGGGAGCAAGGGTCGATTTCAAGACACGCCGGTTCCGGTTCGGACGCCGCCTGCTGGACGTCATCGAGCGGTACCGGTTGGACAACGTGATCTACCTGGGGGGTCCGGCGGCGCCGCTCTTCACCGAAGACGACTGGCGGTTTGTGGCGTCGGAGTTGCGCCGGCGCAAGAACGTCGTCCTCCAGAACAACGTGCAATCGCCCGACATCGTCGCTTTCACCCCCGCTCAGGCGTTGTCGGCCATCCCGCTGCCGGAGTCGGACAACGAGCTGGGTTTCGCGCTGCGCGATCTGGGGCTCGAGCGAATCCTCCTTCCCAACTCGGCACGGGTGAACTTCGACGTGGACACCCCCACGGACGCCCTCATCCTCCGCCTGTCCCGCAAGGGGGGCCCCCGGACCGTGCAGACCCTTGACCGCCTGTCCTGGGACGACCGGCGTATTCGGGGGGCTTACCAGGTGATGACCGCACCCGGTGCCGAACTGGTGGTGGCAGGAAGGGTGGGTCCCTCGGTGGTGACTTATCTCAACATGAATGTGCCCCTGCGCGTGCGGGTGTTTTCCGAAGAGCGGGGCATGAAGGCCCTGGGCCGCCAGCGCCGCGGCGAGGTCGTGTCCCTCCTCGGGTTCTTGCACGAGCGGGTGGGTAGCCGGGATTTCTTCTCCCTCCTTTCCCGGTGTGGGCAGGCGGTACTGCTGGACTCGCGCGTTCTCTTTGCCCACTGGCACAGGGATTTCGATGACTGGGACAGATTCCAGTCCGACCTGGGCAGACCCGACCTGGTGAAGGATCCCGTGCTGGCCGAGTTCACCGGTGCGGCCTTGCAGGCGCCCGTGCCCGTGGTGTTGGGTGGACATTGTCTGGTTTCCGGTGGGTTGTGGCTACTTGGGGATATGCTCGTGGAAGCGGGGATCAGGCTGGGCTGAAGTCCGCAAAATCCGGCCCAGGGAAAAAGGAGGAGAAATGCCTCCTGGGGTCGAATGCCCTATGCGCGGGCCAGGGTTCGGGAAGGTGCATATGGACTCGCAGGGCGAAGAACGCCGTCGAACCCTGGAGGGGTTCTTGCGGCAGCTGCGGGACATCATAGGGGTTCGGGTCGAACTCCAGGATGAAGAACACGTTGCAGCAATAAGGGTCCTGGCCCGGGCGGGGCGAAACCCGCGCCAGATCGTGCGGGACGTCCAGTCGGCGCTATTGAGTCGGTTCAACACGGAGGTGGGAGCGGACACCATATCGGTGGCCCAGTTGAGCGACGAAGCCGAAGAAGAGCTGTCTCCCTCGCGCTTCGTGCTGCGCCGTGTCAGCCGCAGCGTGGCAGGCACCTCGGGGACGGTCAATGTGGAGATGTCCCTCGGGGAACAAGTGGTGGAAGGCACCGCCACGGGAGCGGTTGTTCCTCCGGTGCAGGCGCGCGTGGCTGCCCAGGCTGCACTGGTGGCTGTACATAAGTTGCTCGGTGTGGAACTGCTCTACCTCGTGGATGCAAAGCTCGCGGAAACGGCAGGCGTACGGGTGGCGGTGGTGGTCCTGGGTCTGGCGGGGGAAGAGCGTGGGACATACGTGGGTTGTGCCCGTGTGCGCCTTGACGAGGCAGAGGCCGTGGCTAGAGCTACACTGAGCGCGCTCAACCGTCATCTGGTCTGGTACAGGCAGGGATAAAGGTTTGCAGGGGACACCAGCACCGTACCGACTGACCTCCAGCCCAGTGCACCCGAATGCCAGCTTCTTCGGGTGCGTAACACCTTGGTCTTTACATGAGCCGCCTCCTGAAGATCATCCTGGCCCTGGTCACGTTGATCTTCGCCGCGGGTTCGCACTTCCAGTACGGTTAGGGTGCTGGTGTCCCGTTCAATGTTCCGAGAGGTGGCCAGAGCCGTGAGCTTCGCGCGTTCGAGGCCAAGGTTCTTTGTGTACTGCCTTGGGCTTTTTTGTGCAGGGGCAGCGGCGCTGGCCTACTCGGCGTTTGGTCTGACGGCGCGCGACTGGCTCCAGGTCCTGCTGTTTTCGCTGGCGGCGGCTAGCGTAGAGTTGTTCCCCACGCAGATCCCCAGGGAGAACGCCACCGTTTCTCCCGGTCTGACTGTTACCTACGCGGCTTTATTGGCTTGTGGCCCTGCTGAGGCCGCATGGGCTGCTGCACTTGGTACCCTGCGTGTCAAGGATTTAATGGGCCGGGTGCCCTGGCCAATTGTGGCATTCAACAGAGGTCAGCTTGCATTATCAGCCAGTGTGGCTGGTGCCGTCTACGTCCTCGCGGGCGGGTCGCCCGGCTTGATTCGTTTCCCACGCGATGTGCCGGCGATGCTGCTAGCCGGGATGGTGTATGCGGCTGTGAACTGCACGGCGGTGGTTGGTGCGTCAGCGGTGGACCGGGGTGTCCCCTTCTGGCAAACATGGGCGGCGAACTACAAGTGGGCCGCACCCAACTTCCTGGGGTTGGTGCCCCTTGGGGCGGTGCTGGCTCAGTTGTACTTGCAGGTGGGAGCAGCCAGCCTGGCATTGGCTGTTCTTCCGCTACTCGTGGCGAGGCAGTCCTTCCAGCGCTATCTGGATGTGCGGGAGGCGTATGTGCAGACCATGGCGGCGCTGACGTCGGCGCTGGACGCCAAGGATGCGTATACGCGCGGTCACTGCGACCGGGTGGCGGAGCTGGCGATGGCCATCGGCCGGGAGTTGCACCTTTCCGAGGACAAGCTGGAGCTTTTGGCGCACGTGGGCAGGCTACACGACGTGGGCAAGATCGGCATTCGTGACGCGGTGTTGAAGAAGCCCGGGCTATTCACGCCGGGTGAATACGGTGAGATGCAGATGCACGTGCTGTTGGGCGCAGAGATTGTGGAGCGGATCAGCCTGCTGGGTGAGGGGACTAAATGGGTCATGCACCACCATGAGCGGTTTGACGGGTTGGGGTTCCCCGGCGGTTTGCATGGGGAAGAGATCCCGCTGGGGGCCCGCATCATAGCCGTGGCCGACGCTTATGACGCCCTTACCTCCGACCGGCCATACAAGAAGGCCCTGAGCCGGGACGAGGCCCTGGCGGAGATGCGCAGGTGCGCGGGCGGCCAGTTCGACCCGGCTCTGGTAGAAGTGCTGGCGAAGGTGGTGGGCGGCGAGAGCCGTGCCGCTGCGGGGGCAGAGGCCCTCGTCGCCGCGGCCGGGATGGGGGGCGAGGAGCATTGAGGTGCTTGGGGTGGTTCCGGCACCTCTGGACCATATTCGGCTGGGGAGCGGTGGCAGCTTTCGTGGCTGCCACCGTCCTGGTCCCGGGCCAACTGCAAACCCGCGATGTGGTGGAGATCGTCTTCCTCACGCTTATGGCCATGATCGCCTGCCAGCTCCCGGTGATGAAGTGGGGGCTGGTGCTCTTTACCGAATGGGTTGCCTTCTTTGCCGGAGCTCTGGATCTGCCTCCGGTGGCGGCGGGGTGGGTGCCCTTCCTTACCGTTTTCGGGTTGCAGACCATCGTGGCGTTGCAGCGTCGTTCGCGGCTGCCGGGCCAGGTGCGCCAACTCGTCGAGGAGAGCGCCTTTACGGCTGCGCGCTGGGGTCTGGGGGTCATGACTGCGGTTGCCCTGACCCGCGGTGATGAGGCAGTGCTCCCCGCGGGTTGGCCGGATGGAGTGCGGCTGGTGCTGCTTTGCTGGGTGGCCTGCGTGGTGCTGGTCGGTCTTCTTGAAGCTGCTATGGGTGCTCTGCGTTACCGCGTGAACCCGGTGAGAGAGCTGGTGCGCTACCTGGAGGAGATGGGCGCCACGTGGCTGTTTGCTCTTCCAGCCGGGATTGTCCTGCATGTGCTGGTGTATTTTTATGGAACGGTAACCGTGCTGGCTACGGTCGTGGTGCTCCTGGTCATGTTATTGCTTTACACGCTACTGGTCTTTGCGGACATGCAGGGGGCGTATTGGGACACCGTGCACACCCTGGTCCGGACCATGGAGTCACGCGACCAGGTCAGCCCGGGGGAAGGGGAGCGGGGGGCCTGCTTGGCGGCGGCCCTGGGACGGAAGCTGCATCTGCCTGAGGCAGACGTCCGGGCCATCTATCTGGGGGCTCTGCTGCGCGATATCGGGCTGGTGGGGCTGGATGAGCGCCTGGCGGAGAGGTCTGGCGTGCTGCCCGCCCGGGATTACTACCAGGTTTGGGCCCATGCGGTGATAGGGGGGCGCATCCTCGAACCCCTACGGCGCATGAAGGGGGCGGCCCTGGCCATCCGCCACCATCACGAGCGCTGGGATGGACAGGGCTACCCGGACGGCCTGGCCGGGACGGATATCCCCGTGGAGGCACGTCTGGTGGCGCTGGCGGATGCCTACGTGGCCATGACCTCGGACCGGCCCTTCCGGCAGGCGATGACCGGGCAGGAGGCCTGGGAGCAGATAGCGGGTGGACAGGGGACCCAGTTCGATCCCCGCCTGGTGCGCCTGTTCCGCCACGTGGTGAGGGAGGAGGCGTGCTGGGGGCGGAATGCTTTTAAGCGCCATTATACTCTCCTTCCTGGTAGCTGAGTTGCGGGGCGGTCGCCTCCGCAACCTGGCCCGCGCTGACTTCCACCGCCTGGAATGGGTCCTGGCGGCTGCGGTGATCCACGTGGGCCTGCAGGTGGCCGGCGGCCGGGGATGGGTGGCCGCGGCCTGGTGGACGGGCCTGCTCAACGTGCTGGGGTACTTCCTGGTGATGTACGCGGTGACCGCCAACCTCCGGCTTCCCGGGATGCCGCTGGTGGCGGTGGGCTTGTTGCTAAACCTCGCCGTGATCGCTGCCAACGGAGGCCGCATGCCCGTTTCGCCGGAGGCCTTGCAGGCGGTGGGGTTGGGCCGTCTGGTGCCCGCCCTGGGCGCTGGCGAGGTGCCCACCCACGCGCTGATGGGGGAGGGCACCCGCCTGGCCTTTCTGGGCGACGTCTTCCGCCTGCCTCCGCCCTTCTGGCGCCCCTGTGCTTTCAGCCTGGGGGATGCTTTCCTCGCCGTTGGTGCATTTGTGCTCGTTCAGGCCCTGATGGGTGCCGGCCGCCGCCGGCAGCCCTCCTGACGGTTTCCGTTGCCCCCGTTGGGTGGCCGTGCAGGCGGGATACCATGGCGAGGATCCGTGGTGTCCGGCAGGGGTATCCCTGCCCTTGGGCGAAAACATGGTCGGAGGGAACCACACAGTGATCGCCAGAGTTGAAGCTCTGAACTTCAGTTGCCTGAGGTACATTGAGCAGGAACTCGACCGGTTTCACGTCCTGGTCGGACCAAACGCCAGCGGCAAGACCACCTTCTGCGACGTGATCCGCTTCCTGGGTGACCTCGTCTCCGGGGGCCTGGAGCACGCGATCACGCGGCGCACCGAGAACCTCAGGGATCTCGTATGGCAGAGGCAAGGGAGCAGGTTCGAGTTGGCCATCGAGGTGGCCCTGCGGGATGAGCACCATAGAGCGTTACAGGACCGGATTTACAACCGATGTAGATACGAGGTGGCCATCGGGGTAGACCCTGCCACGGAGGAGAACGCCATCCTGGTGGAGCGCGTCCTGCTTACAAACAGGCCACAGCGGCCGATGGTCCAGAGGCGGCTTTTCCCGGAAGCTGTGGCTGCCCCGGAAAGCCTCACCCTGCAAACACGTGGCAGGAGGGTCAAGACGGTCATCAACAAAGTGCCCGGTGGGAACGACAATTTCTACCCGGAAACGGGGCGGGGTTGGGATCACGTGTTCAAGCTGGGGCCTCGTAAGTCGGCGTTGGGCAATCTGCCGGAAGATGAGTCGAAGTTCCCTATCTCGACGTGGCTCAAGAGAATCCTCATGGAAGGCGTGGAAAGCCTGGTCTTGAACAGTGAGCGCATGCGGCGACCCAGCCCCCCCGGTCAGCCGAAGGGGTTCCGCCCTGACGGTTCGAACCTGCCTTGGGTGGTGGAAGACCTGCACCGCAAGGCACCCGATCGGCTGCAAGAATGGGTGGCGCACCTGCGCACGGCACTGCCAGACCTGGAGTCGGTCCGGACCGTGGAGAGAACGGAAGATCGTCACCGTTATCTCGTCGTGGAATACCGGGGCGGATTCAGCGTTCCGGCCTGGATGGTGTCAGACGGAACTCTGCGCCTTCTCGCCCTCACACTACCGGCCTATCTGCCCGACCTGGAAGGGGTTTACCTCATTGAGGAGCCAGAAAACGGCATTCACCCCCGGGCTGTGGAGACTATGTACCAGTCGCTTTCGTCCGTGTACAGTGCGCAGGTCCTGCTCGCCACACATTCCCCGGTCATCCTCAGCCTGGCAGATCCCGAGGACGTGCTGTGTTTCGCAAGGACCCCTGAGGGAGCCACCGACATAGTGCATGGGTCCGAACATCCGGCTCTGAGAGACTGGAAAGGTGAGACCAACCTGGGAGCCCTCTACGCGGCAGGGGTGCTGGGATGACGGAACCTCATCACAGCAGTTGTGACCTGGTCGTACTGGTGGCAGACAACAACGCGCGCGCTGCCGTAGCCGGCATCCTCGCGCAGCCCCAGGCTCTCGAGATCCGCTCTGTCACTTACGATCTCTTTGTTCACCCGGAACGTCTGCTTCCTGCGCAGTCCCGATTTCCTGAGACCCATGCTCCGGCGGGCTTTGCACGCTCTGGTGATCTTTGACCGGCACGGCTGCGGACGGGATGATTGGGACCGGGTAGACCTGGAGAGAGACCTCGAACAGCGGCTCCGCGATTCTGGCTGGGACAACCGTGCAGCCGCCGTTTGTCTGGACCCGGAACTGAGGCCTGGGTGTGGAGCGACTCCCCCCAGGTTCCCCTCGCTCTCGGATGGGCTCCAACTCAGGCCGGCGACCTGCGTCCCTGGCTGATCGAATATGGTTTGTGGGAGCCAGGACGGCCCAAACCCTCCCAACCCAAGAGGGCTGTGGAAGCCGTCTTGCGCCACACCTGGAAGCCGCGGTCGTCGTCCATCTATGAGCATCTGGCCAGGACGGTCAGTCTGCAACGGTGTTCTGACCCGGCTTTCGCGCGCTTAGTTCAGGTGCTCCGGGCATGGTTTCCGCCCTGACCGCGTTGACCGCCCGGCGAGGGCGCCTCTGTAGCCAACGCGGCCCTACTAAGGCCAACCGGTGAGAAGCTCAGCACAGGAGCACCTCGTGGGGCTTGCGGGGTCACGTGGGGCAGGTGAGGTTGAGTTGGGGGGAGTGCGGTGTTAGAATCGTTGTGGTATGGTTAAGTTCCTGGCCGAACTGGTGACCGGAAATACGAACGAGCGGGAACTCCGCCGCCTTCGCCGCATAGTCGACCGCATCAATGCTCTGGAACCGGAGGTGGAGCGTCTCAGCGACCCGGAGCTGGCGGGGCGCACGGCGGAATTCAGGCAGCGGCTGGCCAACGGCGAGAGCCTGGACGACATCCTGCCCGAGGCATTTGCGGTGGTGCGCGAGGCGGCCAGGCGTACGCTGGGCCTGCGTCACTTCGATGTACAGCTGATGGGGGGTATTGTCCTCCACGAGGGTAACATCGCCGAAATGAAGACGGGCGAGGGCAAGACGCTGGTGGCCACCCTGGCCGCTTACCTGAACGCCCTGCCCGGGGAAGGCGTCCATATCGTCACCGTGAACGATTACCTGGCCCGGCGTGACGCCGAGTGGATGGGGCCCATCTACCGCATGCTGGGGCTCAGCGTGGGCGTGGTGGTGCACGGGCTCGACTTCGCTGAGCGGCGCGCGGCCTACCTGGCCGACGTCACTTACGGGACCAACAGCGAGTTCGGCTTCGATTACCTGCGCGACAACATGGCCCTGAGCCTCAACGAGGTGGTGCAGCGGGGACTGAATTACGCCATCGTGGACGAGGTGGACAGCATCCTCATCGACGAGGCCCGCACCCCCCTGATCATCTCCGGTCCCGGGCCACGGCCTTCCGACCTGTACTACCGCTTCGCCCGCGTGGTCAGGTACCTCAAGGAGGGCGAGGACTATCAGGTCGACGAGAAGGCCCGTACGGTGGCGCCCACCGAGCAGGGGGTGGCCAAAGCCGAGAAGCTGGCCGGAGTGAAGAACCTGTACGCGGAGGGGACCGACCTCTCCCATTACCTGGTCAACGCCCTCAAGGCCCATGCCCTCATGAAGAGGGACCGCGACTACGTGGTCAAGGACGGCCAGGTCATCATAGTGGACGAGTTCACCGGGCGGCTGATGTTCGGACGCCGTTACTCGGACGGGCTGCACCAGGCCATCGAGGCCAAGGAAGGGCTCCGCATCCAGCGGGAAAACCAGACCATCGCCAGCATCACCCTGCAGAACTACTTCCGCATGTACCGCAAGCTGGCGGGTATGACGGGTACGGCCTTCACCGAAGCAGAGGAGTTCCGGAAGATCTACGGCATGGACGTGGTGGTCATTCCCACCCACAAGCCCATGATCCGCATCGACCACCCGGACGTGGTGTACAAGACGGAGCGGGCCAAGTTCGAGGCGGTGGTGGAGGAGATCGAAGACTGCTACCGGCGCGGGCAGCCCGTGCTGGTGGGCACCATCTCCATCGAGAAGTCCGAGCGCCTCAGCGAGATGCTCAAGCAGCGCGGTATCCCCCACCAGGTGCTGAACGCCAAGCACCACGAAAAGGAAGCTCAGATCATCGCCCGGGCCGGTCAGAAGGGGCAGGTTACCATCGCCACCAACATGGCCGGCCGCGGCGTGGACATCGTGCTGGGCGAAGGCGTAGCCGACCTGGGGGGCCTGCACGTCATCGGTACTGAGCGGCACGAGGCCCGGCGCATCGACAACCAGTTGCGCGGACGCTCGGGACGGCAGGGGGATCCCGGTTCCTCGCGATTCTATCTGTCGCTGGAAGACGACCTCATGCGCCTCTTCGGGGGCGAGATGATCGCCGGAATCATGGATCGACTGCGTATCCCGGAAGACGAGGCCATCGACCATCCTGTGATTTCCCGGGCAATAGAACGCGCCCAAAAGCGCGTGGAAGCTCACAACTTCGACATCCGGCGCCGGGTGCTGCAGTACGACGACGTGATGAACAAGCAGCGGGAGATCATCTACCGCCAGCGGCGGCAGGTGCTTGAGGGCGCGGACCTGCGCGAGCAGATCCTCGAGATGGTCCGTGAGGTGGTGGACGAGGCGGTGGACACCTTCGTCCCCGAGCGCGTGCACCCGGAGGAGTGGGACCTGGAGGGCCTCGCCGCCCATCTGGCAGGCCGCCTGGGACTGCAGGGTCTGGACCTGGAGGGGCGCACCCGGCAGGACCTGCGCGACTACCTGTACGGGGAAGCGGAAGCGCTGTACGGTCGCATCGAGCAGGCGGTGGGTCCGGAGCGCATGCGCGAGTTCGAGCGCCTGGTGCTGCTGCGGGTGGTCGACTACCACTGGATGGAACACCTGGGGGCCATGGACGACCTGCGCGAGGGAATCAGCCTGCGGGCGTATGCGCAGAAGGACCCCCTCATCGAGTACCAGCTGGAAGCCTTCGAGATGTTCAACGGGATGATCCACAGTATCCGCTCCCAGGTGGTCAGCATCCTCTTCCGGGCGGGCCCGGAGCAACTGGGAGTGGCGGCCCGGTCGGACGGCTCGGCCAGGCCGGCGGGCGGAGTAACGGGGGCGGCTGCCGCTGCACCCGGGTCCGGTCGGCAGGTGGCCGGTGCGGTGGCGGTCGCCGCGCGCGCCGGTGGTGGGGCGGCTGGCCCAACCGGTGGGGCGGCGCCCGGGGCGGGAGGCACGCGTGCGGTCCCGGCCGGGGGGAATGCCCGCGGGAAGGTGGGACGCAACGACCCCTGCCCGTGTGGCAGTGGCAAGAAGTACAAGAAATGCTGCGGCCGGACGGCTTAGGCCGGCACTGGGAGGAAAGAGAAGTGTTTGCCGAAACGGAGAAGGCCCTGGAAGAAGTGCAGGAAAAGCTGGCGCAAATGAGGGATTCCCTTTGACCTGGCGGGGAAGAAGGCCCGCATAGCGCAAATCGAGGAGGAACTTGCCCGGCCCGAGGTCTGGACCTCTCCCGAGCAGGCCCAGAACCTGGGCAGGGAACTGAGTGGCCTGCAATCGCTGGTGGACAGGTTCGAAGGACTTGACCGGGAAGCCGATGACCTGCGGGAGTTGCTGGAACTGGCCGCCGCCGATGGCGATGAGGCCATGGCGCAGCAACTGTACCGTGGCGCCCGGGAACTGGCCGGGCGGGTGGAGGAGTTTGAACTGGAGCTTCTCCTGGCCGGGCCTTACGACGCGCGGAATGCCATCGTGTCCATCCACGCCGGCGCGGGCGGAACCGATGCCCAGGATTGGGCCAGCATGTTGCTCCGCCTGTACACCCGCTGGGCCGAGGGCCGTGGCTTCAAGGTGCAAATCGTGGACGTGCTGCCCGGAGAAGAAGCGGGGATCAAAAACGCCACCGTGGTGGTGAACGGGCCCTTCGCGTATGGATTCCTGAAGGCCGAGAAAGGCGTCCACCGGCTGGTCCGGCACTCGCCCTTCGATGCCAATGCGCGCCGGCATACCTCTTTTGCGCTGGTGGAGGTGCTCCCGGAGATCGAGGCGGAGGAGGACCTGGAGATCGACCCTGCCGACCTTCGCATCGACACCTTTCGCTCCAGCGGAGCCGGTGGCCAGCACGTCAACAAGACCGACTCGGCGGTGCGCATCACCCACCTGCCCACGGGGATCGTGGTCACCTGCCAGAACGAGAGGTCTCAGCACGCCAACCGCCTGATGGCCATGCGCGTGCTGAAATCCCGGCTGCTGGCCCTGCGGGAGCAGGAGAGGCAGAAGGAAATTGCAGCGCTCAAGGGGGCCCACCAGGAGATCGCCTGGGGGAACCAGATCCGCTCCTATGTGCTGGATCCCTATACCCTGGTGAAGGACCACCGCACCGGTCACGAGAGGGGTAACGTGCAGGCGGTGCTGGACGGGGACATCGACGATTTCATCCGCGCCTACCTCCTGCACAGCGCCCGCCAGCGCAGAGAGTCCCCCCTACCCACCCGCTAACAGCGCCGCGGCGCCCTGCACGCCGGCGGGCGTGGCCGTGCGCTTACGGGTGGCGGGGAGTCGATTGCGCGGCCGCCCCTGCGGGTGTGCTGGGACCTGGTGGAGTTTGGGTACCCTATCAGGAGAACTTCCACGGGGAGGATTGCCATGCGCAAGACGGTGCTGGCGGTGGGCGGGTCCCTGATAGTGGTGCTGGTGCTGGGTCAGGTACTCATACCGCTCTTCCTGGCGCGCCGGGTGGGGGCGGCCCTGGAGAACAGCCTGGATGTACAGGGGTTAGAGGTCAGGGTGCGGGTTTTCCCCTTCTTCAAACTGCTGGCGGGAGGAATAGACGCGCTGCGGGTCGAAGGGGAGAACCTGGCTGCCGGCGATCTGAACCTGGATCGGCTGGAGGCGGCCATCACCTCGCTGCGCCTGGACGTGCCCAGGTTGTGGCGGACCGGTACGGTGGTCTGGAAGGATCCCGGCCAGGCCCGTATGCGCATGGAGGTCTCTGAGGAAAGCCTGAACCGCTTCCTCCGGGCCCACCTGGGACCGGGTGTGAGGCTGGTGGTGACCCAGGGCAGGATGGAACTGGTGTCTGCCCTGGTGGTGGGTGGCCAGGAGACTCCCGTTACCGTAACCGGGGTGCCGGTGGTTAACCCCGATGGGAGCGTGGGGTTCCGGGTCGAGGAGGTGACCCTGGCCGGACAGCCGGTGCCCCAGGCGGTAAGGGACATGGCCCTGCGCTTTCTGGGGTTCTCCGGGACGCTCATCGAGGTGGGGCAGTTGCCCTGGCCGGTCAAGCCCGAACAGATAATCGTAGAGGACCGGGCCATAGTTCTTGTGGCCGGGGGAGGTACCCCGTAGTCCCGGCAGCCGGGGGAGGTACGCCGTGAAGTTGACCAGGGTTGTGCTGGGGCTGCTGCTGGCCGTTTGCCTGGTGGGGGCAGCGGCCGGTGGTTACCTGTGGGGGAGCCGCGCCAGCGCTCAGGCGCCTGAGCCGGGCACGGAGCAGGATCCCCTGGTTACCAAGAGTTACGTGGACAACAGGCTGCAGCCCCTCAACCTCGAGGTGGTGGAGCTTCCCAAGGGGAAGCAACTGGTGGCAGAGGCGGGCGCCGAGATCATCATGCGGTCGGGAAAGGCGACCGTGGTGCCGGGCAACCTGGGTGGACTGGCCGACGTCACCGCGGGCAAGGACCTCACCAAGGGGGATGCTCCTCTCAACCACCTGCTGGTGGTACCACGTAGCGACGGGCGCGGCGTGAAGGCGACCACCGATTGCGTGGTGCTGGTACGGGGTGGCTACACCATCAGGTGAATTCCCATCGGGCACCCCTGAGGGGAAGCCCAACCGGGTGCTGCCGGCCTCGTGTGCCGGTCGCACCCCGCGCGAGAGCCCGGCGGGCCGGGTGAACGTGCTCGGGGCCGGGTTTGATGCCGTCACGGCCGAGCAGGCCCTTTGCCTGGCACGCCGCTGGCTGCAAGGAGAGACGGGCCTGCATCAGGTGGTGACGGCCAACCCCGAAACCATCCTCAAAGCCCGGCGGTCCCCCGAACTGCAGCGGGTGCTGGAATGTGCCGCCCTGGTGGTGGCCGACGGGGTGGGCGTGGTGTGGGCTTCGCGTCGCCTGGGTACGGCCCTCCCGGGACGGGTGGCCGGTATAGAGCTGGCGGAGGGCCTGCTTGAGTACTGTGCAGCGTCGGGGTATCCGGTGTTCCTCCTGGGGGGCCGGCCGGCTGCCCCGGGGCGAGCGGGGGTGGCGGAGGCGGCTGCCGTGGCGCTGGCCGGGCGCTGGCCGGGTCTGCCCGTGGCGGGGACCTGGCACGGTTATTTCGGCCCGGGGGACGAGCCAGCCGTGCTGGAGGCGGTGGCGAGGGCACGGCCCGCCCTGTTGCTTTGCGGCATGGGATGCCCGCGCCAGGAATTGTGGCTGGCCCGGCACGCCTCTTTCCTGGAGCAATGCGGCGTGCGCGTTGCCATCGGTGTGGGCGGCGCGCTGGACGTGTGGTCGGGGCAGGTGCGGCGGGCGCCCGCCCTTTTCCGCCGACTGGGACTGGAGTGGTTGTGGCGGCTGGGGCAGGACCCCCGGCGAGTGGGGCGGCAACTGCAACTGGTCAGGTTCGTACTGGAGGTATTGACCCATGCACGCTCATGAACCGCGGGTGGGAGAGGACGAACTGGCCCGGGTTGCCCGGCGGGTCCGGCGCCACATCGTGCGCATGATCGCCGGGGCGGGGTCCGGTCATCCGGGCGGGTCCCTCTCCTGCGCGGACATCCTGGTGACGCTGTATTTCCGGGTACTCAGGGTCGATCCCCGGCGGCCCCAATGGCCCGACCGGGATCGATTCGTACTCTCCAAAGGGCACGCCTGCCCGGCGCTATATGCCGTGCTGGCCGAGCGGGGCTTCTTTCCCCTGGACGAACTGTGGACGCTGCGGCGGCTGGGCTCGTCCCTGCAGGGGCATCCCGATATGCGCAAGACACCCGGCGTGGAGGCATCCACGGGGTCGCTAGGGCAGGGGCTTTCCGTGGGCCTGGGTATGGCGCTGGCGGGCCGATTGGACGGGGCCCCCTGGCGGGTATATGTGCTGCTCGGGGATGGCGAAATCCAGGAAGGCCAGGTGTGGGAGGCGGCCATGGCAGCCGCTCACTACGGCGTGGACAACCTGACCGCCATCCTGGACTGGAACGGCCTGCAGATCGACGGGCCCAACGACGAGGTCATGACCGTGCGGCCCGTGGCCGACAAGTGGCGGGCCTTCGGCTGGGAGGTCACGGAGATAGATGGGCACCGTTTCGACGAGATCCTGGAGGCGCTGCGGTGGGCCCGGTCCGTGCGCGGCAAACCAGCCATCATCCTGGCCCGTACGGTGAAGGGCAGAGGGGTTTCCTTCATGGAGGGGCAGGTCGACTGGCACGGCAAGGCCCCTTCGCCAGCCCAGGCCGAGCAGGCGCTGGCCGAACTGGAGGGAGAGGCATGAACGCGCGTGAGGCGACCCGGGCGTCATATGGCGCGGCCCTGGTGGAGCTGGGACGGCAGGACCCGCGGGTGGTGGTGCTGGACGCTGACCTGTCCAAGTCCACCTACACCTCACTCTTCGCCCGCGAGTTCCCCCACCGGCACTTCAACATGGGGATCGCAGAGCAGAACATGATGGGGGTGGCCGCGGGCCTCGCTTCCGCGGGCAAGATCCCCTTTGCCTCCACCTTCGCCGTATTCGCCACCGGCCGCTGTTTCGACCAGTTGCGGGTGTCCATTTGCTACCCGGCCCTCAACGTGAAGATCGGGGCTTCCCATGCGGGCATCACCGTAGGGGAAGACGGTGCTTCCCACCAGGCCGTCGAGGACCTGGCCCTCATGTGCGCGCTGCCCAACATGACGGTGGTGGTGCCCGCCGATGGGCCGGAGACCCGGCAGGCGGTGTTCGCTGCCGCCGCGCAGGCCGGTCCCTGGTACCTGCGCCTGGGGCGTCCGCCGGTGCCCGTGGTGACACCGCCCGGGTACCGGTTCCAGGTGGGCAGGGGGTGCGTGCTGCGGGAAGGCAGTGACGTGGCCATCATCGCCTGCGGGGTGATGGTGGCGGAGGCCCTGGCGGCGGCCGGGGAACTCGACCGCGAAGGCATCCGGGCGGCCGTGGTCAACATGTCCACCATCAAGCCGCTGGATGTGGACCTGCTGGTTCGTATGGCCCGCGAGTGCCGGGCGGTGGTGACGGCCGAGGAGCACAGCGTGGTGGGCGGCCTGGGGGCCGCGGTGGCGGCGGTCCTGGGAGAAGAGTACCCCGTACCCCTCCGGCGGGTGGGAATCCAGGACCGCTTCGGGCAGTCGGGGAAGCCGGAGGATCTCATGGCGGAGTATGGCCTCACTGCCGCTGAGGTGGCGCGCGCCGCCCGCGCGGTCATCTCCCGGAAGCGCCCGCGCTAGCCCGGCGCGAGGTGGTGCGCCGCCCCATCCGGGGCGATGGGCAGGTCCTGCCGGGGGATGCCGTTGGTTTTTCCTCCTCCGCTGTAGTGGAAAAGGAATTTGCGGCTTTTTGTCGAAGGCCTGTTGTGGGACAGGCCTTTTGCGTTCTGGCGGGGTGCTCAGCGGGAACGGTGTCGGCGGTGATAGAGTTCTACGGGGTGACCAAGGTTTACCCCAACCAGGTAACGGCCCTGCGAGATATCGATTTCCAGGTGGGCAGAGGCGAGTTCGTATTCGTGGTGGGGCCCAGCGGGGCGGGAAAGTCCACGCTGGTAAAGCTGATTTACCGCGAAGAGTTGCCCACCCGGGGTCGTCTGCTGGTTGCGGGACGGGATGTGACCGCCCTGCGCCCGGGACAGGTTCCTTACCTCAGGCGCAGTATCGGCGTGGTATTCCAGGATTTCCGCCTTCTTCCCAACAAGACGGTGTTCGAGAACGTGGCCTTCGCCATGAGAGTGGTGGAGGCCAGCCCGCGGGAAATCGCCCGCCGGGTGCCGCAGGTGCTGGAAATGGTGGGGCTGGCCGACAGGGCGCGGGCCTATCCGGACGAGCTATCGGGTGGCGAGCAGCAGAGGGTGGGGCTGGCGCGGGCGATCGCCAACAGCCCGTCGGTGCTGCTGGCGGATGAGCCCACCGGTAACCTGGACCCGCACACGGGCCTGGAGATCCTGCGGCTGTTGCTGGATGTAAACCGCATGGGTACCACCGTCATCATGGCCACCCATGCGCGTCACCTGGTCAACGTGGCGCGGCGGCGGGTGGTCGAACTGGACGCGGGGCGGCTGGTCCGCGACGAGTTACGGGGTGGGTACGGCCATGAAGCTTAGGACCTGGGGGTACCTGCTCAGGGAAACCGCCCACGGCATCCGTACGGGACGGCTCATGGCCCTGGCCTCGGTCAGCACGGTGGCGGTCTCGCTCCTGGTGCTGGGCCTCTTCCTCGCCCTGGTCTTGAACCTGGGGCGGATGATGGCCCAGGTGGAGTCGGAAGTGCAGATCAGGGCTTTCCTGGTTGACGCCCGCCAGGCCGCTGGTGGCGGCCGGGGCGGCAGTGGCATGTGGGGGACGCCGGGGACGGGACCTTCCCAGGCGGGACAGGGTGGCGCTACCCGGCCGGCAGGAACATCAGGGGGACAGGGTAGCGCGGCCGGGGCGGCGGGACCATCAGGGGCCCAGGAAGGCGCGGCCGTACCGGCGGCTCCTGACGTGGCCAGGCTGGAGGAACAGATCAGGAACCTTGAAGGCGTCACCACGGTCCGCTTCGTGAGCAAGCAAGAGGCGCTGGAGCGCATGCGCCAGTCCTTCGGGGAGCGGGCCGCCATCCTGGAGGCGGTGGACGATATCAACCCGCTGCCCGATTCCTTCGAGGTGCAGGTCGCCCGTCCCGAGCAGGTGGCGCCGGTGGCGGAGGCCATCGCCGCCATGCCCGGCGTGGCCAAGGTGGATTACAAGCGGGACACAGTAGATAAGCTTTTCCGCCTCACCGCGGTGCTGCGGGGCCTGGGCGTGGTGGTGGCGGTGTTACTGGTGCTGGGGTCGACGGTGGTCATCTCCAACGCTATCCGGCTCACGGTATTCGCCCGTCGCCGGGAGGTGGCCATCATGAAGCTGGTGGGTGCCACCGACTGGTTCATCCGCTGGCCCTTCGTACTGGAGGGACTGGCCCTGGGGGTGGGTGGGGCAGCGCTGGCCGTGGGAGCCCTGGCGGGGGCTTACTGGTGGGCGGCCGGCGTAGCCGCGCGCACCCTGCCTTTCCTGGTGCTGGTTGAGCCGGAGGAGGTGGTGCGCCTGACCTGGGCACCCCTGCTGGGGCTGGGGGCCCTGGTGGGGTCTTTGGGGAGCGGGATTTCGCTCCGTCGTTTCCTGCACGTGTGAAGCCTCTACCCGCTGTAGGATGGTCGCGGGCGGAGGTGAACCTGGTTTTGGGGACGAGTACGGCGGGGCCGTGGGGGTGAGGAGTTGTCGTCGGCAGGACGATGGGCGTGGCGCGGGGGTAGCGTGGCCCGGCGGTCGCGCGCGTACATAGCGGCATTTCTGGTGCTGGTGTGGGTGGTGGGTTGTTTCTGGGGTGCGGGCTGGCCGGCACCGGGTGCACGTGCGGCCAGCGAAGAGGAACTGCAGCAGCGGGAGGCAGAGCTTCAGAAGCGGCTCGAGCAAATCGAGCGCAAGATCGCCGAGTACGAGCGCCTGCTCACCCAGTCTCGGGGGCAGGAAAAGGCGGTACGCACGGAACTGCTCCGCCTGGAAAGGGAGCTGGACAAGACCCGCCAGGATCTGGCCTACCTGCGCAGCCGTCTCCAGGTCACGAATGAGCAACTGGCCGAGACCCGCGCCGAACTGGAACGTGCCCAGAAGGAACTCGAGTGGCGCACGGAACTGATGGGGCGCCGGTTGAGGGCCCTCTACGAATCCGGGCCGGTGGACTACCTGGAGGTGCTGCTGGGGGCGACCAGCTTCTCGGATTTCCTTACGCGGCTGGAGTTCCTGCAGATGATCGCCGCCCGGGACGTGGAGGTCATGGTCAGTGTCCAGCAACTGCGCGACCAGGTGGCGGCCAAGAAGGCGCGGCTGGAGGAGTTACAGGCCCGACTTGAGGACCTCCACGCCCGCACCCAGGAGAAGGAAGCCACCGTGCGGGCGCAGACTGCCAGCCGCCAGAAGCTGCTGGTCACCATCCAGAACCAGGCGGAAGAGTACGAGCGTGCCCTGGATGAACTGGAGGCCCTCTCCCGGCAGTTGGAGAAGGAGATCGCCGCCATCCAGGCCCAGTACGGTCTGGGGAAGCGCGACCTGCGCATGGTGCAGCCGGTGCAGGGTAGGCTTACCTCGCGCTTCGGCAACCGTTTCCACCCCATCATCCGCAAGTGGCGGATGCACACGGGCATCGACATCGGTGCTCCCACCGGTCGCTCCATTGTGGCGGCCGAAGCCGGGCGCGTGATGACCGCCGGCTGGCTGGGAGGCTACGGCAAGGCGGTGACCATCGACCACGGCGGCGGCATATCCACCCTGTACGCCCACATGTCGGAGATCCTCGTGTCGGCGGGACAGATGGTTACGAAGGGCCAGGTGATCGGGAAGGTGGGTGACACGGGCCTGGCTACCGGCCCCCACCTGCACTTCGAGGTACGTGTGAACGGCAAGCCCGTCGACCCGCTGCAGTGGGTCCGCTACTAGTGCATCTGCGCCACGCCCGGCGGGGCGGGTGCGAACCTGCGGGGCGGGTGGGCTTAAGTTGAGCGCAGCGGTGGGCATGTGCTAAACTAAGGGCCGGGTAGCGCCGGCCCTCATTTTTTATCTCCCGGCGAACGCGAGGGGAGCGTTTATGGAACACAGGGGAGTCCTGTCCCGGCAGAAGGTCAGGGAGGGGCTGGCCCGGCGCCGTCGCCGGCAGACCCAGCGGGTAGTGTTGGGCGCCATCCTCCTGGTCGTGCTGACCAGCCTGGTGACGTACTCGGTTTTCGGCCAGGGGGCACCGGGCCTGGCCTCGGGCGGCGACCCCCGCATAAGCAAGCTGTGGACCATCATCCGCCTGGTCCAGGAGCAGTACGTCGATGGGCCCGTGGACGTGAACAAGCTCCTGGAAGGTGCGTACGAAGGTGTGGTGCGGGCCCTCGGCGACCCGCACTCCAACTACCTCAGTAAAGAGGCGTACGAGGAATGGATGATAGATATCGGCGGTCGCTACGCGGGCGTGGGGATGACCATCATCGACCGCGACGGCGTGGTGGAAGTGGTGCGCCCCTTCCCGGGCACCCCGGCCCACAAGGCCGGGCTGCGGCCGGGTGACCGCATCATCAAGGTGGATGACCGCGAGGTGGTGGGCCTTACCGCCGACGACGTGGCCAACATGGTGCGCGGACAGGCGGGTACCCGCGTGAAGCTGACCGTGGAGCGCGATACGAATGGTTCCGTACAGGTGCTGGAGTTCGACCTCGTGCGGGCCAACATCCAGGTGCCGGCAGTGGAGGCGGCGGGGGTGCTGCCCGGTGGCATAGGGTACATCCAGCTGACCAGCTTCAACGAGAACGCGTACGACCAGACCGCGGCCGCCCTCGATTCCCTGCAGAAGCAGGGGATGCGGGCCCTCATCCTGGACCTGCGCCATAACGGCGGGGGAGCGCTCGAGCAGGCCGTCAAGATCGCGGGCCTGCTGGTGCCCCGGGGCCTGGTGGTATCGGTGGTCGGCCGCGACGGGCGCGAAGAGGAGTACCGCACCGAGGGACCCGGCCTGGGCAAGCCCCTGGTGTTGCTGGTGGATGGTTACACTGCCAGTGCCTCTGAAATCGTAGCCGGGGCCGTGCGGGACTACGGTACCGGCAAGCTGGTGGGTACCAAAACCTTTGGCAAGGGGTCGGTGCAGCACCTCTTCCCGCTGCCCGATGGCTCGGGGGTGCGTGTGACGGTCGCCAAGTACTACACCCCCAGCGGGGCGTCCATCCATAAGGTCGGTCTGGTGCCCGACGTGGAGGTGGCCCTCCCCCAGGGCGAGATGCCCCTGGCGCCCCTGGAGGGTAACAAAGTTGACGCCCAGGTGGCCAAGGCCCTGGAAGTGGTGAAGGGCCTCCTGGGAGAGCGGTGATGTAATGCAGCCATTTGTGGACCTGGGGCTGGCCATCCTGCGGGTCCTGCCTTCCGCCCTGTTCGAGCCGACGTACGCCCTGGCGTTCTGGCTGGTCGTCCTGCTGGTGTTCCTGCAGTACCGCCGGGTGGCCGGGATGGAGGAGCATCTCTACGGGTTCGTGAAGAACCACCCCGGCCACCAGACTTTCCTGGCGGCCGCGCAGGGGCTGGTGGGCGGGCTCATCGGTAGCTTCATCCTGGTGTTCGTGGGTGTGTCACTGTCGGGCGCCGGCATTCAGTACCTGCTGCCGGTGGCGCTGCTTTTGTACCTGCTCAGCCCGCGGTTGATGTGCTTCTCGTACGCCGGTGGCATCGTGTCGGTGCTGTACCTGCTGTTCGGCTTTCCCCGGGTGAGCGTGGGTGGGATCATGGCCCTGGTGGCCATCCTGCACCTCACGGAGAGCCTCCTCATCCGGCTGAGCGGGCACACCTGTGCCACTCCGGTGATGATCCGCAACCAGCGCCGGGAACTGGTGGGGGCGTTCAGCCTGCAGAAGTTCTGGCCGGTGCCCATCGTGGTGCTGGTCCTGCTCGCCGTCCCCGATCCCACCCAGTTGGGCGGGCTCATCGAGATGCCCGACTGGTGGCCGCTGTTGCGCGCGAACGGCCTGGTGAACCCGGAGACCGCCGTCTACGCCCTCCTGCCCGTCATGGCGGCGGTGGGCTACGCCGAGGTGGCCATCACCGGCGGCCCCCGCCAGGTGAGCAGGCGCACGGCAGGCACCCTGGCCGCCTACAGCCTGGTCCTGCTGGCCCTGGCCGTGGCCGCCTCGCGGGCCGCCTGGATGGAGTGGCCGGCTGCCCTGTTCGGTCCCCTCGGCCACGAGTTGGTGGTGCGCCGGTCGCTGCGCCGGGAGATGAGGGGTGAGCCCTGGCTGCGCCCCGCCAGCACGGGGGTGAGGATCCTGGACGTGATGCCGGGGTCGCCGGCGGCCCAGATGGGTATACGCCCCGGGGACACGCTGGTGTCCATCAACGGTGAGAGCCTGTACGCCACCTACCAGGTGCAGGAGATCCTGGGGAGACCCCACCTGTGGCTCGAGCTTGCCGTGAGACACCCGGACGGCCGGTACGAGCGCCTGGTGTGGCGCGGGCAGGTGGAGCGGCTGGGCATCATACCGCTGCCGGGTCCCGGTGAGGCGACGGAAGCACAGGTGAGGCCGGCCCGCTCCCTGCTGGCCGCCTGGGTCGAACGCTGGTGGCGCAGGAGGCACAGCCCGCCCCCGCGTTAGTCGCTCGTGGCCGGTCGGGAGGTATGTCGTGGAGTTCCGCCTGGTATCAGAGTTCCAGCCCCGTGGTGACCAGCCGGAAGCCATCGCCCGGCTGGTGGACGGCCTCAAGAAGGGCTACCGCCACCAGACGCTGCTGGGCATCACCGGCAGCGGCAAGACCTACGTCGCCTCGCAGGTGATCGCCCGGGTGGGGCGTCCCACCCTGGTCATCTCCCACAACAAGATCCTGGCCGCCCAGCTCTGCTCCGAGTTCAAGGAGTTCTTCCCCCACAACGCCGTGGAATACTTCGTCAGCTACTATGACTACTACCAGCCCGAGGCGTACATCCCCCAGACCGACACCTACATCGAGAAGGATACCCTCATCAACGACGAGATCGATAAGCTCCGCCACGCGGCCACCACCGCCCTCTTCGAGCGGCGGGACGTGATCGTGGTGGCGTCGGTCTCCTGCATTTATGGTTTGGGCGACCCCTCCGACTACCGGGACCTCTGCCTCTCCCTGCGCGTGGGGCAGCGGCGGAGCCGTGACGAGATCCTGCGCAAGCTGGTGGACATCCAGTACGACCGCAACGACATCAACTTCGTGCGGGGCAAGTTCCGGGTGCGGGGGGACGTGGTGGAGGTGTTCCCCGCCTCCTACACGGAGCGGGCCGTGCGCATCGAACTTTTCGGGGACGAGATCGAACGCATTACCGAGGTGGACGTGCTCACCGGTGAGGTGCTGGGCGAGCGGTATCACGTGGCCATCTTCCCGGCCAGCTACTACGTGACCACCGATGAGAAGATGGCGCGGGCCATAGCTTCGATCGAAGCCGAACTGGACGAACGCCTCAATTACTTCCGATCGCGGGGCAAGCTGCTCGAGGCCCAGCGGCTGGAGCAGCGCACCCGCTACGACCTGGAGATGCTGCGGGAGGTGGGGTACTGTCCCGGCATCGAGAACTATTCCCGCCACCTCACCGGCCGCAAGCCGGGCGAGCCGCCCTACACGCTGCTCGACTTCTTCCCCGAGGATTACCTCCTCATCATCGACGAATCCCACGTGACCATCCCGCAGCTGCGGGCCATGTACCACGGTGACCGCACCCGCAAGGACTCCCTGGTGGAGTACGGGTTCCGCCTGCCCTCGGCATACGACAACCGCCCCCTCACCTTCGAGGAGTTCGAAAAGCGGGTGGGCCAGGTCATCTACATGTCCGCCACGCCCGGGCCGTACGAGCTGGAGAAGTCCGAGCAGGTGGTGGAACTGGTGGTGCGTCCCACCGGCCTGGTGGATCCGGAGGTGGAGGTGCGCCCGACGCGCGGCCAGGTGGACGACCTGCTGGGGGAGATCCGCAAGCGGGTGGCAAAGGACGAGCGGGTGCTGGTGACCACCCTCACCAAGCGCATGGCCGAGGACCTCTCCGATTACCTGCGCGAGATGGGGGTGCGGGTGCGCTACATGCATTCCGAGGTGGACACCCTGGAGCGCATGGAGATCGTGCGCGACCTCCGCCTGGGCGTCTTCGACGTCCTGGTGGGGATCAACCTGCTACGGGAGGGTCTCGACCTCCCCGAGGTCTCCCTGGTGGCCATCCTGGACGCCGACCAGGAGGGCTTTCTGCGCTCCGATACCGCCCTCATCCAGACCATCGGGCGGGCGGCCCGCAACGCCGAGGGCCGCGTCATCATGTACGCCGACACCATCACCGACTCCATGCGCCGGGCCATCGACGAGACCGAGCGCCGCCGGCGCAAGCAGATGGAGTACAACCGGCGGCACGGCATTACCCCTCAAACGGTGAAGAAGGCCGTACGACAGGTCATCGAGGCCACGCGGGTGGCCCAGAAAGGTCCCGAGTACCTGGTGGACAAAGACCTGCGCGACATCGCGCCCCGGGACATCCCCGCCCTGGTGCAGCGCCTCCAGAAAGAGATGAAGGAGGCGGCCCGCAAGCTGGAGTTCGAGCATGCCGCCACCCTGCGCGACATGATCTTCGAACTCGAGCAGCGTGTCCGACAACGGGTACGGGGCCAGCGTTACGCTGCCGGGAGTTGTTCGCAGAGCCCCCCTCGATCAGATGAGTAACATCCTCATGGGCTGCAAAGTCCGGCTGAAGGGGTTGAACACGAGGCCCAGGATCTCAAGGGTGACCACGCCCAAGAGGGCCTCGTCGTCCTTCTCTCCAAGAATAACCGGAGTGTGGCCTCGCCGCGGGGAACGTACCCGGGCGGGCGGAAAAATCAGGTGCGGAGGCGGGGGTCGAGGGCGTCGCGCAGGCCGTCGCCGAACAGGTTGAAGCCGAGCACCACTACCATGATGGCCAGGCCGGGATAGGTGCACACGTGGGGGTGGGTGGTCAGGAAGCGCCGGCCGTCTGCCAGCATGAGACCCCACTCCGGCTGAGGTCGCTGGGCCCCCAGGCCCAGGAACCCCAGGGCGGCTGCCTCCAGGATGGCGCTGCCCACGCCCAGGGTGGCCTGCACGATCAGGGGGGCCAGGGTGTTGGGCAGCACGTGACGGGCCAGCACCCGCAGTTCCCGATTGCCTACCGCCCGTGCCGCCTGCACGTACTCCGTTTCCTTTATCGCCAGGATGGAGCCACGCACCAGACGGGCATAGGTGGGAACGCCTACGATCCCCACGGCGATCATACAGTTGACCAGGCCGGGTCCCATCATGGCCATGATGGCGATGGCCAGCAGGATGCTGGGGAAGGCCAGCATGACGTCCATGATGCGCATGATGATGGAGTCGGCCCGGCCGCCGTAGAAACCGGCTATGGAGCCCAGCACTACTCCGATGCTCAGGCCGATGCCCACGGCGATCACGCCCACCTGCAGGGTGATGCGCGTGCCGTAGATGATCCGGCTCAGGATGTCGCGCCCCAGGTCGTCGGTTCCCAGCAGGTGGCGGGAGCTGGGTCCCTGGAGTTGTTCCGGCATGTTCCCCGCCGTGGGAGAGTAGGGGGCCAGCCAGGGTGCGAATAGGGCGGTGACGATGAGCAGAATGACGATGCCCAGGCCGGCCATGGCGGCCCGGTTGCGGCGCAGCCTCCTCCAGACGTCCGAACCACGCTTTACCTTCCCCGGTGGGAGCCCGGCGTTGCCGGCGAGGAGGCCGGGTGGCGCTCCGCCCGCGGCGGCGGGAGGGACGGCACCGACGGCCAGACCGGTCGCCCCGTGGGCGGGGGTGCTCCCGGCGGGCAGGCCGGTTGCCCCGTGGGCGGGGGTGCTCCCGGCGGGCGGGCGGCCGTTGCTATTGGTAGCGGATGCGGGGGTCGAGGAAGACATAGATCACATCCACCAGCAGATTCACCAGCACGAAGCCGGCGGCGATGAGGAGGACCACGCCCTGCACCTGGGGGTAGTCGCGGGCGTAGATGGCGTCCACGGCGAACTTTCCCAGGCCGGGCCACGAAAAGATGGTTTCGGTCAGCACGGCGCCGCCCAGGAGGCGGCCCACGGTGAGGCCCACCACGGTCACCACGGGTATCAGGGCGTTCTTGAGGGCGTGCTTGTAGATGACCACCCGTTCCGCCAGGCCCTTGGACCGGGCGGTGCGGATGTAATCCTGCCTGATCACCTCCAGCATGCTGGACCGGGTCATGCGGGCGATGATGGCCATCTGGATGGCGCCCAGGGCCACGCTGGGGAGCACCAGGTGCCGCAGGGCGTCCCAGAAGGCCGCCCCGTTGCGGGTGAGCAGGGCATCGAGAAGGTGTAACCCCGTGATGCGGGCGAGGTGGACGTCTACGGACAGGCGTCCCGAGATGGGGAGCCAGGCCAGGGCCACCCCGAAGAGGAAAATCAGCATGAGCCCCAGCCAGAACACCGGCATGGATACCCCGGCCACCGCCACCACCATGCTCAGGTTGTCCCACACCGAATACTGCCGCACCGCGGCGATCACGCCGAACAGCACCCCGGCGGCCACCGCCAGGAAGAGGGCGCAGATGGTGAGTTCCAGGGTGGCGGGGAAGCGCACGGCGATCTCCCGCGTGACCATCTCCTGGGTGCGGATGGACCGCCCCAGGTCACCCTGGAGTGCACGCAGCAGGAAGCGACCGTACTGCACGTGCAGGGGGTCGTACAGGCCCAGGGCCCGGCGGAGTTCCTCCGCCCGTTCGGGGGAGGCCTTTTCCCCCAGCATGACCAGCACGGGGTCACCCGGGATGAGGTGCATGATGAGGAAGACT
>JACIYH010000015.1 GCA_014360055.1 Bacillota bacterium | reverse complement strand
TGATGGTTATGAGCCCCCGCAGCCGGAAATCGGCGTCCACCAGGGGCAGCTTCTCCACTTTGTGGCGGGCCAGGATGTGCCTGGCCTCCTCCAGGCTGGTGCCCACGGGAGCGGTCACCAGGTTCTCCTTGGTCATCACGTTGGCGATGGGCTGGTCCAGGTTCTCCTCGAAACGTACATCGCGGTTGGTGATGATCCCCACCAGCCTCATCCCGTCCGCCACGATGGGGACACCCGAGATGTGGTAGCGGGCCATCATCTCCATGGCCTCCCGCACCGTGTTGTTGGGACCGAGGTAGAAGGGATCGGTGATGACACCGTGTTCGGAACGCTTGACCTTGTCCACCTCAGCCGCCTGGCGCTCCACGGACATGTTCTTGTGGATGATGCCGATGCCGCCCTCGCGGGCCATGGCGATGGCCATGCGCGCCTCCGTCACCGTGTCCATGGCCGCGCTGAGGAGCGGGATGTTCAGGCGGATGTTCCGCGTCAGGGAGGTCGACACGTCCACCTCTCGCGGTAGAACCTCCGATGCCGCCGGGACAAGCAGCACGTCGTCGAAAGCCAGCCCCTCAGGACCAAACTTCTTCCGAAACTCCTCTTCCCAACAAGCAGCTTCGGTCAACAGGGACGCCCTCCCCTGGTTTTGCACCAGTATAGCGCACCTTCTCCCCTGGGGGAAGACGCCCGGCGCTCAGCCGGGGGTAGAATACTTCACCAGCCAGGCCCCGGCCACCAGCAACCCGGCTCCCAGCAGGCGGACCCAGTTGACCGGCGCGCGCGGCATTCCCAGCAGGCCGAAGTGGTCGAAAACCAGGGCGGTCAGCAGTTGGGCGGTGAGCACCACCGCCACGGCCAGCCCGGCCCCCAGCCGGGGCATGACGAAAGCCATAGTGAAGATGATGAAGGCCCCCAGGAGGCCCCCTGTCCAGAGCAGGGGCGGGGCTCCGCCCATCCCGGCCAGGTGCCGGAAGGAGCGGGCGCCCAGCAGCACCAGTCCGCTGGCGAGCAGCCCCACCGCCTGCACCACGAAGGTGGTCGCCACCAGCCCCACCAGCCTGGACAGGGCCCCGTTGATGGCCGCCTGTCCGGTCATGGCCGCCCCGCTGAGTGCGGCGCCCAGCAAAGCCAGGAACTGCAAGGGAACACCCGCCCGCCGGCCCAGGCGCGCCCGCGCGCTCCGCCTGCTATGGTTCCCCCCGTCACCGCCAAAATGCCCCGTGCGAACGGGCACCCATCTGGACGCGGGGGCGCATCGGCACGCGGGAGGACGCGCCCCTGTGGCGGAAGTTATGACGGTGGAGGGCTGGCGTGGAGGCGGTAGATGCGGGTGAGCTCTACATAACGGGCGGCCGAATAGGCGATCTCGTGGGCGTCGCGCTCCCCGGCCGGTCGCACCACCTTCCCCGGCACCCCCAGCACCACGCTCCCGGGGGGTATCTCTTTCCCGGGGGGCACGAGCGCACCTGCCCCCACCAGCGACCCCCGGCCGATGCGCGCACCGTCGAGCACGATGGCCCCCATGCCGATGAGGCAGTCATCTTCCACGGTGCAGGCGTGGAGGATGGCCCGGTGCCCCACGGTGACCCGGTCACCCACCACTACCTCATGCTCTCCGGTGGGGTGCAGCGTGGCACCATCCTGGATGTTGGACTCCCGCCCCACCCGGACCCAGTTCTCGTCCCCCCGCAGGCAGGCGCCGTACCACACCGAGGAATCGGGCCCTACCACCACCCTGCCGATCAGCCACGCCCCCGGTGCCACGAAAGCCGTGGGGTCGACCTGCGGTGACCCAAAAGGCCACCGGTCCGCCGGACCCCCCGGCACCCCACACTCGCTCAATGCGGACACCCCCACAGTACCCAGTCCAGATCCTGCCGCACGCCCGGCCGGCCCGCCGCCTGAGAACCGCCCCCGGCGACTCCCCAGGCCCGTGTGGCGCGGGCCGCACACGGCTGCGGGCCCGCGGGGCGGTGCGGGCCCCGGCCTCAGGCCTGCCAGGCAGCCAGGAAGCGGGCGGTCTCCCGCTCGGGATCGGACGCCTCCAGCACCTCCCGGCCCAGGACCAGCCCCGCCACCCCAACCTCGCGCAGGGCGGGCACCCGCTCCGGTGTCAGCCCCCCGCCCGCCAGGACCGGGCGGCGCACCGACGCCACCACGGCGCGCAGCGCGTCCAGCCCCGGTTCCGGCCACACCGGCGTGAACACAAGGAAGTCGGCATCCTCCAGTTGCCCCAGGGCGGCTTCCTCCACGGTGGTCACGCTCCGCCCGATCACGAAGGACGCCGTCAGGCGACGCGCCAGTCTCCTGACGGCGGGGGCGGGCAGGGCACCGCGCCCGAGGTGGACGCCGTCGGCGTCCGCGGCCAGAGCCACATCGGCGCGTTCGGCTACCAGCAGGAGCGCCCCCGCCTGCCGGGTGGGCTCACGCAGCCGCAGGGCCAGCGCCAGCATGTCGTGGCCGGCCAGGTCGGTATCGCCCACCTCGATGCCCCGCGCCCCGCCCCGCAGGCAGGCGCTCAGCGCCTCCACCATGGCCACGGCACCGCCGGGGAAGAGGTGCCGGTCAGAAACCACCAGGATGGGAAGGTCTACCACTCAAGGGGTCCCTCCAGGGCCTTCACCAGCAGTTCGATGCAGGCTTCCACATCTCCCTCGTCGACCATCTCCGAGGGCGTGTGCGCGTAGCGGCAGGGCACCGATATCACCCCGGCCGGAACACCCTCCCGGGTGAGCTGCATGGCGCCCGCATCGGTGCCGCCCCGCTCCAGGATCTCCAGCTGGTACGCTATCCCGTGGGCGCGGGCCGTCTCCTCGAGGGACCGGCGCAGGCCGGGGTGACAGATCAGGCTGGCGTCCTTAACTTTGATCGCGGCGCCCTTGCCCAGGCTCACCTCCATGGTCTCCGCCTTCGGTGTATCACCGGTCAGGGTGATGTCAACCGCGATGGCCACGTCGGGGGCCAGGCCGAAGGCGGCCGTGCGGGCGCCCCGCAGTCCCACCTCTTCCTGCACGGTGAAGACGAAGTACACCTCATGGGGTGAGGTCCCCAGCCGCCGCGCCACCTCCACCAGCACGGCACAGCCGATGCGGTCGTCCATGGCCTTGGCCACCAGCCGGTTGCCGGCCCTCTCCAGCGGCCGGGTAAAGGCGGCGGCATCGCCGATCCTGACCTTCTCCTCTGCCTCGGCGCGGGAAGATGCACCGATATCCACGAACATCCTCTCGAATTTCAGGTCCTTGGGGTCGTCCAGCTTCTCGTGGCCAAACACCCCCACGGTGCCGTTGGCGAACACGACCCGCTGGCCCAGGCACCGGTGGGGCATGACACCGCCGATGGTCCCGAAGCGCAGGAACCCCTTGTCGTCTATGTGGGTGACGATGATGCCGATCTCGTCCATGTGGGCGGCCAGCATCACCTTTTTGCCCCCGCCCGCCCCCGCCTCCGCGGTGGCTGTGCCCGCGGCGCCGGGCCGCCCCGCAGTGGCAGCCGGCCCGCCGGCGGTGCCGACCCGACGCGCTCCTCGCGTGCAGATGAGGTTGCCCAGGGCGTCGGTGCGCACCCCGTCCACGTGCGGGCGCATCAGCGAGGCGATCAGTTCCCGCACCTGCTCTTCCTGACCGGAGGGCCCGAAGGCTTCCGTCAGGTTCCGGATCAGTTCGCGCGTCTCCTCTTTCACGGCGTCCACCCCTCTTCCAGGCTGTGCAGGAATTCGACCAGCAACCGGCGCGTGTTCACCACGTCCTCCAGGTCCAGCACCGAAGCCGGGGAATGGATGTAGCGGCACGGCACCGACAGCCCTCCCGCCGCCGCCCCGGCGCGGGCCAGGTGGATGCGCCCGGCATCGTTGCCGCCCGAGGTGGTGCGGCGCAGTTGATAGGGGATACCGGCCTTTCCGGCCACCTCCACCAGGCGCTCGATCACCCGCCGGTTGTGGATGGTGGCGGCGTCCATCACCGAGATGGCCGGCCCGGCGCCCATCCTGGTGGCCTGGAGGTGCTCCTCAGAGCCGGGGGTGTCAGAGCACACCGTTCCCTCCAGGGCCAGGCCCAGGCCCGGTGCGATGGCGTAGGCGGCCACCTGCGCTCCCCGCAGCCCCACCTCTTCCTGGACCGTGAATACGCCGTAAACGGGAACGCGGTACTTTTCCTGTAGAGCACCCAGCAGCACCAGGCACCCCGCGCGGTCGTCGAAGGCCTTCCCGCGGGCGCGCCGCTCGTCCAGGCGCGTGAAGCGGGTGGCGAAGACGATGGGGTCACCCACTTTCGCCACCTTCTCAGCCTCTTCCTTGTTCCTGGCACCGATGTCCACGAACAGTTCCTCTGCGCGGAAGGGGTTCTCCTGCTCCTTGGGCTGCTGCAGGTGGATGGGCTTGGCGCCGATGACGCCGGGCACGCGGTTCTTTCCCACCAGGACACTCTTGGAGACCAGCACCCGGTCATCGATGCCCCCCACCTTGCGGAAGCGGAGCAAGCCGGACTTGTCTATGCCAGAGACCACCAGCCCCACCTCGTCCATGTGGGCGGCCAGCATCACCCGCAGGCCGGCGTGCTCATCGTCCGGTCCCCGGTAGGCGATGATGTTACCCAGGTGGTCGGTGCGGTAGCACACCCCCATCTTCTCCAGTTGGCCGCGGATGATCCCCCGTACCTCTCCCTCCCAGCCGGAGATCCCCGCCGCCTCGCTCAACTGCCCCAACAGTTCCGCCTCTTCGTCGTACGGCCCCCGCGCCGGGGGGGCGGAGGTCTCGCGGTTGGCACTCGCTTCCCACCCGGGGTGCGTCTCGCGCCCGGGGTCTTGGGCGTGCGCAGTCATGCTTCCCACCTCCAGCAGGCCAGCGCCTCCGCGTCCAGGGCCATCACGAAGCGGGCCAGCAGCCGCCCCGCCCGCTTAATATCGGCCACCGACGCCACCTCCACGCTGGTGTGCATGTAGCGCAGCGGGATGCCGATCAGGCCGGTGGGGATGCCCTCCCTGGTGACCTGGATGGCCCAGGCGTCGGTTCCCGAGCGCCCCGGCACCACCCGCACCTGATGGGGGATCCCCTCTTCCTTCGCCACCTTCTCCAGTACCGAGAACACGTAGGGGTGGATGTTGGGCCCCACCGCGATCACGGGACCCTTGTCCAGTTCCACCGTCAGGTCCTCGGGCAGGCCGGGCTGCTCGGCGAACTCCACGTCCACCGCCACCCCGACGTCGGGAGCGATGCCGTATGCCGAGGTGACGGCCCCCTTCAGGCCCACTTCTTCCTGCACGGTGGCCACGAGGAACACATCATGCGGATGCTGCAGGCGGGCCAGTTCCTGCAGGCAGGCGTGCAGGGTGGCCACCCCGGCGCGGTCGTCCATGCCCTTGCCGGCGACCAGTTCCCCCTGCAGGGATCGGCACCCGTACCCCACGGTGATGGGGTCCCCCACCCGCACCAGGTCCCGCACCCGCGTTTCCTCGAGGCCCACGTCGATGTACATGTCCTCCATCTTGTACGGCTTCTCCGCCTCCTCCCGGGGCAGGAGGTGGGGCGGCTTCACCCCTATCACCCCGGGCAGGTCCTCGCGCCCGTGCACCAGCACCTCCTGGGCGGGCAGCACGCGCCGGTCGAACCCGCCTACCGTGGTAAAACGCAGGAATCCCCCCTCTTCGATCTTGCTCACCATGAGGCCGATCTCGTCCATGTGGGCCGCCATCATCACGCGCAGCGGCCCCCGCCCGCCCGCCTCCCGCCAGCCCTCACCCGCAACCTGGGTACCGGCAGGGCCGTCGGCCGCCGCGGGCCCCGCACCGGCGGGCCGGGGAGCCAAGCCGCCGTCTGCCCGGGCGGCACGCCGCGCGATCAGGCTCCCCATGGTATCGGTCCGGATCTCGTCCGCAAGGGGCGCCCACGCCTCCCGGATCAGGGAAGCCACGGTGCCTTCAAAACCCGAGACCCCGGAGGCCGCCGTCACCTTCTCCAGGAACTCTTTGACTTCCAAGTCCATCCCTTCCCTTCCCAGCATCACCAGACCTCGTCCGGCTCCTGCCCCCCATCGGGGGCCACCCCCGGCTCCCGCGCGGCGCCACCTGGGACCACCGGGGCTTCCGCCACGGTGCCATCCATGACCACCGGACGCTCGGCCGGAGTGCCACGCGGGACCACCCGGGCCGGGACACCGACCACGAAGGCCCCGGGCGGCACGTCCCGGGTCACCACCGCCCCTGCCCCCACCACGGCCCCGTCCCCGATGCGCACACCGGGCAGTACGGTGGCGTTGGCCCCGATGAGGACGTCCCGCCCCACCTCCACCGGGCCGGTCCGCCACTCCCGCACCAGGAATTCATGAGCCAGGATGGTGGCGTTGTACCCGATCACGCAGTTGTCCCCCAGCGTGATGAGGTGGGGGAAGAAGATGTCGAACATGGCCCCCAGCCCCACCGCCACGTCCCGGCCCACCCGCATCCCCAGGCAACGGTACAGGAACCTCTTCACACCCACCCAGGGCAGGAACCGGCACAGGTACAGCACCAGGAAATTCAGGGCGGCCCGCCAGGGGTTGACGAGGCGCGTCCACCCCGCCATAGGATTGACCGGACCGCCGGGGTGCACCTGCAACCGCCTGCCGCTCAACCCGGCCCCACCGCCTCCAGCGTGAGGCCCGGGCTGGCGTTGAGGTCCAGCCCCGCCCGCCGCCCCTCCCGCCAGGCGAAATAGCCGGCCGCGGCAACCATGGCTGCGTTGTCCGTGCACAGGGCCGGCCGGGGGACGTACAGCTCAACTCCTGCCTCCTCGCAGCGCGAGCGCACCGACTCCCGCACGGCCGCGTTGGCCGCTACCCCGCCCGCCAGGACCAGCCGTGTGGCCCCCAAAGTGGAACAGGCCCGCGCGGCCTTCCCGGCCAGCACTTCCGCCACGGCGGCCTGGAAGCTGGCCGCCACGTCCGCGGCCCGGTATGCTTCCTGGTGCCGGCGCAGGTAGACCGCCACCGCCGTCTTCAGCCCGCTGAAGCTGAAGTCCAGCGTCCCCTCCAGCCACGCACGCGGAAAGGGGATAGTGGGCTGCCCGTCGCGCGCCAGCGCCTCCACGTGAGGGCCGCCCGGGTAGGGCAGGCCGAGCAGCCTGCCCACCTTGTCGAATGCCTCTCCGGCCGCGTCGTCCAGCGATCTTCCCTTCAGTTCCATGCACCCGTGCGAAGGCATCCACAGAAAGTCGGTGTGCCCGCCCGACACCACCAGGGCCAGCAGGGGGGGCTCCAGGTGGGGGTAATCGAGGAACGCTGCGTAGACGTGCGCCTCCAGATGATGCACGGGCACCAGGGGGACGTCCAGCGCCCAGGCCAGGGCCTTGGCCGCCGCCAGCCCCACGAGCAGTGCTCCGATCAGCCCCGGCCCCGGGGTGACCGCCACGGCCTCGATGTCACGCAAGGATACGCCCGCCTCAGCCAGCGCCTGATCGAGCACGGGCAGCAGCATTTCCAGGTGGCGGCGCGACGCTATCTCGGGCACGACCCCGCCGAAACGCTGGTGCAGCTTCGCCTGTGAGGCCACCACGTTCCCCAGCAGGTGCCGCCCGTCTTCCACCACCGCGCAGGCGGTCTCATCGCACGACGTCTCTACACCCAGCACCTTCACGCCGTCCATCCACCAGCCTTCCCGGTGACCCGCCAGCGCCCGCAGACCTCCGTGGCACCCAGGCCCCCGCGCGCCCACGAACCTCCCCGGCGGCACCCGTTACCAGTTCTCCCTAACCGCTATCTTGTCCTTCACCGCCGGTTCCCACCGTGGCCAGTTGATCCCAACTCGCAGAGAGTACTCCGGGCCGGTTATGGGCCTGTAACACCTGACGCTTGAGATCTGAATATGTCTGGCTCTGGGGTTCTGAATACCCGGCCTAAGCTGAGAACTGCAATCAGTATACTGGCAATTACCCACCATCCTGCCTGGCTGCGGCCCGAGTCAGGGCGCCATGCTGCCCCCGCGGAAGAGCGTTCGTCAAAAAACGGCGGACGGGGTGTGATAAAGAATGACGAACGCCCCCCATCACGAAGAGGGGCGACCGCCTGCCCCGCAGGCGCTCAAGGCCGCCATTGACACCGGGCGCTTCCCCGAGCATCCCACCTGGGAAGACGTCATAGGCTGGAACAACCTGATAGCTTTCACCCAGCGCGTCGGCGAGGCTTTGCGGCTATTGCAGGGCGACCAACAATAAGGCACTCGGCGCTTGTCGGTCAGTATTTTTGGTCCCACAGGTCTTCGAGCCACATTATGATGGCGTCTTCGCCGGTATCGGAGTAATAGCCCTTGCGGATACCGCGGGGGACAAAGCCCAGGCGGGTGTACAGGCGCTGGGCCGGCAGGTTAGACTTGCGCACCTCCAGGGTCATGCGGGTGGCCCCGCGCGCGCGGGCGCGGTAGATCAGTTCGCGGAGCAGGCGCTCCCCCAGCCCCCGCCGCCGCCAGTCAGGATGCACGGCGATGTTGGTGACATGAGCCTCATCGAGGATCACCCACATGCCCGCATATCCCACCACCTCCTGCCCCAGGCGGGCCACGATGTAGTGGGCGTGGATGTTCTCGGTGAGTTCGCTCACGAAGGCGCGGCGTGACCAGGGCGTTACATAAGAGACCTCTTCCACCGCCATCACGCCGTCCAGGTCGGCCAGCGTCATCTGGTCTATATACACCCGCTCGACGTCCCGGACCGTCTCTTTTCCCACAGTTCTTCGGCCTCCGATCTGCGCAGGTACACCGCCCGCAGGGCTAAGGGATCGCCGGGTGAGCCCGCCAACAGCGCCGCCCGGCCCAGGTGTGCCACCGCCGCCGCGCGGGGGTAACCCAGGTGAGGTTCCACCACCACGGCGTGCTCCCCCAACCGGGAGGCCACTTCTTCTCGCCGCACCCAGGCCCACTCCCCCACCAGGATGACCCGGGCCACTCCTGCGGTCGCCCTTTCGGAGCCCCGCGCGGCCAGGTGGTCGAGCAGGGCCTCCCACTCCACTGTACGGGGGACAAAGCCGGCAGGGTCCCGGGGGAATCCGGCGGCGTAGACGCGCCCGCGCTGCGCGTCCAGCACCGGCACCACCAGGCAGCCGGTCCGCAGCCAGGGGAAGGACATAGTTTCCAGGGTGCTTACCCCCACCACGGGGATGCCCAGGGCATAGGCCAGGGCCTGGGCGGTGGCCAGCCCCAGCCGCAGGCCGGTGAAAGAGCCCGGACCGCATCCCACCGCCACCCCCTGAAGGTCGCTACGTCCGACGCCGGCGTCGCGCAGCACCCGGTCCACCATGGCCATGAGGACCTGGGAGGGTCGCAGGGGACCACTGTATGTGTGCTCGGCCAGCACATGGTCGCCGTTCACCAGCGCCACCGAGGTATACCGGGTGGCCGTCTCAACACCGAGGATCAGCACGGCCCCTGCCCCCCATTTGCGAGGGCGGCGAGCAGGAGGCGGTACCGCTTCCCCCGCGCCGTGAGGACGATAATGCGTACCTCTTCTTGCGGCCCCATCTCCAGTGCTATCTCCAGGTGTTCGGACGGGAGCAAATCTGCCGCCCGGTCCGCCCACTCCACCACCGCCATGCCGTCACCGGGGAGGAACTCGCCCAGGCCCGCCTCCTCCGCCTCCCCGCTATGCTCGAGGCGGAAAAGGTCCAGGTGATACCGTTTGCCCCGCGGAGTGGGGTACTCGTTGACCAGGGTGAAGGAAGGGCTGCGCACGCGGCCGGCGAAGCCCAGGCCTTCAGCCATGCCCTGTACCAGCGTGGTCTTCCCCGCCCCCAGCGGTCCCGCCAGGGCCACCACATCGCCCTTCTGCATCAGGGCACCGACGCGCTCACCCAGTCCGCGAGTCTGGGCGGGCGAACGACTGAGCACCTGCACCCGATCCGTTGCGGCCGGCTCATGGTCCAGGGACAAATCATCCGCCCCCTCGGGGGGCAATGCGCAGGTACTCCGCCCGCAGGCGGCGCAGGTCCTCGTGCACCGCGCGCTCCTTGGTGGGATCCCTCAATACGGCGGCCGGATGGAAGGTGCCCATGATGCGGATGTCGCCCCGCTCCAGCCAGTTCCCCCGTAGACGCGTTATGCGGGCTCCCGGGTGGACGAGGGCCTGCAGGGCCGGGGAGCCCAGGCACACCAGGATACGGGGCCGGATCAGGCGCAGCTGGTGGCGCAGGATGGGCCAGCAGGCGCGCATCTCTTCGGTCAGCGGCGTCCGGTTCCCGGGAGGCCGGCACTTGACCACGTTCGCTATGTAAACCTGGTGGCGCTTGAGCCCCAGCAGGGCGATCCAGCGGTCCAGCAACTGGCCGGCCCTCCCCACGAAAGGCCGCCCCATCTCGTCTTCGGTCTGACCGGGGCCCTCCCCCACGAACATCATGAAGGCCCGCGGATCTCCCTCGCCGAACACCACTCCGCGACACCCCTCCCGGAGGGGGCAGCGCCGGCATTCGCGCGCCACCCGGCCCAACTCCTCCAGGTCGGCGGCAGCCTCCAGTTCCTGCAGGAAAGCATCGCCCTCTGCCAGTATGCCCCCATCGAGCGGCCATACCTCCGGGGTAGCCGCCCGGGACCGGTCGGCCTCAAAGCCCTCCGTGAGCCGGGCCGCCGCCCAGGACCGCTCGCCCGGGGACGCCGGGCTCTCGTCCGCCCGGCCCGGGGCATCGGCCCCGGCGGGCATCTCCGGCTCACGGGGTGGAGACACCAGCGGGGGCGATTCCTGCCCCCCCAGGAAAGAAAAGGTCTGCTGGCGGGCGTGGAACCCCTCCTGCCCGCTCCGGTTACGCCTCGTCATACCCGCCCAAAAGCCTCCTCGTACGTTCGAGCACTTCCACGTAGCGTCGTCGCTCCGCCGGCGGCCGCGCCGCCTCGACCAGGTTGTGGCGGCAGACCTGCCGGCAGCGCTCCGCCAGTTCCGGTCCCCACGCCGCCAGTGCCTCCCTGATACCGGTGCCGACGGCGCGGGCCGCAGGACAACCCGGGTCACAGGGAAGGAATCCGGCCGCAAAAAAGACGGCCTCGTCGGGCTCCTCCCCCCGGGCCACCCTGGCGGCCAGTTGTGCCGCCATACCGTCTTCGTATGGCACCCCCTGCGCCAGGTGCCGGACGTAGTTGTCCAGGCAGCAGGCCGGGTATCCCAGGACCTTCCCCAGCAACTCGGCAAACTTGGGGTCGGTTTCCACCCAACCCGCTATGCGCTTCCGGCGTTCGGTGAGCATCTGGGCCAGTTCGGCCAGCAGCGGCACCGGGGAAGGGTCCCGGTAGACCACCAGGTAGCGTACCGTGGGTCGCACCTCCAGTTGCCAGGCGCTGAGCCCCAACCGCTCGATCCACCCCTTCAGGCCCCGGTAACTCGCGCTGGCCTCGACCACGCGGGCGTACACCTCGCGCAACGCCTCCGCCTGCCGGCGCAGCCTGGCCAGCGGGCGAACCGCTGCCTGCCAGCGCACCCTGCGCTGGCTCACCAGCGCATCGATGGCCCCGCCCAGGGTCAGGGCGTCGGGGAGATCGGAGGGAATCACGACCAGCGCGGCCGGGCGCACCCCGGCGGCCACGGGGAGCAAGTCCTCGACCTTGACCCGCTCGAGCACCGTCCCGTCGTTGAGCAGATCCCGTACCACCGTTTCCGGGAGTGCGGATCCCGTCACCGGTCGCCATACCCCCCTGCCGGCCACCCTGGTTTTGTCCGGCGGCAGGCTGGAGGAGCTTTCTACCCCCAGGACGCGAATTCCTGCGCTAGTCTTCGATGATCTCCACGTTGGCGCGGGGCACCGTTACCAGTTCCCCGGAATCCAGGCGGGCCCGCAGGATGCGGACCTTCGCCTCCGTCTCGATCACCTGCAACTCGGGCGGCAGTTCAGTGACGTGGGCCAGTTGCCCGAAGTAGGGCTCGCGGATGATGCGGATGCGCGTCCCGGGCACCAGACCCTGGGACCCCTCCCCGGCGTCGGCATCAGCCGGCCCCGCGCCCCCGGCCCCGCCCGCATCGGCGGGCTCCGCGCCACCCGCGCGCCCGGTGCCGGCACCGCCTGCAACGCGGGGGAGCCTGGGGCGATCCACGGGGACCACGATCTCGGGGCGCATGACGCCGGCCCGGATCTGGGTGGCACCGTTGAGGGAGGCCACACGGCCGCTGAGGGATTGCAGCAATTCAAAGGTGCGGTGGGCCATGGTCATGCGGCCGAAACCCTCGGTCACGATCACGGTGATGGGGATGTCTTCGTGTCCGGTGATGGCCACCCCGATGTCGTGGCCCAGGAATGCCACCAGGTCCCGGTCGATGATGCCGCCCGCCACCACCCCGCGGGCACCCACCTCCGCCGCCCGCCGCAGGGCGGCACCCGTGACCAGCGCTCCCCCCACCAGCACCTTGCCCCGGTGGGCGGGCAGGATCGCCGCCGCGTCCAGCACATCGTCCGGCCCGGCCCCCAGCACCTGGATCTCCCCGTAGGTCTCGCCTCCCACCCCGAAAATGCCCTGGATGAAGGCGCCCTCCGCCTCCACCACCACCCCTTCCCGGGGCATCACCTCCGTGACCACGCCCTCCAGGTAGGCCCTCACCTGCACCGGGATGGGAGGCTCGCGCACGACGACCTGCCCGGTGACCTCGGACACCGACTCGATGGTCCCGTCCACAGGCGACGTGCAGGTGCCGGAAACCAGGCCCAGCAGGGCCCGGTAGCGGGCGATCACCTCGCCTTTCTTGACCGCGTCCCCCACCTTCTTCACCATGAGGCGCGGCAGGTCCGAGGGGTCGGCGCCCAGCGCCGCCGCCGCGTTCACCGTGTTGGGGTTGCCGGGCAGGGACGCCTCTGCCACCACCGTATCGGGACTGACCCGCTGGCCCTGCTCCACCAGGACCCGCCCCGGGATGGGCAGCCGCCGCTGCCGCCGTACCACGGCGTATTCGGATACCTTCAGGCCGGGGGTGTATGCGTGGGCCATCCCCATCCCCTCCTAACCGGGCAGCTTCTCGAGGAACCCGCGCGGGCAGAGGTCCACCGCCAGGGCCCACTCCCTGAGCTTCTGCCAGCGCCTGGCCGGTTCAGACGGCAGCGCCAGGGGGCGCCCCCGGCAGTCCAGGATGATACCCACCACCCCCCCGTGCAGGGTGGTGCGCAGGGCGTGACCACGGCCGCGCCCCACGTCGAAGCCCCGGGCGGGGTGAAGTTCGGCCTCCGCCTCCTCACCCACCTCAAGGGGGAGACGCCGGATGTGACCGAATGGGACTTCTTCCCGCACCGTCTTACCGCCCGGGAGGTGCAGGGTCACCGCCAGGCAGGGCTCCCCTTCGCGACCCTGACCCACCGGCGCCACCGCGGTACCCAGGTGGATCAGGCAGTCCCGGTCGAACACCTGGGCGGCCGCCTTCTCGTGCACGGTGGAGAGCACACCCAGCTGGGGCATCATGAAGATGGAATCCACCGCCAGGCGGGTGACGCCTTCAGGCCCAAAGGCATCCAGCATCATGAGCGCGGCCTGCACCCGCCTGGGGGCATGGGAGAGCACCCCGCCTGACCCGATGAGCATCCCCAGTTCCATGAGGTTGATGTATGTCTCCGCGCCGGTCTGGGTGAAGGTGTCGTCTATGGTGCGCTGGCGCTGCACTCCTTTGAGCCCCACCGCCAGCGTTTTGTGGTGCTCGAAGGCAAGCCGCAGGGCCTCCCGCGCCAGGGCCTGCTCGATGGCCAGTTCCTCCAGGGTCTGGGGGATGGTGGTGGGGCGGATCATCTTGTTGCGGATGCGGTTGCGGATGTCCGCCTCATCCACCGGGAACGGTATCCACCGCACGATGTTGGGCAGCCCCGCCTCCAGCAGCACGTTGCAGATGGAGTAGGACATGCCCAGGTTGGCGCTCACCGTGCGCACGAAGCGCTCCCCGTACACGGAGAACACGTCCGTGGTGGCCCCGCCGATGTCCACCCCGATCACGTTCAGGCCGTACTCGCGCGCGGCGGTCTGCATGCCCAGCCCCACGGCGGCCGGCGTGGGCATGATGGGAGCCCCCGTCCAGGTCATGAGCTTGTTGTATCCCGGCGCCTGGGCCATCACGTGCTCCATGAACAGGTTGTGGATCTCCTCCCGCGCCGGCCCCAGCACTTCCTTCTCCAGCACCGGACGCAGGTTTTCCACCATGCGGAGGTCAAAGCGCTCCCCCAGGATGCGCTCCATGTGGGGCCGGGCGTCCCGGTTGCCGGCGTAGATCACGGGCAGGCGGAAGCCGATGCCCAGGCGGGGCCGGGGCTCCGCCGCCGCCAGCAGTTCGGCGATCTGTACCACGTGGGTGATCGTGCCCCCGTCCACCCCGCCCGAGAGCAGGATCATATCGGGACGCAGGTGGCGGATAAGGGCGATCTTCTCATGAGTCTTGCGGCCGTCGTCCACGGCCACCGCGTCCATGACGATGGCCCCCGCACCCAGCGCCGCGCGCTGGGCACTCTCGGTGGTCATGCTCTTGACCACCCCCGCCACCATCATCTGCAACCCGCCCCCCGCGCTGGAGGTGGAAAGGTACAGGTCCACACCGCTGCCATCGGGCCGGCGGGGCGTGATGATACCCTCCTCCGACAGGATCCTGCGGCCGGTGAGTTCCTCGACCTCCCGCACGGCATTGCGCACGCCCATGGTGACGTCCTCGAAGGGACGCTCCACGGTGGTGGGCGCTTCCCCCCGTACCACCAGCCGGTACTCTTCACCCCTCTTTTCGATGAGGATGGCTTTGGTGGTGGTACTGCCGCAGTCGGTGGCCAGGACCGACGTGATCTCAGCGGGCACCTTTGCCGACACTGGTCTTCTCCCTCCCGGGCTTCCCAGTGGCTGACGCGCTCGTGTTCTCCGGAACACGATGCTCTGGCGCAGGCGCAGAGGCAGGCGGGGCATTCCGTTTCTTCCTGCGCGCCTGCGCCTCCTTCTTTTCCTCTTCGGACATCTCTTCGATGCGCCGGATCAGGCGCTCCACGTTTTGCTTATCTTCCAGCAGGAAGGCAAGCTTCTGGAAATCGTTCCAGACTATGGTGATGACCGGGGAAAAGAGGTGCATGAACTGGCTGCCCAGCCAGCTCAGGTCCTTACCCGTCTCCAGCACGAAAATGGCAGGAGTATAGAGGCCGAAGCGCTTGACCAGGCGGGCCAGCTTTTCGATCAGCTCGTCGCGCTCCTGGGGAGTGATCTCGTAGATCATCCAGTTGTCCAGCCAGCGCGGCACACTCATCCCTCCCTGCCGTGCGCCCCCGCGGAGCCGCGCCAGCGGCTAGAACAGCTCCACGTTGGCGCGGGGGACCACCACCCGCTCCCCCCCGTCCAGCTCTACCTCCACCATGGGCACGCGGGCCTCCGTCTCCGCTACCATGGGAAGCCTGGGGATATCGGTGATGTGGCCCAGGCGGCCGAAGTAGGGGTCCGTGATGAGGCGCACGCGCTGACCACGGGATAGTTCTTCGTCCGCCACCCTCTCCTCGGCCACCGGTCCCTGGTAATCGGTGAAGGGGACCACGATTTCCGGGCGTATGGCACCCGCCCTGATCTGGGTGGCCCCGTTAATGGAAGCCTGCCGCCCCTCCAGGGCCTTCAGGGCCCGGAAGACGTGCTCGCGCATCTGCAACTGGCCGAAGCCCTCTATGAGGATGACCGTGATGTTGATGTCTTCCTGGCCGGTGATACCCACCCCCAGCCGCACGCCCAGGGAGCGCACCAGGTCCAGGTAGTCGGCGGTGGCGGTGACCACGCCCCGCGCCCCCACCTCCAGCGCTTTCACCAGGGCCTCGTTGGTGGCGTACCCGCCTCCCACCACGACCTTGCCCGCGCAGGAGGCATCGATGAGATCGGCCGTGAGGGGTTCGTCCGGCCGGGAGGCCACCACGTGGATGTCGCCGTGGGTCTCCCGTCCCAGCCCGAATATGCCGGTGAGCCGCACGGCCGGGGTTTCCACCGCCACGCCGCGGCGGGGCAGTACCTCGGTCACCACCCCGCTGATGTACGCCTTCACCACCACTTCCTTGAAGGGCCGGGCGATGGTCACCATGCCCGTCTGGGGGTTGATGTCAGCGATGACGCCCGAAACGGGAGCCAGGCAGGTCTTGGTGAAGAAGGCAGCCTGCTCGCCCTTCTTGGCTATCATCTGCCCCTTCTTGACCTCCTTGCCCACGGGGGTGAGCATGTAGCGGGGCACGTCCCGGGGACGGCAACCCAGCTCGAAAGCCACATCCACCTCCACCGGGGGCTCCTCCCGGCCGAACTCCTCCCTGATGATCACCCGGCCGGAGGCGGTGGAGATATCCTCTACCACCCCGTCGGTAGGCGACTCGTACTCCTTCCGCCCGTACAGGCCCTTCTCCGCGATGGCGATGACCTGCTTGGTCTTGACCTGGTCTCCCACCTTGACCAGCATGGCCTTACCCAGTTCGTCGGGCTGAATGCCCAGCAGGCGTGCCACCGGCAGCACCCAGGGGATGCCGGGCCGCAGGCTGATGCGGGCTACCGGGGTATCGGGTTCCACCCGGTCGCCCAGCCCCGCCAGCACCTCTCCCGGGAGGGGCAGCTTGCGCACCTTGCGCACGCGTTGCACCACGTACTCAGCGACGCCAGAAACCGCCACGCTTCTCCCCTCCCTCTGGCCTACCTGCTGCCGCTGCCTTACCCGGTGCGTGAGAGGCCTGATACTTCCCGAGCAGGTCCAGCGGATAGAGATCCATGGCCGCGATCCATTCCGTCAACTTCTGCACGCGGCGGGCGGGGTCGGTGGGGAGTTCCAGCGGGCGTCCGCGGGCATCGATGATGATCCCCACCAGGCCGCCGTGTACGGTGGCCTCCAGCCGCCGTCCTCTGCCGGCTCCGACATCCAGGGCCCCCACGGGCGTGACCTCGACCCTGGCCGTCTGCCCCACCTCCAGGGGGATGCGCTTGATCTGGCCGAAGGCCAGCTTCTCCTCTACCGTTCCGCCGGGGAGGTGGGCCCGCACCGTCAGAGCAGGCTGCCCGTCGCGCAGCTTGCCCACCGGTGCTATACAGGTGCCCAGGCGGATGAGGCAGTCCTTGTCGAACACCTCCGCTGCGATCTCCGGGTAAGTGGTGGACAGGACCCCCAGGTGGGGCATCATGAAGATGGAGTCCACCGCCAGCTGGGTCACGCCCTCGGGCTGGAAGGCGTCGATGAGCATCATGGCCGCCTGCTGGCGCCGGGGCGCGTGGGAGAGGACGCCACCCGAGCCCACCAGCATGTCCAGCTTCCTCATCTCGATGATCTCCCGGCCGGCGGCGCGCCAGATCTCCTGCTGGGCGCTGTGCCAGGCTGCCCGTGCCTCTTCCTTCTCCACCTTGCGGGCCAGGCTCTTGTGGTGGGCGAAGGACAGGCGCAGGGCTTCCCGGGCCAGGGCCTGCTCCAGCACCAGCATGTCCAGGGTCATGGGGATGGTGGTGGGGCGCACCATCTTGTTGGCGATCCAGTTGGACAGCTTGACCTCGTCCACCCCGAAGGGCACCCAGCGCAGGATGTTGTCGAACTTGGCTTCCTCCAGGACGTTACAGATGGAATAGGACATGCCCAGGTTGGCACTCACCGTGCGGGTGAAGGTCCCCTCGAAGCTGGAGAAAACGTCGGTGGTAGCACCTCCGATATCCACCCCGATGATGTTGGCCCTGTACTCCTGCGCCATCAGGTTGATGATGCGGCCCACCGCCCCCGGGGTGGGCATGATGGTCACGTCGACCCACTCCATCAGTTCCCCGTACCCGGGCGCCTGCGCCATGACGTGGTTCATGAAAAGCTCGTGGATGGCCTCGCGGGCGGGGCCCAGGTTCTCCACGTCGTGGCGGGGCGCAGGTTCTCCACCAGGTGCACGTCCAGCTCGGAGCCGGCCACCCCGAGGACGAGGTCCTGGGCGTCCCGGTTTCCCGCGTACACCAGGGGCAGCTTGTAGGTGGCCCCGAAGCGGGGCTGGGGGTTGGCCTGAACGATGGTCTCCGCGATGGCAGCGATGTAGGAGACCGACCCCCCATCGACGCCCCCGGACATGAGGATGATGTCAGGCCGCAGCTCGGTGATGCGACTGATCTGCTCCGAGGTGGAACGCCCGTCGTCCACGGCGATGACGTCCAGCACCACGGCCCCCGCCCCCAGGGCGGCCCGGTGCGCGGAAGCCGCACTGATGGTGGAAACCAGCCCGGCCACCATCATCTGCAACCCGCCCCCGGCGGAAGAGGTGGACACGTAGTAGTCCACACCCTCCTTCCCCGCGGCCGGTCGGATCAGGCGGCCCGAGGGGTCCAAAAAACGGCGTTCGAGGAGCTCCTCGAGCCGCCGTATCGACTTGCGCACCCCGATCATCACGTTCTCCCAGGGCGCCTCCACGGTGGTGGGCATCTCCCCTCTCCCCACCAGCCGGTACTCGCTGCCCAGGTTCTCAATGAGGATGGCCTTCGTGGTGGTGCTCCCCACGTCTGTGGCCAGGATGGTCCGTGGCCCGTTTCGGCTCATTTCAACCCTCCTCTGTTCGCCGCACCTTTCTCTTCACCATATCCACTATGCGATCGTTCAGCTTCCCCTCCCGGTCGAAAAACAAAAGGTGCCCTTTGAGGATGCGCCCCCGCAACTCCCGCTGGTCGAAATAGAGCTGGACGGCGTCGGGGAAAACCCGGTAGTCGAAAAACTTCTCCCAGGGGCGGTAATCCCAGAGCAGCCCGTTCTTGAGTCTCACTCCCCTCTCGTCGAGCCGGTATCTCAGGGGGAACAGATAAGGCGCCAGGGCCGCCCCCAGCACGGCCAGGGTGGCGGCCACCACCAGCGGGTCGGAGAACCACCACCAGGCCAGGGCGGCGGAGGCCAGCACCGCTCCCACCGCCACCAGGCCGCGGCCGGGATGGCGGGCGAAAAGGAAAACCGACCATTCCAGGACTTCACGTTCGTCCGTCATCGTCCCAACTCGTCAAAGATATTCTGCCTTTGCATGGACGTTCCTGCCGGGACCCACATAGTTTTCTAACAGTGTATGCCGCTTCTCCCTATGTCAAGCTTCTGCCAGCTCCCGGGCGACGGACGGCCTGCTCTTGACCGCTGCGCCTCTCAACGCGGCAGAAGGCTGTGTGCGGCCTCGACCAGGGCGGCAAAGGGTTTCAGGTGCAGGCGATCCCGCCTCCACATCTCCTCGGGATGCCACTGCAGCCCCATGACAAAACGGTGGTCGGGAGCCTCCACCGCCTCGATCACACCGTCGGGGGCCCAGGCCACCGCCCGCAGCCCGGAGGGCACTTCGCGGACCGCCTGGTGGTGGAAGGAGTTCACCCGCGCCTCGGTCACCCCCAGTATGGCCGCCAGCCTGCTCCCCGGCTCGACGCGCACGGTGTGGCTCTCGTGCCAGCGGGGGGCTTCCTGGCTGTGTTTGAGCACGCGCTCCCGCTGAGAGGCCAGATCCTGGTAGAGGGTGCCGCCCGCGGCCACGTTGAGCACCTGCACGCCCCGGCATATCCCGAGCACGGGGACTCCAGCCTCCAGGGCCCGCCGGGTCAGGGCCAGCTCAAAGGCATCTCGCTCCGGGGTGATGCGTCCCAGGCCGGGGAGGGGGTCTTCGCCGTAGTAGGAGGGGTCCACGTCCACACCCCCCGAGAGCAGGAGGCCATGCAGGTGGGACAGCACCTCGGGCGCCCTCTCCGGTTTGAGGACGGGCAGCACCACCGGGATGCCCCCGGCCGCCTCCACGGCAGCCGCATACCCGGCGGGGACCCTGATGCGCTTCTCCTCGTCCACGCTGCTGGTTATCCCTATGAGGGGCAACAACTGCGTTCAAACCTCCAACTCTTGCGAATAAGCGAACAGGGCCGGGGCACCCCCCGTGTGCCAGAATACTACGTTTTCGCCTTCCCCGATCACTCCCCGGCGCAGGTGATCGAGCAGACAGGCCATGGCCTTACCGGTGTACACGGGGTCGAGCAGCACCCCTTCCTCGCGCGCCAGCAGGCGGATGGCCTCCAGGCACCCGGGGGTGGGTACACCGTACCCGGGCCCCACGTAGCCGTCCAGGACCTCCACTCGGGCGGCCTCCACCCTCACGGGCAGGCCCAACAGGGAGGCCGCCCCCGTGGCCAGTTCCGCCACCCGGGAACGGGACTCTTCCGCCGACCGGCTCACGCTCACCCCGGTCACCCGCAGGGACGGGTCGAGGACCCTGGCACCCAGCACCAGGCCGGCCTGGGTACCGCCCGAGCCCGTGGCCACATACACCCGGTGCACCACCACGCCGGCATCGCTTGCCTGGGCCAGCATCTCCTCCATGGCCAGGCAGTACCCCACCGCCCCCAGGGGGGTCGATCCGCCCACGGGGATGGCATAGGGCCGCCGGCCCTGTGCCTCCAGCCCCGCGGCTATCTCCTCCATCACCTCCTGGGCGGGCCGCGCACCGGCGAAGCGCACGTCGGCACCCAGCAGCCGGTCGATGAGGAGGTTGCCCTGGGCCTCAGGAGGCTCCGCCCCCTCCAGGACCAGGATGCACTCCCAGCCCAGGCGGGCGGACAGGGCGGCAGTGATGCGCGCGTGATTCGACTGGGGTCCCCCCACCGTGAGTACCACGTCGGCCCCCTGCCGCCGCGCGTCGGCGAGCAGGAACTCCAGCTTGCGGGCTTTGTTCCCCCCCAGGGCGGGATGGGTAAGGTCGTCCCGCTTGAGGAACAGGCGCGTCCCCGGGAAGAGCCGCTCCAGACGGGTCGCCTCTTCCAGGGGAGTGGGCAACCCTGCCAGCCGAAGACGTGGTAACCTGGCAAACTGCAATCCTCATCCCCCCTTACCGCCCGCGGGCGGCGCCCTCAGATCTCCCTAAGCCCCACGCTGATGGCGAGGGCTTCGTTCACCCTCTCCATGATCTCGTCGCCCAGGTGGGCCACCCGCTGGCGCAGCCGGCGTTTGTCGATGGTGCGTATCTGCTCCAGTAAGATCACCGAATCCCGGTCCAGGCCCGACTCGCGGGCGGGGAGTTCGACGTGGGTGGGCAACCTGGCCTTGGCGATCTGCGAGGTGATGGCAGAGACGATGGTGGTGGGGCTGTACCGGTTGCCGATGTCGTTCTGGATGACGAGCACCGGCCGCACTCCCCCCTGTTCCGATCCCACCACCGGGCTCAGGTCGGCGTAAAAGACGTCCCCCCGCCTGATCACAACCCCGCACCCTCCGTCCCCGTCAGGGGCCCCCCCGCAGCCCAGGCCGCCTCCACCGGCCAGGTGGTACCGTCCTCGGCCAGGCGCAGGTTGAGCTGACCCATCTCCTGGTAGCCCCGTACCAGCTGTTGCCGCAGTACCTGGCGGCGGCGCCACTCCAGGTGCCTCCGCAGGGCATCGCAGATCACCTCGCTGCGCCTGCGCTTTTCCTGGGCCACGATCCCGTCGACCGCGTCCAGCAAATCCGCCGGCAAGGTGATGGTTATCCTGCGCGCCTCACTCACTCCCTTCACCCCTTCCGGCAAAACCCGTCATCACCGCCTCGATGCGCGGCGCACCAGCGTCCCGGAGGTACACCCTGGGCACCCGCCGCCCGATCCCCACCAGTACCTCGTAAGGAATGGTATCCGCGGCCCGAGCCATCTCCCAGGCCGAAATGGTCTCCTCCCCCTGCGACCCCAGCAGGACCACCTCTTCCCCCGCGGCGACCTCCACTCCGGCGGGGAGGACCACCGTCACCTGGTCCATGGACACCCTCCCCGCCACGCGGGCCCGCCGCCCGCGCACCAGCACCTCCCCCCGGTTCGACAGCGCCCTGCGGTACCCATCCGCATACCCCACGGGCAGGGTGGCCACCACCTCGCCTCCCCGGCTGTGCCAGGTACGACCGTAACCCACGGTCTCCCCCGGCCGCATCACCTTGACCTGGGCCACCCGCGTCTTCCAGGTGAGCACCGGCCGCAGGGGCACCGCCGGCAACCCCGGCATCGGCGACACACCGTACACGGCCAGCCCGGGTCGCACCAGGTTGAACCGGGCGTCCGGGAGTCGCAACAGGGCGGCACTGTTGGCGGCGTGGCGGAAGGGGACGTGCACCTGCTCGCGCTCCAGCGCCATCACCGTGGTCAGGAAGCGTTCCAGCTGCGCCCGCGCGAAGGAAAGGTCCTCCTCGTCGGCGGTGGCCAGGTGCGTGAATATCCCTTCGACCTCCAGGGCGGGAATCCCCTTCAGGCGGCGCACGAAGGCCACCGCCTCTTCCGGCCGGATACCCAGCCGTCCCATGCCGGTATCGACCTTGACGTGCACGCGCGCCCGCCTGCCCGACCGCGCCGCCGCCTGAGCCAGGGCGCGCGCCGTCTCGTCGGCGAACACGCAGCAGGACAGATCCGCGTCAACCGCCGCCCGTGCCTCCTCGGGGGGCAAGTACCCCAGCACGAGCACGGGCGCCGTCACGCGGTGATGCCGGAGCTGGAGTCCTTCCTCCAGGCAGGCCACCGCCAGCCAGCGCGCGCCGGCCTCCAGGGCGGTCCGCGCCACCTCCACCGCGCCGTGGCCGTAGCCGTCCGCCTTCACCACGGCCATCACCTGGCTGCCCCCCGCCAGGCGCACCAATTCCCGTACATTGGCGGCCAGGGCATCCAGATCCACCTCGACCCAGGTGGGCCGCAGGTTACGTTCCAGCAGCGCCCCCAGCGCCGCAGCCACCCTGCACCCCCTCCCGCTCAGCCTGCTGCCGGGCTGCGGGCAAGACGTTCCAGGCGCCGGGCCGCCTGAGGCAGCCAGGCCAGGATGTCCCCGGCCACCAGGGACAGCCGTCCCCGCCGCCCGGCGGCCAGATCTCCTGCCAGGCCATGCAGGAACACACCCAGGCAGGCGGCCCGCTCGGCCGGCACTCCCTGGGCCAGGAACGCCCCCACCAGGCCGGTGAGCACGTCCCCCGATCCTCCCGTGGCCATGCCCACGTTGCCGGTGGGATTGATGAACACCCGCCCGGCGGGTGTCCCCACCAGGGAGCGGGCCCCCTTCAGCACCACCACCGCCCGCGCGCGCCGGGCCGCCTCGCGCACCGCCCCGAGGCGATCCGCCTGCACGCTCGCTACCGTACTATCGAGCAGGCGCGCCATCTCACCCGGGTGCGGTGTGAGCACGGTGGGGTGCTCCCTGTCCCGCAGGAGGGACAGGTCCGAACCCAGGGCCCACAGGCCGTCCGCATCGATCACCAGGGGGGCCGGGCACCAGCGCACGAAGTCGCGCACCAGGGTGGCCACCCCGGGAGACCGCCCCAGCCCCGGCCCTATGGCCCAGGCTTCCACCCCGCGGCCCGCCTCTTTGAGTACATCCAGGGCGGAAGCGCTGAGCATCCCCTCTTCTTCCGGCAGACCCCGCGTCATCACCTCGGACAGGCCCGCCGCCACCACCGGCTGCTGGCGTGCGGGCAGGGCCAGGGTCACCAGCCCCGCTCCTCCCCGCAGACCCGCCATGGCCGCCATTTTCGCCGCGCCCACCATTCCCTGGGACCCCGCCACCACCCACAGGTGGCCGAAGGTCCCCTTGTGGGCGGCCGGGGGCCGGGCGGGCAGCCAGGCGGCCACCTGGGGTTCCTCCAGCATCTCCACCTGCGGGTTGACCCGGTCCACCAGCCCGGGCGGAATGCCGATGTCGGCCACCAGTACCCGCCCGGCATACTCCGCTCCCGGGTAGATGAGCAGGCCCACCTTGGGAAGACCCAGGGTAACCGTCACCCGCGCCCGCACACAGGGCCCTCTCACCGCACCGGTGTCGGCGTCCAGCCCCGAGGGCACGTCCACGCTCAGGACCGGCCGCTCCGCCCGGTTCAGTATCTCGATGACCTGCGCCACCGGCCCCCGGGCACCCCCCTGGATGCCCGTCCCCAGGAGAGCGTCAACCACCAGGTCGGCGGCTGCGAGTTCCTCCGCGAGGGCATCCTCCCAGTCCCGCCCGGAGAGGGAGCGCACGGCAAGGCGGGCACCGGGCAGGGCCTCCTCGGCCCTGGCCATGGCCAGGTTGGCGGCGGCATCCCCCTTGAGTTCTTCGGGCGAGGCCGCCAGCAACACCCGGACCTCGGTGCCGTGATGGCACAGGTGCCGGGCCACCACCAGGCCGTCGCCTCCGTTGTTCCCCTTGCCGCACAGCACGAGGACCCGGCGCCCGCCCGGCTCTCCCCCCAGCATCCTGAGGGCCTGTCCGAACACGGCCCGCCCTGCGTTCTCCATCAGGATGAGGCCGGGGATGGCCGCCTCTTCCTGGGCCAGGCGGTCGATCTGGCGCATCTCGGCACCGGTGACAGCCTTCATTTCTCCTCCACCACGCCAGGGGTCCCCGCAGGCGCCGCGGCGCCAGCCCCGGCTTCTTGAGCCAGCGCGCCATGGGCCACTGCGTCGCCACCCACGGCATCACCGGCCACGGCCAATACTACAGCCACGGCCACCGTCTTCTCGTGGCTGAGGGAAACGTGGCACGAAGTCACGCCCCGCGCGCGGGCGGCCTCCCTCCACGCCCCCCGGAGCAACACCCGCGGCACGCCATCAGGGTCCCGCTGGATCACCACGTCGCGCCACGACCCGGGGCGGCACCCCAGGGCCTTGGCCACCGCTTCCTTGCCCGCCCACCGGGCGGCCAATTGCTCGGGGGCGCGTGGTCCGCGGCACTGCGCGAGTTCCTCCGGGGCAAAAACCCGCCCCGCCACGCGTTCCCCGTATGACCGCAACAGGCGGCGCCAGCGCGCCACGGCAACCACGTCAACGCCTAGACCCAGCATCCCCCGGGGTATTCTTCCCCCCGCCCCCATTTTCCTTCGCCGGGGGGCGGGGCCGGAGGGCCGCGCAGGGGGGCGGGGCCGGGGCGGCCCGGCCCCGGCCCCGGCGGCACTATTCTACGGTGACGCTCTTGGCCAGGTTACGGGGTTTGTCGACATCACAGCCCCGGGCCACGGCAGCATAGTAGGCCAGCAACTGCATGGGTACTACCGCCGCCGCCGGTGCCAGCCGGGGGTCGACCTCGGGGAGGGTTATCACCTCTACCCCCGCAGCGGCCTCCGCCCCCGCAGACGCCTCGCCCCCACCGGGGGCCGGTCGCCCACCCGGGCCCTCCCCGGGTCCTCCCGTGAGGGAGGCGGGGGCGAAGAGGTACACGTGGCCGCCCCGGGCCCGCACTTCCTCCACGTTGGACATGGTCTTCTCGCTCAGGTCGGGCTGGGTGGCGAGGGCCACCACGGGCGTCCCGGGTACGATGAGGGCCAGGGTGCCATGCTTGAGTTCCCCGGCCGGGTAGGCTTCGGCATGGATGTACGAGATTTCCTTCAGTTTGAGCTGGGCCTCCTGCGCCACGGCGTAATCCAGGCCGCGGCCGATGAAAAAGGCATCCTCGTGAACGGCGACGCACCGGGCCACTTCCTCGACGCGGGCAGCCCCGGACAGCGCCCGCTCCACCACAGCGGGCAGGGCCCGCAGCGACCGCCCCAGGCGACGCGCTTCCTCGGCGGGCAGGGTCCCCCGCAGGCGGCCCAGGTGCAGCGCCAGCAGGGTGAGCACCGCCACCTGGCAGGAGTAGGCCTTCGTGGAGGCCACGGCTATCTCCGGCCCCGCCCAGGTGTACAGCACCCGCTCCGCCTCGCGGGCGATGGAGCTACCCACCACGTTGACGACGGCCAGCACTCCCGCCCCCCGGGCGCGGGCTTCCCGCAGGGCCGCCCGGGTATCGGCGGTCTCACCCGACTGGCTGATGACCACCGCCAGGGTGTCGCGGTCCACCAGGGGCTCGCGGTAGCGGAACTCGGAGGCAAGCTCCGCTTCCGCAGGTATGCGCGCCAGCCTTTCCAGCAGGTACTTCCCCACCAGTCCGGCGTGGTAGGCGGTCCCGCAGGCCAGAAGGTGCACGCGGCGGAACCGGGCCAGCCAGGCGGGGTCGAGGGCTTCCTCCTCCCCACGCACCTCTCCCTCTTCGGTGAGCCGGGGAGCGAGGGTCTGGCTGAGGGCGGTTGGCTGTTCGTGGATCTCCTTGAGCATGAAGTGGCCGTAGCCGCCCTTCTCGGCCATGCTGGCGTCCCAGGTCACCCGGAACACCCTCTTGGCCACGGGGCGCCCGGCCCGGTCGGCCACCTCCACCCGATCCGGGGTGAGCACCGCCATCTCACCTTCGTCCAGGATGTAAGTGTTTCGCGTATACTCCAGCAGGGCGGGCACGTCTGAGGCAAGGAAATTCTCGCCTTCGCCCAGCCCCACCACCAGGGGGCTCTCCTGGCGCACCGCGACCAGCGTGTCGGGATGGAGGGGGGACATTACCGCCACCGCGTAGGACCCCCGCAAGCGGCGGGTGGCGGCCCCCACCGCCCGCACCAGGTCCCCCTCGTACAGGCTCTCGATCAGGTGGGGGATCACCTCCGTGTCCGTCTGGGACAGGAACCGGTGACCCCGGGCGGCCAGTTCCTCCTTCAGTTCCCGGTAGTTCTCGATGATCCCGTTGTGGACGACCCAGAAACGCCCGCTGCAGTCCCCGTGGGGATGGGCGTTCTCATCAGAAGGCACCCCGTGGGTGGCCCAGCGGGTGTGCCCGATGCCTGTACGGGCGCGCCTGCCGTCGGGACCCGTTCCCCCGCCGGCGAGGATTTCGTGGGCCAGTGCCGCCTCCAGGCGGGACAGCCGGCCCTGCCGCTTGCAGGCCAGCACCCGGTCCCCGTCAAACACCGCCACGCCCGCCGAGTCGTATCCCCGGTACTCCAGGCGGGACAGTCCGTCCAACAGCACAGGCAACGCGGGCCGCGGGCCCACGTAGCCCACTATTCCACACATGCTGTTCTCCTTTCGCCACCCGGCCCTTTTGTCCCCGGGATCGCTCCCGGGATTTGTGAGGCCTCTTACGGTCGTGGCCAACCGTGGGGCATCCGCCGAAATCTCGATTAACCCCACCCTCGTCGACTTCCCCCGCGCCGGGCAGGGGAAGTCCCGGCGCTCTCTGCCTCAGCCGTTAAGACGTCTCCCGGATGTACCCGCACGCCTTCCCGGTCCCGGCGCCGCGCGCCGCGCGCCTTCCGGGTACCCTCAGGATACCGGGTTTGGCGGCCGGGCCGCTGCCAGTGCTGATAGCTCCCCGGCGATCACCTCCTCCAGGGCGGCCGCCTGCCGCGTCACCTCGGCGGCGTCCTCGCCCTCCACCATGATGCGCACCAGGGGCTCCGTACCTGAAGGACGCACGAGGACCCTCCCGCGTTCCCCCAAAACCCGACGCGCCTCTTGCAGGGCGCGCTCAATACGGGGAGTGGGCTGGTAGCGGGTCTCCCCGGGGAGCCTGACGTTGCGCAGTACCTGGGGGTAGCGCGGAATCGACCCCGCCAGGGCGGAGAGCCTGGCCCCGGACCTCGCCAGCACCCACAGGAGTTGCAGAGCGGTGAGCATGCCGTCGCCGGTGGTGGCGTGATCGAGGAAGATGATGTGTCCCGACTGCTCTCCGCCCAGGCTGTACCCCCCGCGCAGCATCTCATCCAGCACGTAGCGGTCACCCACGGCGGTACGTATCAGGCCCAGCCCCACCTGGCGGAGGAATACCTCCAGCCCCAGGTTGGACATCACCGTGGCCACCACCGCACCGCCGCGCAGGCGCCCCTCCTGGTGCAGCGCGTGGGCCAGGATGCCCATGATGGCATCCCCGTCGACCACCTGGCCGTTGTCATCCACCGCGATGGTACGGTCGCCGTCCCCGTCGTGGGCGATCCCCAGGTCGGCCCCGCACTCCACCACCACCCGGGCCAGAGCCTCCGGATGGGTTGAGCCACACCCGGCGTTGATGTTGAGTCCGTCGGGCTCCACGTTGATGGCCGTCACCCGCACACCCACCCGGGCCAGCAGTTGGGGCGCCAGTTCCGCCGTCGCCCCGTTGGCGCAGTCCACCGCCACGGCCAGGGGCGGAAGCGGTCCGGGCAGGGTCCCGGCCAGATACCCTATGTACTTCTCCCGCGCTCCCCTGGCGTCTTCCAGGCGACCCACCCCGGCTCCGCCGGGACGGGGCAGGCTGTCCTCGCCCAGGACCACGGCTTCGATCTTCCCCTCTACCTCGTCGGGGAACTTGTACCCCAGGCCGGAGATGAGCTTGATGCCGTTGTATTCGGCGGGATTATGGGAGGCGGAGATGACCGCCCCGCCCTGGCAGCCCAGGAACCGGGTCAGATACGCCACACCGGGGGTGGTGATCACGCCCAGGTCGAGGACGTCGGCCCCGGCAGAGAGAAGACCGGCTACCAGGGCACTCTGCAGGAGGTGCCCGGAGATCCGGGTGTCCCTGCCCACGGCGAAGCGGAGGCGACCGCCGCCGCCCAGCACGCCCGCCGCCGCCCGCCCCACCCGGAAGGCCAGTTCGGGTGTCAGTTCCACGTTGGCTATCCCGCGCACCCCATCAGTACCGAACAGCAACGCTAACCGCCCCGCCTCTCCATCCATAGTATTCTCGCCCATAGCATGGTGCCGGTCCTACTGCCTCCCGGTGGTGAGGGTGACCTGAGCGGGCTCCACCGAGAGGATTTCCACCCCGGGGGGAGCCTCCACCCGCACGGCCACCTGCCGTTCCCCAGCCCCCCCGGCACCATCCACCCAGGGCTCGAGCGCGGCACCCTGGAGGATGTCCTTGCGCCCCCGTGCCACCACCTTCACCCGGGCGGGCTGGCAGGAGCCCGTCATCCCCTCGGGCAGGTTGCGCACGGTCACGGGTAGCTCGGGGTACTCGCGCTCACCCACGTCCTCCACTATACGCAGGTACACCAGCACGGTGGGAGGATCGGCCATGGCCACACCCTCCGGCAGTGCCACCGCCACCTCCCGCTCGCTGTCCGCGGTCACCCCCTCCAGGGAAATGGGCCTGGTTTTCACCGCGCCCACCTGGTCGAGTTGCGGCTGGGGGGCGCGCACCTTTACACGCGAAGGGCTCACCACCACCTCGCGCACGGCAAACCCTAGGGGAGGTTGCCCCCGCAGATCGGCCTCGACCGGTACCTCCTTGGCCGGAGGCAGCTTCACCAGGCTGAAACGGACTTCCACCGTACCGGGTTTCAGTTCCACCCCCGTGACTTCCTGACCGTGGCCGTTCACGGGCCGCAAGTCGACGGTGCGCGAAAAATCGGTGGTGGCACCTGTCACATCCACCGTACCCACCGCGTAGCGGACCAGGGCCACCTGCCCGCGGGGTCCGCTGGCCAGGACCTCCGCCGGGCTGGGCAGGGGGGACTCCACCCGGTAGTCCTCGCCCACCACCCCCACCACCTGCACCTGCACGGGGACCCGGCGTTCCGCCAGGTAATCCACCGTCACGCGGGCATGGGTGGGGGAGACCTCCACTACCTGCACACCACGGGGGGCCTTTACAGTCACCGGCAGCGCGAACTGCCCCGCCCCCGCCGCAGCCAGGTCGACCTCCGCTCGCAGGGTGGCGGGGTCCAGGCGGTCGAGCACGGGCCGGGGAGCCCGTACGGCCACGTCCACCTGGGACGGGCGCAACTCCGCCACCGCCAGACCGGCCTGCACCCCCACGGTATGGAGCGAGACCCCGGGCACGGTGACGGTGACCACCGGGCTCTGGCCGGAGCCCACCCGCAGCCAGAGCACGATGGCCAGCACCACCGCGAGGACTTTGAGAGTCACATCCCTTTCCAGCCAGCGATCGATCGCACTCACCACCAGCACCTCGCGCCGTCCGCCTGCCCTCCGGTACCCGCCGCCTCACTGCACGCTGAGCCCGCGATCGGGCCACCGCTGCGACGGACCGTCCCTCCGTGCTCAGGTGCGGCGCAGGAAACGGGTCTCGGAGGGGAAGAAGGCGTCCAGCATCTCCCGCACTGCGGCGGGGTCCACGTTCCGCACCAGCTTCCCGTCTGAAGCCACCGCCACCTGGCCGGTCTCCTCCGACACCACCACCGCCACCGCGTCCGAACGCTCGCTGATGCCCACCGCCGCCCGGTGACGGGCCCCCAGTTCGGTACCCAGGCGGGTCGCTTCCGCCAGGGGAAGGAAGCAGGCGGCGGCCAGGACGCGGTCGCCGGAAACGATCACCGCCCCGTCATGGAGCGGGGTGTTGGGAATGAAGAGGTTGACCAGCAACTCGGAGGACACGGCCGCATCCAGGCGGATGCCCGTCTCCACGTACTCTCCCAGCCGGGTAGCCCGCTCGAGCACGATGAGGGCGCCCACCTTCTCCCGGGAAAGCGATGCCACCGCCCTGGCCACCTCGTCCAGGGCCTTCGTGCTGTATGAACGCACGAACCAGTCCCTTCCGAAGAGGCTACCCCGTCCCAATTGCTCCAGGGCCCGGCGCAATTCCGGCTGGAACACCACCGGCAGGGCCACCAGGAGGGCGATTTGGGCCTGGTCGAAGAGCCACTTCAGGGTGGTGAGTTCCAGCCAGTCGGAGACCGCCCCGGCCACGAACAGCACCACGATGCCCTTGATGAGTTGAACCGCCCGCGTGCCCCTCACCAGCCGGAACACCCAGTAGAAGATGAGGGCCACGGCGGCGATGTCCACCAGGTAGCGGAGCCAGTCCACCCAGGAGGCGGACAGCAACCACAGCGGGGAACCCACCGGCTTCACCCTTCCGCAGCCGTGCGCAGGGTGGTGTAATAGGCCAGGGCCTGCAACTCGGTCATGAGGTCGATATTCTGGATGTACGTCCCCGGGCGGGCCTGCAGCTTGGCGGGGGAGAAATTGAGGATGGCCTCCACTCCGGCATCCATGAGCCGATCCGCCACCGCCTGGGCTTCTCCGGGGGGGACGGCGATAATGGCCATCTTGATGCCCTGCGCCCTGATTTCCTTCTCCATGTCCTCCAGGGGGAGGATTTCCACACCTCCGATGGATTTCCCTACTTTATCCCAGTCCCGGTCAAAAATGGCACTGATGCGGACTTCCTTGTGCCGGGTGAGGTTGTGCCGGGCCAGGGCCGTACCGAGGTTGCCCGCCCCCACCAGGGCCACGGGCACCTCGTGGGTGAGCCCCAGGATGCGCTTGATCTTTAGCCCCAGCAGGGCCGGGTCGTAGCCCACCCCGCGGGTGCCGAAAGCGCCGAAATAGGCCAGGTCCTTGCGGATCTGCTCCGGGGTGAAGCCCACGCGGGCCGCCAGTTCCGCCGACGAGACCACATCGACGCCGTCCTCGGCCAGTTCTTCCAGTACCCTCAGATACACCGGGAGCCGCCTGATGGCGGCTTCCGGGATACGGAACTCCGACCCCCTGTTGCCCATCTCAGAACCTCCGCTCCACCACGAATTGGGCCGCTTCCCCCAGGAGCCGGGTGATCCGGCCGGGAGGCAGGCACGCCAGCGCCCGCAGGGCCTCTTCCTTGAGGGAGCGAGCCATTTCCCGGGCCCGCTCCAGGTGGCCACCTTGCTGAACGATATTTCTCAACCGACTCAATTCTTCCTCCCCGAACCGGCGGGCGCGGATGATCTGGCCGATCCACTCGCCGTGTTCTCCCTCCAGAGCATATATCACCGGCAGGGTCAGCACCCCCTCCCGGAGGTCGCTGCCGGCTGGCTTGCCCATTTCCGCCCCCGAGCCGGCCAGGTCCAGCACATCGTCCACGATCTGGAAGGCCAGGCCGAGGCCGTACCCGTACTCCCCCAGCGCGTCCATCACCGGCGCCGGCACCTCACCCAGCACCGCCCCCGCACGGCAACAGTCGGAGATAAAGCGGGCCGTCTTGCGGCCGATGCGCTCCAGGTACTGCTCCACCGTCTGCCCGATGTCGAAGCGGTGGGCCTCCTGGTCCATCTCCCCCTTGCACATCTCCTCCACGGCGCTGGCGAGGATGTCCACCACTTCCCGGCCCCCGTAGCGCGAACCCAGGGTGAGGGCGCGGGAGAAAAGGTAATCGCCCAGCAGCACCGCCACCCGGTCGTTCCAGGCCGCGTTCACCGTGGGCCACCCCCGCCGCCGCGGAGAGCCGTCGATGACGTCGTCGTGCACCAGGGTGGCCATGTGCACCATCTCCACCGCCGCCGCCACGGGTATCGCCCGCTCGGGCCGGTAGTTGCCCAGCCGGGCACAGAGGAGCACCAGCCCGGGGCGAAGGTGTTTGCCCTGCCCCTGCAGGAGATGCCTTCCCGCCTGCCCCATGAGCCCGTCGGCGTTTTCCAGGGTGGCCCGGATCCACTCCCGCACCCCTTCCATATCCCGGGCCAGGAAAGCCCAGCGGGTACCCCGGAAGGGAACGGACGGAGACCCGCGCGGAAGAGTCCGGACGCCCTCCGCCAAAGTCGCCCCCATCTTTTCACCGACCTCAGTACTCGGCGGGCATGGCCTTGAGCTGAGCCAGGGTGAACACGGGCCCGTCCAGGCAGACGTAACGGGAGCCGATGTTGCACCGCCCGCACTTACCGATCCCGCACTGCATCTTGAGTTCCAGCGTGGTGACGATCTGCTCATCCGCAAAGCCCAGTTTCTTGAGAGACTCCAGGGTGAATTTTATCATGATAGGGGGCCCGCATGTAATAGCAACTTTGCCTTGGGGATCGGGATGCACCTGCTCGAGGAAGTGGGGGACAAGGGCCACCGCCCCCTTCCAATCCTCGTCCCCCCGGTCCACGGTGAGCAACACCCGGGTGTCGGGCGCGGCGGGCCATTCGTCGTACAGTTCCCGCTTGAAGCACAGGTCCCCAGGGGAACGTGCCCCGTAGATGATGTCTATCTTACCGTAATCCCCCCGGTTGTCCAGGACGTAGTTGATGAGGGAGCGCAGGGGCGCCAGGCCGATGCCGCCGCCGATGAAGAGGAGGTCCTTCCCCTTCATGTCCTCGACGGGGAAGTGGTTGCCGTAAGGCCCGCGGACGCCGATGACGTCCCCGGGCTCCATCTCGTGCAGCCGGGTGGTGAGGCGGCCCACCTGCTTGACGGCCAGCTCGAGGGGACGGGGCCGGGTGGGGCTGGAACTGATGGAGATCATGGCCTCACCCACCCCCAGCACCGAGACCATGGCGCACTGGCCGGGCAGGTGCGAGAAAGGAACCTCGGGGTCGAGGAACTGGACCCGGAAGGTCTTCACGTCTCCGGAAGCGGTCTCGGCCACGATCTCCTCGATCCGGGCCAGATGGGGCATCATGGGATTGGCCTCAGGCATGCTGGGTCACCCCCCGCAGGTCGGCGATCACGGTGGCCATGTCCAGGCCCACCGGGCAGTGCTGCACGCACCGCCCGCAGCCCGTGCACAGGTAGCGCCCGTACCGGTGCACGAAGTAATTGAGCTTGTGCAGGAAGCGCTGGCGGGTACGCTCCTTCCTGGTGGGACGGGGGTTGTGGCCCCCGGCCATGAGCAGGAAGTCCTTGAACTGGCAGCTATCCCAGCAGCGCAGCCTCACCCCGTCGTCCCGCTTGGCCACGTCGGTGACCAGGAAGCAGTGACAGGTGGGGCACAGGTAGGTGCAGATGCCGCAGCCAAGGCAGCGCCGCGACGCTTCCTCCCAGTAGGGATCGTCGAAGCGGTCGTCGAGTTCCTTCGACAGTTCGCCCGGCCGTACGCGCTCCCCCAGGGGGACCGCCCGGTTGAGGTATTCCTGCTTCACGCGCTCCCCTGCCTCCCCCGCTTCCCCGGCCCCGGGCAGCGCGCCGTCCACCAGGGCCTGGCCTTTGGGAGTGAGTACCTCCACCCCCAGCCAGTCGCCGGCGGGATACAGCATGACGTCGGCGCCCTCGGCCGTCCCCGGGGTGATGCCGAAGGCGGTGCAGAAGCAGGAAGATTCGTCCGGCCGCTCGCAGGCCAGGCCCACCAGGGTGGTGAGTTCCCGGCGCCTGCCCCAGTAGGCATCCCGGTAGTCGCCCCCCAGGAAGACCTCGTCCAGCAAAGAGAGGGCGGCCAGGTCGCAGGGCCGGATGCCGAACAGGACGATCTGCCGGTCGGGCTCCACGGGGGTGATACTCGCCATGGGCGAGGGCAGGAACCGGAACATCACCTCGGTCTGGGGGAAGAAGAACTCCTTGGCCGAGCGTACGGGGTTCACGTAGTCCAGCTCCACCTGCTCACCCGAGGGCACCGGCCGGAACACCACCACCCCGTCCTCCCGCACGGGGGCCACCAGGGAGGCGGTCGAGGCCAGCTTATCCAGGAAGGCACGCAGGTCCTTGCGTTCGAGGCACCTCACGAGACCACCTCCCTCAATGGAAGTCGGGATCGTCCGGAGTGTACATGGCCAGGGGCTCCTTCTCCTGGGGCTCCCAGGGCCGTTCCACGCCGAACAGTTCCGCGATTTCCTTCTGCAGGGCCCGGTTGAGCTTCATGAGAGGGATACCCACCGGGCACACCCGCTCGCACTCGCCGCAGTCCACGCACCTGCCCGCCACGTGGAAGGCGCGCGTGAAGTGGAACATGTATTGCTCGGAGACGCTGACCTCACGGGGCAGCCACATGGGCTCCCACACGTCGAAGCAGCACTCCCGGCAACTGCAGGCCGGGCACACGTTGCGGCAGGCGAAGCAGCGCAGGCACCGTGCGAACTGGCGGTCCCAGTAGGCCGCCCGCTCCGCCGCCCCCAGGGCCGCCACCTCGGCCACCTCCGCATAGTCGTGGGGCCGGGCCGGCCAGGGCGCCACTTCCGGACCCACGAAGAGGTCTACGTCCCGGGGGTTGGGATCCTCACAGTGCAGGCAGCGCTCGAGCAGGTACTCCTCCCGGGGGAACTCGCGGACGCCGGAGCGGGTCTGCACCACCAGCACCCCGTCCCGCACCCCGGCTTCCTCCACCATCTCTCCCGGTACGGCCCGCGCCAGCAGAGCCTCCACCTTGCCGGCGTCCACCACACCCGGACAGCCTACTCCCACCAGGAGGACGCGCTCGCGCTCCACCCGCCGGTCGGCCACCAGCCGCTTGACCGCCCGCAGGTCGCAGGCTTTGACCAGCACCCCCACCCGGCCCTCTTCCTCCTGCTCCTCGAGGAGGTACTTGGCCAGGGAGGGGGCGCAGAACTCGTTCCACACCAGCCCGCCGGCCGCTTCCGGCCGCAGCACGTGCCGGGGCCGCACCCGCAGGGGCGTGCGCCCGGCCCCGTACCCCAGGAACATCCTTACCTCGCCGCCCGCCAGCAGGCCGGCCGCGCGCTCCGCCAGCTCCGAGCCGACGCCCGACCGGACACCCGTCATGCCCCCGCTCGCAGTCTTCAGTTCGCCGCCCATAGCTCATCCCTCATCACGCGGTTGGGCCCCAGGGCCCTGACCTCTTCGGTCATTTCGCGCACGGTGTCCGCGAACTTCTGACCCTCGGACGCCGATATCCAGGTGATGCGCAGGCGGCGGGGGTCGATCCCCAGGTACTCCAGGAAGCGGCGGGCCACCTGCAGGCGCCGGCGGGTGAAGTAGTTGCCCGTGGAGTAGTGGCAGTCGCCGGGGTGGCATCCCGCCACCAGCACCCCATCGGCCCCCTTCTGGAAGGCCCGCACGATGAACTGGGGGTTGACCCGGCCCGAGCAGGGCACCCGGATCACCCGCACGGTGGGCGGGTACTCCAGGCGGCTGGTACCGGCCAGGTCGGCCCCCGCGTAAGAACACCAGTTGCAGCAGAACCCGATGATGCGCGGCTCCCACTCCGCCGTCCCCGGGCGTGCTCCGGCAGTGGCTCCGCCGGGCGCCGCGGCCTGGGCCGCACCGTGCGGCTCGTTCACCGGCATAGCGCTTCCACCTCCGCCAGCACCTGTTCATTGGAGAACCCGAGCAGGTTCATGGCCCCATCCCGGCAGGCCACCGTGCAGGCGCCGCAACCCTGGCACAGCCCGGCGTTCACCGTAGCCACGCGGCGGCTTACCGTGCGCCCGCGCACCCGCTCGGTAATGATCTTCTCGTCGATGGCCCGGTAGGGGCAGATGGGCTTGCACCACAGGCACCCCGAGCAGATGGCCTCGTTGACGGTGGCGATGAGGGGGTCGGCGGTGAGGGTGTCCTTGGAGAACATGGCCGTCACCTTGGCCGCCGCCCCGCTGGCCTGGGCCACGGCGTCGGGGATGTCCTTGGGACCCTGGCAGGCTCCGGCCAGGTAGATACCGGCCGTGTTGGTCTCCACCGGGCGCAGTTTGGGATGGGCCTCGTTGAAGAAGGCGTACTGGTCGTACGAGATGCCCAGGGTGCGGGCCAGTTCGCCGGCGTCCCGCCGCGGGGTGATGCCGGTGGCCAGCACCACCATGTCCGCCTCCACCAGCACCTTGCGCCCGAGCAGGGTGTCCTCGCCCTGCACCACCAGGTGGTCGCCCTCGCGGTAGATGCGCGCCACCCGGCCCCGCACGTACTGGGTGCCCATCTCCTGGGAGCGCTTGTAGAACTCCTCGTATCCCTTGCCCGGGGTGCGCATGTCCATGTAGAAGACATAGCTACGGCAGCCGGGCACCTTCTCGGACAGGAGGATGGCGTGCTTGGCCGTGTACATGCAGCACACCCGGGAGCAGTAGCTGATCCCCTTGTGGTCGTCGCGGGAGCCCACGCAGGTGATGAAGGCAACGCTGCGGGGGACCTTACCGTCGGACGGCCGCTTGATCTTGCCCTCGGTGGGGCCGGAGGCGTTCACCAGCCGCTCGAAGTGCAGGCCGCTGATGATGTCGGGGTCCTGCCCCGCTCCGTACTCCCCGTAACGGGCGTGGTCGAAGAGGTCGAATCCGGTGGCCGCCACGATGGCCCCGAACCGCTCGGTGATCAGTTCGTCCTCCTGGGTGAAGTCGATGGCCCCCGCCGGGCAGAACCGCTCGCACACCCGGCACTTGCCCGTCTTGAAGTAGACGCAGTGCTCCCGGTCGATGACGGGCTTGTTGGGCACCGCCTGGGGGAAAGGCACGTAGATGACCTTACGCTGTCCCAGTCCCAGGTCGAACTCCGAGGGCACCTTGTGGGGGCACTTGGCCCAGCAACTGCCGCACCCTGTGCACTTGGACTCGTCCACGGAACGGGCCCGCTTGCGGATGGTCACCTCGAAGTTACCCACGTACCCGCCCACGTTCTCCACCTGCGAGTAGGTGAGCAACCGGATGTTGGGGTGCTGGGCCACGTCCACCATCTTGGGGGTGAGGATGCACAGGGAGCAGTCCAGGGTGGGGAAGGTCTTGTCCAGCTGGGCCATGCGCCCGCCGATGGAGGGCTCCTTCTCCACCAGCCACACCTCGTGGCCGGCGTCGGCGATGTCCAGGGCGGCCTGGATGCCGGCGATGCCGCCCCCGATCACCAGGGCCCGCTTCTCCACCGGTATCCGGGCCTTCTGGAGCGGTCGGTTGAACACCACCTTGGCCACCGCCCGGCGCACCAGGTCGACGGCCTTGGCGGTGGCCTCCTCCCGGTCCTTGTGGACCCACGAGCAATGCTCCCTCACGTTGGCGATCTCCAGCAGGTAGGGGTTGAGGCCCGCCGACTCCACCGTGCGCCGGAAGGTGTTCTCGTGCATGCGGGGCGAGCAGGCCGCCACCACCACCCGGTCCAGGCGGTGCTCCTTGATCCCCTTGCGGATTTGTTCCTGGCCGGGCTCCGAGCAGGTGTACTTGTTCTGCTCCACGTACACCACGCCCGGCATCCGGCGCACCGCTTCCTGCAGCCGGTCGATATCCACGGTCCCGGCGATGTTGGAGCCACAGTGACAGAGGAATACGCCGATGCGCTTCATGCCCCGCCCCCCTTACACCAGCGCCTTCTGGCGCAGGACCCCGAGCGGGTCCACGAAATGGCTCTCCAGCCCCAGCTCCCCGGGAGGCAGCCCCAGGGCCACCCCCAAAAGCTGGGTGAAGTAGTACACGGGGATGTTCCAGCGCCGGCCGCTCCACTTCTGGGCCTGCACCTGGCGCATGTCCAGGTTGGACTGACAGAAGGGGCAGGCCACCACGATGGCTTCCGCCCCCGCCTTCTGGGCGGCGGTGAGGATCTGGGCGGCCAGCTGCCACACCACCCGGGTGCGGGTAATGCTGAGGGACGCACCGCAGCACTCGGTCTTGGCCGGCCACACCACCGGCTCCCCGCCCAGCGCCCGTACCAACCGGTCCATGGTCTGGGGATCTTCGGGGTCGTCAAAGGCGGTGACGGCCGACGGGCGTACCAGCAGGCAGCCGTAGTAGCAGGCCACCTTGAGGCCACCCAGGCTCTTCTTCAGGTGGGGGACGATGTTGTCCAGGCCGTGCCGGTTGACGATCACGTCCGGCAGGGCGTACGCGTCGGAGCAGGCCGCGTACGGCTGGCCCAGGACCTCCTCCACCTCCTGCCGCACCTTCCGGTCCGAGCGCACGGCGTGCACGGTGGTGCGCAGGCGGTTGAAGCAGGCCGCGCACGGTGCCACCACGTCCAGGCCCATCTCGTCGGCCCGCGCCAGGCTGCGCGCGGGCAGGGCCAGACTCAGCAGCTTATCGGTGGCGTGGGCCGAGGTCGCCCCGCAGCAGGACCAGTCCGGGATCTCCTCCAGTTCGAGGCCCAGCACCCGGGCCACCGCCCGGGTGGACCGTTCGTACTCGCGCGCCGTCCCCGACAGCGAGCACCCCGGGAAGTACGCGTATTTCACCGCCCCTCCCCTCCCTTCTCCGGCCGGCCCCCTGCCGCGGCCTCGCTCTCGCGGTCTGCCCCCGTGCTTTGGCGGACGGCCGCGGCCTCGCGGGCACGCACGCGGGCGAACAGCACCCTCAGTTGCTCCACACCCCGGATGCGGTGGGGAGTGGGCTTCAGCTTACCATGGCGCATCATGGGCAATCCCACGTCCAGGTCGGAGAAGAGGTCACCGCTCCTCAGCTTGTAACGCACCATGAGGCCGAGTTCGTGCAGCCGCCCCGTGTCCCGCACGTTGTCCAGGAAGATGCCGTGGAACAGGGCCACCTGCGCCTCGGCGGGCCGGTAACCGGAGCGCCGGGCCAGCGCGCGCAGGGCATCCATGGTGGCGGCCACGTCCACTTCCCGGGGGCAGCGCTCGCTGCAGGCAGTGCAGGATGCACACAGCCAGATGGTGCGGGAGCGCAGCACCTCGTCGCGGGCGCCCAGTTGCACCAGCCTCATCACCTGGTACGGTTCCAGGTCCATCACGAACGACACCGGACAGGACGCCGCACATTTGCCGCACTGATAGCAGAGTGACACCCTCGTTCCCGCTTCCTGTTCCACCTCACGCAGAAACCCCGGCTCCGTCCCCTCGCTGAGATGCAGTACGGCCTTGCTCACCCTCTCGGCCTCCCTCCCCACCCCGGCCCCCCGCGGGGAACCCGGGGGATCGTTCCTTTGGTAACAAAGGTCGGCAAAAAATTAGTCTTCCTTAAGGCCTTTGCAACATCGCGTATCATTTCCATACACCTCCGTCAATTCCTGCTGCCCGGGTTCCTCACAGCCTCCTGCCCGGGCCCGCTCCGCCCACCGGTGCAGGCGGCGCAGGCGATGGTTCACCCCTGATTTCCCCACCGGGGGTTGCAGTATCTCACCCAGTTCCCTCAGGCTTACCTCGGGGTGACGCAGCCGGGCCAGGGCCACCTCCTGCAGGGCCCGGGGGAGCCGCTCCCACAGCCCGGCCGCCAGGATGACCCGCACGTCCTCCACCTGGCGCCAGGAAGCGTCCACCACCTTGCCCAGGTTGGCCGTTTCCGCATTGACCAGCCGGTTCACCAGGTTCTTGACTTCCTTCAGGGCGCGCACGTTCTCAAACCGCATCACCGAGCCGTGGGCGCCGGCCATGATGAGGAAACGGGACACCTGTTCGCCGTCCTTCAGGTACACCAGGTAGGTGTCCTGCCGCCGGGCCATCCGGGCGGGCAATTCCTCGCTCCGCAGCAGGGTGAGTACTTCCTCTGCCGCCTCCCGGGAAGGCAGGGCCAGCTCCAGGTGATGCCCGCGGCCGGGGTCGGCCACCCAGCCGGAGGCCAGGAACACCCCGCGCAGAAAAGAACGGCGGCAGCACCCGTTGCGGGGTGCCCCATCCGCTTCCCCGGGAGCCGGCAGCCCCACGGGCGGCGCCACCAGGAAGCGGTAGTGCCTCCCCGCCCGTACCATCTCCACCCGCGGTGGCTCGCCCAGCGCTCCCCGGCTGAGGCGCACCACCTTGCGGGCGATGGCCGCGTTTTCCACCAGCCAGGAACCCTGGCGGCGACCATACCACCAGAGCGCCAGCAACTCCGCACGCCGGCAGCAGGGGCGCGACGGCATCACGTGCGCCAGCTCTTCCTTGACCTCAACGGTGAAGGACAATCCAGGCCCCCCGCGCACCCACCTTTGAGTTTAGCACCCTAGGCGGGGGCCGACAATGGTCTGATCCTGCCACTCCTGGCACTCCTGGCACCGTTACCCGGGGCCGCAACCACCACTGCCCGAAGAGCCTCAGCATGAGGCATTGACAGGTAGCTTAAGATGCGTTAAAGTAGCGACAGGTAGCCATAAGTGGGCAACACGCAGTGAGGTGATTGGGTTGACCGAACGGCTCCTTACCCCGGAGCAGGTGGCAGACAGGCTAAGCATAAGCCGGTTGACCGTAATGCGGTACCTGCGGACCGGAACGCTACGCGCGGTGAAGGTCGGCCGCCTGTGGCGGGTGCGGGAGAGCGACCTGGAGGCGTTCCTTCAGCCACCCGAGGACCGGGAACCACGGAGGGCCGGGCACCGGGCACCGGCGGCGGACGACCGCAAGGTGGAGCGGGCACCGACCGTCGATGACCGCGCCTGGCTGGAATCCGACCTGTCCCGCCTGGACGAACTCGAACCTTACGACTGGGGGCCCGGTGGGCCACCCAAAGGCAAACCACTCCGGTATCGGGTCGGCAGCGGCGTAGTCATCATGGACGAGGGGCAGCAAGATGGGTAGGCCACTCATGCCGGGAGACGTCGTGACGGTGCGCTTCCCGGAGCATAGGCCCCCGGGGCATGAACAACATGGCCTTCGCCCCGCCATCGTAGTGGGAGTCCCCGAGACACTGGGAAAGCCCCGTTTTCCCGTTATACTCTTGACTCCCCTGACCACCGACCGCTGTCAGCCCTGGGCAGCCCGCAGTCCGGCGCTTTATCCCCCCATCCCTGCAGGCATCGGAGGTCTACCCAGCCCTTCCCTCGCATTGCTAGATCAGACGAGGGCTGTGGGCGTGGATCGGTTAGTGGGCTACATAGGGAGGCTGCCGACACAGGTCTATCGGCCGGTACGCTCCGGCCTCCTGCGCATGCTCGCAGGGCCCGGGCAGGGTCAATCGCGGCGTTCTACTGGCCCCGGGCGTCGGGGGTCAGGGGGGTCGGGCGGAGGTAGGCAGGATCGATGATCCCCATCACCACGCGGGCCAGGAGCCCGGGGTGGTGCCGCACCCAGGCGCCCCGGTCCAGCAGCCGCCGCTTCACCACCCTCACCTTCATGGCACGCAGGCGCTCGAGATCGGGGAGCACGGGCTCGGCACCCTGTTCCCGGTAGCGGGCCAGCACCCCGGGACGGGGGAGTTGCGAGTTCACCACGGCCACGTCCACCATACGGGCTTCCAGCTGGTCGAAAAGTACCTCCACGTGGCGCGAGGCGGTGTAGCCGTCCGTTTCCCCCGGCTGGGTCATCAGGTTGCACACGTAAATGCGCAGGTGGCGGCCCTGGCACAGATGCCGGCGCACACCCGGCACCAGCAGGGGCGGGATCACGCTGGTGTACAGGCTGCCCGGCCCCATGACGACGGCGTCCGCCTGCTCCAGCGCCTCCAGCGCCTGCGGAAGCGGCTCGGGGTCGGGCGGCTCCAGGAACAGGCGGCGCGCCCGCGGTCCGCAGGCGGTCACCGCGGTCTCTCCGCGCACCACGGTGCCGTCATCGAGTACCGCACCCAGGACCACGGGGTCGCGGGTGGCGGGGAGCACCTGTCCCCTGATTTTCAGGACACCGCTGCACAGGGCCACCGCCTGCTCGAAATCTCCCGTCAACTGGGTCAGGGCGGCCAGCAGGAGGTTCCCCAGGCTGTGTCCCTCCAGCTCGGAACCGGAGGGGAACCGATACTGGAAAAGCTGCTGCATGAGGGGCTCTGCTTCCGCCAGCGCCACCAGGCAGTTGCGCACGTCTCCCGGGGGCGGAACCCCCAGTTGCCCGCGCAGCCGCCCGGAGCTGCCCCCGTCGTCGGAGACCGTGACGATGGCGGTGATGTCCGCCGGATACGCCTTCAGACCGCGCAGGAGCGTGGACAGCCCCGTACCTCCGCCTATGGCAACGATGCGCGGCCTGCGACCGAGAGGCAAACTTCACTCCTCCTCGATGTCGCGGTGTTCCGTAAGCACGGTATGCCCCAGCCGGCGGATGAAGTCGGCCAGGTACTCGGCCACCACCACGGAGCGGTGCCGGCCCCCCGTACACCCCACCGCCAGCGTGAGTTGGGTCTTGCCTTCGGCCACGTACTGGGGCAAAAGGAAGCGGAGGAGGCCCCCCAGGAGCCGCAGAAAGCGCCGCGAGACGGGCCAGCGCAGCACATAGTCCCGTACCCGCGGGTCGGTGCCATCCAGGGGGCGCAGGTCTTCCACGTAGTTGGGATTGGGCAGGAAGCGCACATCAAACACCAGGTCGGCATCGCGGGGCACGCCGTGTTTGTAGCCGAAGGTGCGGATCACCACGATGAGGCCCCGCCGCCTCCCCGTGAATAGATGGGTGATCTCTTCGCGCAGCTTCTGGGGAGACAGGTCCGACGTGTCCAGCACGATATGGGCCTTGCCGCGCAATTCCTGCAGCCGCCTGCGCTCCTCCCGAATACCCTCCAGCACGCCACCGTGCGGCGCCAGGGGATGCAGCCTGCGAGTTTCCTTGTAGCGCCGCACGAGGACCTCGTCCGACGCCTCCAGGAAGAGGATCTGATAGGGGAAGCCCACCGACTCCAGGTGCTCCAGGGCGGAGAAAACCTCGCCGAAGAATTCCCCTCCCCGGATGTCCACCACCAGGGCCACCCGCTGGATCCTGCCCTGCTGGCACAGTTCGGCGAACTTGGGGATGAGCTCGGGTGGCAGGTTATCGACGCAGAAGAAGCCCAGGTCTTCCAGGGCCCGCACCGCCAGCGACTTGCCCGCCCCGGAGAGCCCCGTGATGATCACCAGCCGGCCATTCCGTTCTTCGCCCCGAATCCGGTTCGCCCCCTCTCAGCCCACCCCCGCTCCCGCCGCCACCGCTGCCGCGCCTGCTGGCCGCAAGCGGCGCCGGGCGGGCCCGACCGCAACTGGTCAGCACCGGGCGAAGACGCCTGCTCCTTGCACGCGTTGAGGACCAGGTGGGGGGGGATGCCCGCCCGCCGCGCCCGTTCCCGCCCGGCCTCGAGCCACCCCACCCGGGCGGGATGGTGGGCATCGGACGAAATGATAAACCGGGCGCCACACCGCAATGCCACCGCCAGATCTTCCTCGCGCGGGTACCCGTGCAGGCTGTTGATCTCGATGGCCGTCCCCCGCCGGGCGCACACCTCCGCCAACTCCTCCATGTCCACGTGCATCTTCAAGCCGGCGTGGGTGACGGCCAGCACCCGGTAACGCTCGACCGCCCGCACCAGGGCCAGCGTGTTGAGCCGCCGCGCCTCCGCCGCCGCCCTCCCGTCCAGCCCGAGCATGCGGCTGACCCACCCCACCCCGTTCTTCCACACCAGCGGCCACGCCCCCTGCCACAGGGAGGGCCGGATCTGGGGGTGGAGCCCCACGAGCAGGATGTCAAGGCCGGCGACGGCCCCCTCGGAGATGTCCAGGTCGCCGTCCGGGGAGATCACGTTGGCCTCGACGCCCAGCAACACCTTGACCGAGGGGTTGCCGGCCCCTGCCTGCTCCACCTGGCGGCGCATCTCATCCAGCCGTTCTTCGGAACGCAGGCCGATGAAGAGCAGGGCCGGTCCGTGGTCGCATATGCCCACCTCAGCCAGGCCGGCGCGGGCGGCAGCCGCCACATTGTCGGCGATGCTCCCCCGTCCGTGGCTGAAGCGGGTATGGGTGTGGTAATCGGCTACCAGGCGCCAGCCATCCCACGACTCCGCTCCCCCGGGCCCGCCCCCCCGCGACGCGCCCTCGCCCCGCAAACCGTCCTCCGGCGCCGGGCCACCGGTATCACGCTCTGGTTCCCCGGCACGGCTGTGCGCCACGGGGGCTTGACGCCGGGTCAAGCGAGCCCGCCCTCCTGCCAGGCCCTGGCGAGCACGTCGCGCCATGACCCGGGATCCACCAGAAAGCCCAACCGCTCCGGCTCACGTACCCCCGCGGGATAGGAAGGCTCTCCCTCGGCCAGGCCCAGGGCGCGCAGGGGGAAAGCGTCGCGCATGCGGACGGGGACCGGCTCGCCGTAGGCCGGGTTGGGGACCAGTTCCAGGCCGGCAGGCCCGTCCAGCACGTGGTACGCCGCCCCGCCCCGCGCCCGCATCTCGGAGAAGGAGGAGGCAAAGTGCCGCTCGACCCAGTTGGCGATCACCAGGGTGGACTTCCCCACATTGACGGTCACGTGACCGTAACCGGGCGGCACCAGCACGTACTGGCCCGGTCGCCCCCGCAGCACTACGACTTCGGTCGCTCCCGTCGGGCCCGGCCTCTGGAGCAGGAACCAGGCCTCCCCGCACACCACGTGATACAGTTCCGGATAGGTGAGGTCGCTCCCCGGTACCGTGGCGTGGTAGTGGCCGTGGGTGCGCACAGGCTCCTTCCCCGCCCGGGCCGCCGGTATCACGGTGAGGTCGTAACGCAGCCGGTGTCCCTCGAGGGATTCCCGGTGCTGCGGCCAGCAGACGTCCCGGTACATGAGATAGGCGGTGCCTTCAGGACGGCTGCCCGGGTCCTTAAGCACCGGGCGCAGTTCCTCCCAGGGACGCAGCGACGGCTGCACGGCAGGCAGCCCCTCTCTGAAGTATAGCTGTCCCCCGTCTCCCAGGCGGAGGGGTAACCCCGTGTTCACCAGATCGACTTCTGCCACATCACACACCTCCCGGGAATACTCAGCGGGTGATCAGCCAGGAGGCCAACCCGCTCACCAGCGTCAGCACCAGGGCACCCGCCAGGGCCGCCAGGAAACCCGCCACCCCGAAACCGGGCACCAGGGCTGCCACCAGCCAGAGCAGCACGGCGTTGATCACCAGGGTGAAGAGTCCCAGGGTGAGCAGGTTCAGTGGGAGGAAGACGAGCAGGAGAAAGGGGCGGATGAGGGCATTGACCAGCCCCAGCACCAGGGCTGCCAGCAGCGCCGCCCATATGCCCCGCACCTCGATGCCCGTCACGATGTAGGGCAGAATGAGCAGCCCCAGCGCGTTGATCAGCCACCGCCTCAGCAACGACCTCAACCCCCTCCCCCCTTGCCTGCCGCGCCCCTCTCCGGCTACGCGGACGCCGCGACTCCGCCGCCGCGGCAGCCCGCGCCTGCGAGGGACGCCCCTCATCCCGGTGCACACAACCCGTGGCGCGCGGCCCGACGGGCGCTATTCGATGGAGATCTCGACCCTTTCCTCGCCGTCTTCGTCTTCGACTTCTATGATCTTGCCAGGGCTTCCTTCCCTGACGGCGGCCAGGATTTCATCCAGGTCGATCTTCTCCAGTTCGGGGATGTCGGCAAAGCGCTTGGCGATGCCCACACCCACGCTGAGGAGACTGAGGGGCAGGTTGACGTTCATCATGGTGCGACCGGTCTCCAGGTTGGAGACCTTGATGCGTAACCAGGGACTCCTGCTTTTCGCCGCACCCGCTCCGGGCGCACCGGGCGCCTCCTCCTTCCCCGGCGTGCCCAGCGCGGCCAGCAGCCGCGCCGCCTCGTCCGCCGTAATCTTCCCCTCCTGCAGCATGCGCAGGATACGCAGCTTTTCCTCGCTCATGCTTCTGTCCCCCTCGCGGGCGCCAGTGCCGCCGGGGCCACCGCCCCGGCCTCGGGCACTTCGCGTCCCAGTGTTTCCCGCACCAGCAACTGCCAGATCAGCACTTGCAGCACTCCACCCACCATGATCGCCATCCACACCCAGGCGGGACCGCGGGTGTACAGGAAGCCGCCCACGGCACTGCCCGCGGCCAGGCCACCCCACCAGAGACCCTGGAGCAGACCGGAGAAGGTGGCGCGCACGGACGGACGCACGCACTCGGCGCTCACGGCACTAAGGGCGGGACCGGCCGCGTTGGCAACCAGACAGAGGAAGAACAGCAGGACGTAAAGGTGCCAGACGGTCTTGACCAGGGGGGTGGCGGCGAATACCAGGCCGGCCCAGAGCAGGCAGAAGGTCCCTATCCTCTTGCGGCCGTATCGATCGGCCAGCCTGCCCCCCAGGTAGATGGTCACCGCTGACCCCACAGCTACGGCGCTGCTCGCCCCGGCGATTTCCGCGTATCCTCCCCCCAGGTAATCCTGCACCCACAGGGGCAGGGCCAGGTTGATGATGCCGTTGGCGGCCGCGTTGATCAGTTGGCCTACGGTGAGGCCCACCACCGTGGAGCGCATGCCGGGGACCCACATACCCTCCCAGGCCACCCGCCACCGCGCCCCCCGCACCCCCCGTGCCTGCGCCCCTCCCGCCGGCTGCCGCCAGTCCTGCTCCCCGCCCGGCTGCGACGACGTCGGCGGAGCCTCAGGCGCCCTCGACCCACGCACACCCAGCGCAGCGGCCACGCCCAGGGCCGCCACGAAGAACGGCAGCGAAACGGCGATGGTCACCCGGGCGCCCCAGCGATCCGCCAGAAAACCGCCCACGAGGGGCAGAGCGGCGCCCATCACCCAGGCCACCGTCTGCAGCCCCCCAAAGAAGGTGGCCCGGGAGGAGCCAGCACTCTCCCCCGCCACCAGGGCCGAGTACGCCGGCCCGGCCATCTGGGCGAGGCCGCTCAGCACCGCCACCGCCAGCACCGCCTCCCAGCGCCGGGCCGCCAGCAGCACGAGGACCGAAACCAGGTGCAGGAAACGGGCCAGCACGATGGCTTCCCGCCGCCCCCAGCGGTCGCCCACCACCCCCCCGCCCAGGGACCCCACCGCTCCCGCCACCCCGTTCACGGACTGGTACACGCCGAGGCGCGCCGGATCCAGACCCAGCGTGCGCAGGTAGGGGATCACCACCGCTCCCATCACGGAATAGCCGGCCTGGACGAGGCCCCAGTAGGTCCAGAGTCCCCGGCGCACGGGCTCATTCCTCCCGCGTCGATACCACTATGGGGCCGCAGGACGTGCGTAGCCTGGCATCGAGGCGGCGTTCCCTGCCCTCGAAGCCAGGCGTAGCCACCTGGAGCTGGGCCCGGGCGGCCGTCCCCCTGGCCGACTGGCGGGGCATGCCGGGCAGGTCCACCACGATGGGACCCAGGGACGTGGTGGCGTCCACCCGGTAGCCGGGTTCGGGGTCAGGACAGATCAGCTTGATGCTGCCGTTCGAGGTCCTCAGTTCGTATCTGTCCTGCCTGACCGCCCGGGCCTCCACCCTGATGGTGCCGTTGGACGTAGCAGCCTCGAGGTTGCGGGCCGAGATCCGGGCCACGATGGCACCATTGGAGGTGTTCAGTTCCACCCGGTCGCCCTCGATGTCCTCCACCTCGATACGTCCGTTGGACGTCTCCAGGTCCAGGATCCGGCAGCGCAAGCCCCGCGCGCCGATGCGCCCGTTGGAGGTAACACCCCGCAGGTGATACTCGCCCGGGGGCAGCCTCAGCACTCCCGAGGCCGAGTAGTTCCAGCCGAAAAACCGTGCCGAGCGCACCCGGAGCGATTTCTCGTCCGCCTCCACGGTCACCAGGTCGGTGGCCTTCCGGGCCTCACGCCCGCGCACCCGGATGTCCAGTTCCAACCGCCAGCCGGGACCGTCCCAGCGCTCCACCATCAGGCGGCCGTTGGCGAGTTCCACGCTAACCTCCCACGGCCCATCTCCCAGGAACTCCCCCTCACGGCTCAGTTGATCCTTGAACTCGGCCCCCGCCCACGGGAATATCTCCAGGAGCTTCATCACCCCGTCAGCGACGTGGGA
>JACIYH010000141.1 GCA_014360055.1 Bacillota bacterium | reverse complement strand
GGCCGCGCAACCTCCCCGTACACGGAAACCAACTCTCCCGTCCGTGGCAGCGGCATTTGTGAGCCCCAGTTCCCCACCCTGGCCAGCACGGTGAGCACCGCCGTACCTTTGCGCGGACCCGGCCCCCGCGAACCTGCCTCCCGCCAGCCAGCTTCCGCCCACCCCGGGGCCAGCGGCCCTCCCCTGAGGAGCATTTCCAGCCGCCCGTCCCTCACCACCGGCTCGCGCATGACGGTGCCGCGCCAGGTGCAAGGCTTTGCCACGAGGGGCTCCACGGCCGCCCGCAACGACAGCCGCCACCCCAGGTAGTAGGAGCCTCCCACCAGGCCGGCGAGGATGAGCAACAGCACCCGACCGGCAGCGTATCCCCACGGGATCGCCCCGGCACGGACGGACACGCCCGGGGCGGGAAGGGGCGGCTTTTCCCGGTCCCTCAGTTCCCACCACCAGGCCACCGCCAGCAGCAGAGCCGCCGCCAGCAGCCACCCCGCCACGGCGGCGGAGCCGTCCGCCACGGCGGCGGAGCCGTCCGCCACCGCGCCCGACCCGCCCGCCACCGTGCCGGCCGCACCCGCCACCACGACGGGCCGGTCCACCACCAGGCGGGCGACGGCCATGCCCGCCACCCATACCAGGGCAAAGGGAACGAGTGGTATTCCTGACACGATATACCAACATTCGACGCAAGCCTCACGGCGTCCTGCGGAACTCACGTACGCGGGGAACAGCGCGGGCATCCCGGGCAGGTGATAACCCGGTGAGCGAAGATCCTCACCACCGCATCCACGATGGCCCGGTCGTCATCGGTGGCGGGCGAGCCGTGGATCACCACGCGCCCCGGGGACAGGCTCACCAGCCCCGACACTACCAGATCCTCAGATCGGAGGTGGGCGCGTACCCCTGCCGCCACGCGCAGGCAAAGCGGGCGGCGCTCGGCATCCTCCAGCACCAGGCCGTCCTCACGGCACAGGAGGTGCACCTCGGCCAGCCGCGGTTCCTGGGCCGCCACGAATCCCTGCAGGAGGCGGACGAACTCCTGGTATTCCCTTTCCAGCAGGATCTCGTCGATGGCCCTCTCCACGGCGTCTTCCAGTTGTTCCACATACTCCTTAAGGCGGAAGGTGATGAAGCCCTCTACGATCAGCTGGGGGCTGTCCCGCATGTAGTCCAGCAGCCGGAGCAGTACGCCACGCCTCAGGGCCTCTTCCGCGCCTTCCTCCCGCAGGTAACGCTGGGCATACGCCACCACCGTCTCGCGCTCGGACGTTCCCAGTTGGGGGTAGCGGGAGGTTACGATCCGCCGCAGCAGGAGTTCCCTGAAGTCGGAGACGATCACCTCACAGAGCACCACGGCCAGTTGGCGGCGCAAGACGTCCTGCCATATGGCGGCACCTTCCGGCCTGGCGGGAAATCCCTGCAGCCCCACGGAAAGGTAAGTGTACTCGCCCCGGGCTTGCTCGCGGGAGAAAACGCGCACCCCCTGGCGCTCCAGCTCGCGCAACCCGTGCTGAAGGCGCTCGCGCAGGCGCTCCACGTTGGCAGACGCTGCTATGGTTAGCATGGCCTACCTCCCGCCGTCGGCGCGTCTCCTCCGGCGCCAGGATATTATGCAGTTGCCCCCCGACCTGTATACTCGGTGATTCTGCCAGCAAAAGGAGGAGCCGGCACGCGTGCCGGCTCCCTCATAACCTGCCTCTGTCATCCGGTGGTGGGCGGCACAGGGATTGAACCTGTGACCCCCGACGCGTCAGATCGGTGCTCTCCCACTGAGCTAGCCGCCCACCAAATGCTTCGGGACTCTTCGGTCCCGATAATCTGCCTGGAGGCGACGCCCGGATTCGAACCGGGGAATCGGGGTTTTGCAGACCCCTGCCTTGCCACTTGGCTACGTCGCCCCAAAATTCTGGAGCGGAAGACGGGATTTGAACCCGCGGCCCCCGCCTTGGCAAGGCGATGCTCTACCGCTGAGCTA
>JACIYH010000140.1 GCA_014360055.1 Bacillota bacterium | reverse complement strand
GAGCGGTGGACGGCATAGACCGCAGACTGCTGGATGTCTTGCAGAGGGGACTGCCCCTCTGCGCCCGCCCGTACGCGGCGGCGGCCGACGAGGTGGGCCTCTCGGAAGAGGAGTGCCTGCAGCGCATCGCCCGCCTCAAGGAGGAGGGCATCATCCGGCGCCTGGGAGGGGTGTTCAGCACCCGCGCCCTGGGGTTTTACAGCACCCTGGTGGCCATGGTGGTTCCCCCCGAGGATCTGGACCGGGTGGCCGCCGTGGTGAGCGAGTACCCGGAAGTGACGCACAACTACGCCCGGGAAGGGCGGTATAACCTGTGGTTCACCCTGGTCACCGCCCGGGAGGCGGACGCCCAGGCCCTGCTCGACGACATCCGAGGGCGCACGGGCGTGGAGGAGATCCACCTGGTCCCGGCCGGGCGGGTATTCAAGATCAGGGCCCACTTTCCCATGGCCGCACTAAATGAGGAGGCAGCCGGCGCCTGACACCTGCCGCTCCCGCGCCTGCGGCGGAGCCGGCAGGGCCGGGGGTGCGGGCCGGGGTGGGAGGAAGTGAGCGATGCTGGATGATCTCGACCGCGCCATAGTACGGGAACTGCAGGGCGACATCCCCCTGGAGCCGGCCCCCTTCGCGGCCATCGCCGCCCGGGTGGGGGCATCGGAAGGCGAAGTGCTCAGGCGGGTGCGCTCGTACTGGGAGAGGGGCTGGCTGCGCCGGGTAGCCGCGGTACTCTACCACCAGGCCGCCGGCTTCCGGGGCAACGCCATGGTGGTCTGGAAGGTCCCCCCCGATCAGGTGGACCGGTTCGGGAGGCTGGCCGCCACCTTCCCCCAGGTGACCCACTGCTACGAACGGGCCGAACTCCCCGGCTTCCCCTACAACGTTTACACCATGGTGCACGGGGGCGACGACGATGCCTGCCTGGAGGTAGCCCGTGCCATCTCTGCCGCCACCGGCATCGAGGAGTACCTCCTGCTCTCCAGCACCAGGGAATACAAGAAGACCAGCGCCTGCTACATCTCCTGAGCCGGCGGCCGCAGTGGCCCGCCCGGCGTGGCCCGCGGACCTCCGCGCGTCGGCCGGGAGCGGCGGGGCCCGAGGGAAGCCCCGCGGCGCAGACGAGGGCCGGCGGCGCTCAGCACAGGTCGGCGGGGGTAAGGAAACGGATGAACCGCCGGGCCAGGCCGGACATGAAGGGATCCCGGCGGTGGATGAGCAGAAAGCGCATGGGACCCAGTCCGCGCACGGGTAGCGCCTGCAGGGTTCCCGTGCGCAGTTCCCGCTGCACGGCCAGGCGGGAGAGGATGGATACCCCCCGGCCGGCGGAAACCGCAGATTTAATGGCTTCGTTGGAACCCATCACCGCGACCACGCGGAGTTGAGCGGGGTCGATACCGGCGCGGGCCAGGCACTGCTCCACCGCCTCGCGCACGCCCGAGCCCGGCTCGCGGAGGAGCAACGGCATCTGCAGCAATTGTTCGGGGCCCAACTCCCCTGTGGCGGACCACCTGCCGTCCGGTGCCACCACCGCCACCAGTTCGTCGGCGGTGATGGGGCGCACGACCAGTTCGTCGTCGTTCCCCAGGCCCTCCTCGCATCCCTCCAGCAGGCCCACGTCGAACCTGCCGTTTTGCACCCCCGTCACCACGTCCGCGGCGGGGACGATCTCCAGCCGGACGTCGGCATGGGGATTCTTCTCCTTGAAGGCCCACACCGTGCAGGGCAGGGCGTAGTTCCCGATGGTCTGGGTGGCGGCGATAGTGAGCTGGCGGGCATCGTCCGTGGTGCTGATGGCCTTCTCCATACCTTCCACCAGTTCCAGGATGCGGCGGGCGTACTCGAAGGCCGCCTGGCCGGCCGGGGTAAGTTCGACACCCTGGGCGTGGCGGCGGAAGAGGCGGACCCCGAAGTGCTTCTCCAGGGACAGCACCTGGGCGCTTACCCCCGGCTGGGTCAGGTGGAGCAGCTTGGCCGCCCGGGAGAAGCTCTTCACCCGGGCCACCGTGCAGAACACTTCCAGTTGCCATATGTTCACGTTTATTGCCCCTGCCCCTTTCCCCGGGGCACCTTTCCCCCGGCGGCGTC
>JACIYH010000014.1 GCA_014360055.1 Bacillota bacterium | reverse complement strand
CGCCCGCTGTTGCTTCCGGCCCTGCGGACTTCCGGTCGCTTCCGGCCGGCGGAGTTGCGCAGGTATCGGTCGTTTGCTAAGATAAGACCGGGCCGGAGTGCTGGAACAGGCAGACGGGTCCGCCTCAAAAGCGGATGGGGTCAATCCCCGTGTGGGTTCGATTCCCACCTCCGGCACCAAGTTTTTCGAGGGTTGCTCGCAGCGAGCAAGATAGACAACAATCTCCGTTTGTTCCCAGCAATATTTGCAACGACATTCGCACTGAACAGGTGTTGACATTGGGATCGCTCCCCTGGTATGATGTGGGGGCGAACCGATGTGTGGAGATGGCCCCGGGGTAGCATCTGGCCTGGTGCAACCGGGAGGTGCGGTGGCGGTGAAGGTGACGTTCGAAGCCAAAATCAAGGACGTGTCTTTGTATCCTCTCCTGGAGGCCTTCGCCGCCCTGTTTGGCCGCGTGGAGCGGGCACTGTTCCGTGACCACTGCGTGCGGGGCGAGCCCCTGGCAGACTGCAAGCGCCGCTACCTGCCCCTGTTCGGCATCACCGCCCGTATGTTCAACGCCGTCGCTTTTGTGCTGGAGGGCAAGGTGAAGGCGGCCCGGGAGTCACAACGGCGCCACCTGCGCACGCTTAGGAACCAGATCCGCGCGCTGGAAGGTTCGCTGGCTGAGTTGGGTGACCGCCTGGGCCGCGCCTGGGCACCGGGGTCGAAGTGGCGGCTCAGGTTCCAGATCCACCAGAAGAAGCGGCGCCTGGGTTGCCTGAAGGCCAGGCTGGCCCGGGTGGAGGCGGATCTTGACCGGGTGGTACCACCCTTGTGCTTTGGCTCGGGGCGGCTCTTCCGGGCCCAGTTTCACCTGGGGGAGAACGGCTACTCCTCGCGCGAAGAGTGGCTGCAGAGGTGGCACTCTGCCCGTTCCTCCGGGTTCCTCTGTCTTGGTTCTCGGGAGGAAACCTCCGGGAACCAGACCTGCACCCTCTTTCCCGACGGCTCTATCCGGCTGAGGGTACCCGACTGCCTGGTGCCGACCTTCGGCCGCTGGGTGATGATACGCGGGGTGCGCTTTCGCCGGGGCGAGGAAGCGCTGCGCCATGCCATCTCCGCAGGCCAGGCCATCACCTACTGTTTCTTCCGCAGGCAGAAGAAAGGCAAGGTGGTGTGGTACCTCGGCGCCACCGTGGACCAGTCTCCCTCTCCGTTGGTGACCGATCCCGCCCGCGGTGCCCTGGGGGTGGATCTCAACCCGCATTTGCTGGCGGTGGCACAGGTGGACCGGTACGGCAACCCGGTGGCCTGGCGGCACCTTTCTCTCCGCCTTCACGGCCGCAGGCGCGTGCAGGTCACCGCTGCTCTGGGAGATGCCGTGGCCGAGGCGGTGGCGTGGGCCAAAGCCGAGGGCATACCCATCGTGGTGGAGGAACTGGACTTTGGAAAGAAGAAGGCGGAGTTGCGGGAGAGGAACCCCCGTTACGCCCGCCTGCTCTCGGCTTTTTCTTACCGCAAGTTCTGGCTCCTGCTCCATTCCCGGGCGGCGCGGGAGGGAGTGGAGGTGATAGTGAGGGACCCTGCCCTCACCAGCGTGATTGGGGAAGTGAAGTTTGGCCCCGGCTACGGGCTTTCGCCCCATGCTGCGGCGGCGGTGGCGATAGCCCGGCGGGGGTTGGGGTTTGGGGAGCGTCTCCGGTCCAGGTCCGCCCTCGTGCTACCCGCGAGGAATCGCACGAGGCACGTCTGGGGTGACTGGAGGCGTCTATCCCGGAGGCTGCGTGCCGAGGGTGCATGTGGTCGGCGTCTCTCCGAGAGAGGCCGGGGCAGGGGGCTACCCCTATCCCGGGTGGCACGGACGGCCGTCTTCGGGCCGCACGGCCCACCCGGTGATGGTCTATCCCCGGTCCCGGGGTGGGAATCCCCGGCGCAAACCGTCGGGAGAGCTGTTCGCCCGGCGTCTCAGCAATGCGCAGGTAACTGCAACTATTGTTGAGTTTCGAGGAACGGTGGACTACCTGGGGAGTAAGCCTACAGGGCGCGCCCCGGTCGCTCCCATCAATTTGGAACTCGTCCGCGAGAAGACGATCGACATCCGCAATGCACTGGCGCGCCTCCGCCAGTATGGCTCGTGGCAGAGTACCTGGGGCGCAGGCAAGAGGATGGAACTGAGAAGAAAGCGGGCGACAAGACATAGAAAGGCTGGTGCGGGCACACCGGGCGCGGTATCCAGCGGCAGGCGGGCAAGCATTAAACGCGCCCTCAAGGGCGCCCTCGCCCGCAGGCCGGAGATCGTGTTCGCTTACTTATTCGGCTCCTTCGCGGAGAAACTGCCCTTCAGGGACATCGACATCGCGGTTTGGGTTGACGAGGATGCGGGCAGGAAGGACCTGGAGCAGGACCCCTGGCGCTACGAGGCGAAGCTGGGCGCGGGGCTCACCCCATTGGTGGGGATCCCCGTTGACGTGACCGTCCTCAATCACGCCCCCCTTCCCCTCCGTTATCACGCCACCCGGGGAGAACTCCTCTTTACGCGGGATGAGATGCAACGCTGCACGTTCCTCGAGGAGACCTGGCGAGATTATTTCGAGATGGAACCGCATCTGCGCCAGTTCCTGCACGACATCCTGGAGGCGTAACCCCAGGAGTCAGGGGACGCGGGCGCGGCCGCGGTAGACCAGGCCGCGGCGGGCATCTACGGTCACCACGGTGCCCGTCTCGAGCTTGCGGGTGGCGTCTTCGGCCCCGACCACGGTGGGCAGGTCCATTTCCAGGGCACAGATGGCGGCGTGGGAACTGAGGCCCCCCTCCTCCACCACCAGCGCTGACGCCTGCCGCAGTAGGGGAACGTAGCCCGCATCGGTGGCAGGCACCACCAGCACGTCACCGGGCCGGAAGCGGGCCTGCACCTGCTCCAGGGAACGGCCGGCGCACACGCGCCCGGAGGCGGCGCGGAAGCCGACGCCGCGGCCCTGGAGGAGGATCTCCCCCACGGTGTGGACGCGCAGGAGGTTGGTGGTCCCGGGGACCCCCACGGGGATGCCGGCGGTGATCACCACCAGGTCGCCCTGCGAGATGAAACCCGCCGCCAGGCAGGTGGCGATGGCCTCGGAGAACATTTCTTCGGGATCCGTGGTCTGGGAGGCGGGCAGGGGCTGTACGCCCCACACCAGGGTGAGGCGCCGGCGCACCCGTTCGTGGGGAGTGAGGGCCAGCACGGGACAGGTGGGGCGGTACTTGGCCACCATGCGGGCGGTGTAACCCGACTGGGTGGGCGTGATGATGGCGGCGGCACCCAGGTCGCGGGCAGCCCGGCAACTGGCGTGGCTGATGGCGTCGGTCACCGCCCCCAGGGGGGAACCCTCGCGGGAGGCGAGGATGCGGTCATAGGGCAGGGCCTCCTCCGTCCGGGCGGCGATGCGGGCCATGAAGGTCACCGCCTCCACCGGGTGCTTTCCGGTGGCGGTCTCCGCCGAGAGCATCACGGCGTCGGTGCCGTCCAGGATGGCGTTGGCCACGTCGGAGGCCTCCGCCCGGGTGGGCACCGGCCGCTCCACCATGGACTCCAGCATCTGGGTGGCAGTTATGACGGGCTTGCCCAGCAGATTGCAGCGCGCGATGAGGTCCTTCTGCACCAGGGGGACCTCTTCGGCCGGCATCTCCACCCCCAGGTCACCCCGGGCCACCATGAGCCCGTCGGAGACCTTCAGGATGGCCTCCAGGGCCTCCAGGGCCTGGCGGGTTTCGATCTTGGCCACGATCTCCTGGTCGCCGCCCAGTTCCTCCACCACCCGGCGGACCTCCACCACGTCGGCGGCCCGGCGTACGAAGGAGCAGGCGAAGAAGTCCACCTCCTGGCGGACTCCCCAGGCGATGGCCTCACGGTCGGCGTCCGACACCGCGGGGAGGTTGAGCAGGGCGCCGGGGGCTACCACTTTCTTGCCCTGGACGAGCACGCCCCCCCTTTCCACGCGGCAACGGACCTCGTGCCCGGCCACCTCCTCCACCACCAGGGCGATGTTGCCGTCATCGAGCAGGAGCAGTTGGCCCGGGGAGACGTCCTGTGCCAGGCCGGGGTAGTTCACCGCCACCCTGCCGGCGTCGCCGGGCAGGACCTCCGCGTCACCGGGCACGGGCCCGGCGTCGCCAGCCGTGGTGTCGCCGGACACGGCCGCGGCCGAGAGCACAAAGCGAGCGCCCTCTTGCAGTGCCACCGACCCGCCGGGCAGGGGACCCACCCGCACCTCGGGACCGCGCAGGTCCACCAGCACACCCACGGTGGCCTTCTCCTCCCGGCATATCCGGCGCAGGGCCTCCAGGCGGTCCTGGTGCTCCTGGAGCGTACCGTGGGACATGTTGAGACGGGCCACGTCCAGACCTGCCCGCACCATCTGCCGCAGCACTTCGGGAGTGGACGCCGGACCCAGGGTGGCCACTATCTTGGTACGCCGCCACTTAACGCTCAACCGCAATCACCTCGCTGGCCCGCCTTGCGGGCCCCCGCCCGCCCCTGCCTCGCACTCTCCCCGGGGTACCGGCTCCCCGGGCGCGGCTCCCGGGGCGCCGGGCACCTGTAACTCGCACGGGCGGATGCGCACTCCGTCTGGGGCGATACGCCACCGGCTAGATGGCGAGGAGGTGGGTGAGTTCCCACAGCCGGCGGTCGAGGGTGCGCCGCCCGGCGAGTACCTGCGGGAAGGGCGTGAACCTTACCTCTCCCCCCTCCATGCCGGCCATAACCCCGCTCATCCCCTGCTGCAACCCCACTACCGCCGCCGCACCCAGCCGGCTGGCCAGGGCGCGGTCGTAAGCGGTGGGCGACCCTCCGCGCTGGATGTGCCCGAGCACCGTCACCCTGGTCTCCATGCCGGTGCGCGCCTGCACCTCCCGCGCCACATGGTAGGCACTGCCCGCACCCTCCGCCACCACGATGAGGTCGTGTTTTTTGCCCCGGTTCCTCCCCCGTACCACCCGGGCGCATACATCCTCTATGGGCTCGGGGAACTCGGGCACCACCACCGACTCGGCCCCCGCGGCCAGTCCCACCGCCAGGGCCAGGTGCCCGGAGTCGCGGCCCATCACCTCGATGACGAAGATGCGCTCGTGGGAGGTGGCGGTGTCCCTGATGCGGTCGATGGCCCACACGGCGGTGTTCACCGCCGTATCGAAGCCGATGGAATGTTCAGTGAAGGGGATGTCGTCGTCGATGGTGGCGGGTATCCCCACCACGGGAAGGCCCAGTTCGTGGAGGGCCTGGGCCCCCCGGAAGGAGCCATCGCCCCCGATCACCACCAGCCCCTCAATCCCCGCCTCCCGCAGGCAGGCGGCCGCCCGCTCCTGCGCAGGGCGCTCCTTGAACTCCTCGCAGCGCGCCGTGAAGAGGACGGTGCCACCGCGGTGAAGGATACCACCCACGGCACCGAGCGGGAGAGGTCGGAAGCCGCCGGCGAGGAGGCCGGCAAAACCGTGCTCGATGCCCAGGACCTCGCTACCGGTGGCAGCCGCCTGCCGCACCACGGCCCGCACGGCCGCATTCATGCCGGGGGCATCGCCCCCGCTGGTCAACACCCCCAGCTTCGCCATTTCCGCACTTCACCACCAAAATCCGCGCGAGCCCTGCTCTGCCTGCGCCGCGGCCGGCCTCACGCGTCCCATGCCTCGTCACAGCCATAGATTCTGCCCAGCAGGCCCTGTAAAATCCGGGTGGCCTCCATCGCTTCGCTCTTCAACACCAGAACCTCGAAACAGGGCCGGCCCGACCCCGCGGTCTGGATGGGGCGGACCATGACCATGAACCCCTCGCCCACCAGCGCCTCGCGCGCCGCTTCCGCCCCCGCCCGGTGAGGGGCGATGTAAACCACCTTCCAAACTTCGGTCGCCGTTCTGCTCCGGCTCATGATACCTCCCGGTCCCTCCGGCCCCCGGCGCCGGTTTTTGCGCGGGACTGTCCCCGGCTAACTGCGTTCTCCGGCTGCGTAGACGGAACCATCACCCAGCAGGTCCTGCAACTCCCACCGCAACTCGTTGGTATCTTCTACCCAGAGCCCCGGCTCCACCAGAATGGCCTTCTTCCGGCCCACGAACTCCACCCGGACCGGCATGCTGCCGGGATAGCGGTTCAGGATGCCCTTCAATTCCCGCAGTGCCTTTTCCTCCTGCTCGGCCGTGCGCAACTCCACCACCAGTGAACCCGGGCAGGCCAGCGGTATCACCTCTTCCGCCATGACCTTGGCGACGCGCTGCCCCTCCTCACCTTCGGAGCGCTGCAGCGTCCCCTTCACCAGCACCACGGCATCCTTGACCAGGCACCCCCGGAAGCGCTCCATCACCCGCGGAAACACCACCACCTCGACATGGCCTGACATGTCTTCCAGTTCCACGAACCCCATCGGTTCCCCTGCCCTGGTGCTGATGCGCTTGATCCCCACCACCACCCCACCAACGGTGACGGCGCTCCCGTCCGCGGCATCCACCAGGGTGGCGCAGCGGTGCGTGGCTCCCCTCTCCAGGTGCCCGCGGAACGCTTCCAGGGGGTGACCGGACAGGTAGAGGCCCAGCACCTCCTTTTCCATGGCCAGCAGGGCCGGCTTGGGAAACTCGGGTACGTCCGGGAGCACGTCCTGGGCGGCGAAGGCCTCGGCGCCCAGGTCGAAGAAGGACAGTTGCCCGGCGCCCCGGGCCTCGCCCTGACCCCGTTCCAGCGCCGCATCCAGGATGGCCAGGAGTTGGGCCCGCTTCGCCCCCAGGTTGTCGAAGGCTCCCGCCTTGATGAGGCTCTCCACCGCGCGCCTGTTGAGGAGGCGACTGTCCACCCGTTCGCAGAAATCGTGGAGGGAACGGAAGGCTCCCTGCCGGCGCGCCTGCAGGATGGACTCGATGGCCGCCCGGCCCAGGTTCTTGATGGCGCCCAGGCCGAAGCGGATGGCGTCGCGGCCGGCTTCGTCCTTCTCGATGCTGAACTCGAACTCCCCACGGTTGACGTCGGGCGGCAGGAGCTTCACGCCCAGCCGCCGGCACTCGTCCACGTAGAGCGCCACGTCGTCGCTGGAACCCATGACCGAGGTGAGCAGGGCCACCATGTAGGGCAGCGGGTAGTGGGCCTTGAGATAGGCAGTACGGTAGGCCAGCACGGCGTAGGCGGCCGCGTGGCTGCGGTTGAAGGCGTAACCGGCGAACCGCTCGATGGCCGAAAACACCTGCTCGGCCACCTGGCGGTCGATCCCCCGGCTCACCGCCCCCTCGATGAAACGCACTCGCTGCGCCGCCACCAGTTCCGGCTTCTTCTTGGCCATCCCCCGCCGCAGGAGGTCGGCCTGGGCCAGGGTGAACCCTGCCAGTTGGGAGACCACCTGCATGACCTGCTCCTGGTAGATCATCACACCGTAGGTATCTTTGAGGATGGGCTCCAGGCTGGGGTGCAGGTAGCGGGCCCCCTCCTGCTTGGCCCGCTGGTACTCGGGTATCTGCTCCATGGGGCCGGGGCGCACCAGGGCCACGATGGCCACGATGTCCTCGAAGCTGGCGGGACGCAACTGGCGCAGGAGGTCCTGCACCCAGCCGGCTTCCAGCTGGAATATGCCCAGGGTCTCCCCGCGCCCCAGCAGGGCGTAGACAGCGGGATCGTCCAGGGGGACGGTCGCCCAGTCCACCTTCTCCCCCATCCTCTCGACCAGCCGGACGGCGTGGTCGATCACGGTCAGGTTGCGCAGGCCCAGGAAGTCCATCTTGAGGAGGCCCAGTTCCTCCAGTGCCTCCATGGTGAACTGGGTCACCACGGCGCTTTCCTGGGTCTTCTGCAGGGGGACCAGGTTGATGAGGGGTTCGGGGGCGATCACCACCCCGGCGGCATGTACCGAGGCGTGCCTGGGCATGCCTTCGATGCGGCTGGCCAGGTCCACCAGTTCCCGCACCTCCTCCCGGCTGCGGTAGGCCTGAGCCAGGTCGGGACTGGTATTGAGCGCCTGCTCCAGGGTGATGCCCAGGACGGGCGGGACCATCTTGGCGATGCGGTCCACCTCGCCGTAGGGGAGCCCCAGGGCACGCCCCACGTCGCGGATGGCCGCCCGCGCCTTCATGGTGCCGAAGGTGACGATCTGGGCCACGCAGTCCTGCCCGTACTTCTCCACCACGTATCGGATCACTTCGTCCCGGCGCTCGAAACAGAAATCGATATCCATGTCGGGCATGGTCACCCGATCCGGGTTGAGGAACCGCTCGAAGAGGAGGCCGTGGCGTAGCGGGTCCACGTCGGTTATGCCCAGGAGATAGGCCACCAGGCTCCCGGCGGCCGAACCCCGCCCGGGACCCACCGGGATTCCGTTCCGCCGCGCGAACTCCACGAAGTCCCACACGATCAGGAAGTACCCGGGGTAACCCATGCGCTCGATCATGCTGAGTTCGTACTCCAGCCGTTCGTGCACCTCGGGGCCGGGTTCCCGGTACCGGCGGGGCAGCCGCTCGTAGCACAACTCCCGCAGGTAGGAGGCCTCCGTGTGCCCGGCGGGGACGGGAAACTGGGGCAGGTGGAGCTGGCCAAAACGAAGTTCCACCTGGCAGCTTTCCGCGATCTCCACCGTGGCCTGCAGCGCCTCCGGCAGTTCGCGGAAGAGTTCCGCCATCTCGCCGGGGGAGCGGAGGAAGAACTGGTTGGACCCGAAACGGAGGCGGTTGGGGTCATCCACCGTGGTCTGCGTCTGGATGCACAGGAGCACGTCGTGCGTGCGGGCGTCACTCTCTTCCAGGTAGTGCACGTCGTTGGTGGCCACCAGGCGCACCCCCAGGTCCCGGGCCAGGCGGACCATCTCACGGTTGGCCTGTCGCTGGGCGGACAGCCCGTTCTCCTGCACTTCCAGGTAGAAGGAATCCGGCCCGAACAGGTCGCGGTAGCGGGCCACCACCTCCCGTGCGCGGCGCCCCCCGTCCCCGGCCTGCTCCCCTTCCAGAATGGCGCGCGGGACCTCGCCCGCCAGGCAGGCACTGAGCGCGATGAGACCGCGGTGGTACCTCTCCAGCAATTCCCAGTCGACCCGGGGCCGGTAGTAGAACCCCTCCAGGTGGGCCAGGGTAACCAGGCGCATCAGGTTCCGGTAACCCTCCTGGTCCCTGGCCAGCAGCACCAGGTGGTGGGGATCCTCGTCCAGTTTGGGCTGCCGGTCGTGCCGGGTGCGGCGTGCCACGTACACCTCGCACCCCAGGATGGGCTTGATGCCGTGCTCCAGGCAGGCCTTGTAGAAGGGCACCACGCCGTACATGACCCCGTGGTCGGTGATGGCCAGGGCGTCCATACCCATGGCGGCGACCCGGGGCACCACCTGCTCCACCCGGGCAGCCCCGTCCAGCAGGCTGTACTCGGTATGGAGGTGAAGGTGGTTAAACGCGACGGCACCCATGACGACGGGCCTCCCTTTGACGATCAATACCATAGGTGATAGAGTTTGGAGGAAAACAAGGGGGGATCTTAGCGTGCCCTGGAAAAGGTGCCCCAACTGCCAGCGGCTCTCCTATTCGGCAGCAACCACCCCCATCCGTTGGATCTGCCCCCATTGCGAACACGACCTCACCCTGATCCCCGATATCGTCCCCGACCGGGCCGAAATCGAGGCGGAGTTCATGGAACTGGAGGGTTGGCGGGAGTACCTGCGGCGTCACAAACGGACCGCACGGGACACTGGGAGCACCGGGGCCTCCGGGCCCGACAGACCTCTCGACCATGGGCGATGAGGTTGACGTGCAGCCGGAGGTAACGCTCCGGGTCCACGCTCTCCTGTAGGATCTTTTGCGCCCGCGCCCGATCTACCTTCTCGGGGATCAGACCCACCCGGCGGGCCACCCGGTAGACGTGGGTATCCACGGGAAAGGCGGCCTGGCCCAGCGCAAACAGGAGCACGCAGGCGGCCGTCTTGGGCCCCACGCCGGGCAGCCCTTCCAGGAAACGCGCCGCCTCCCCGGCCGGAGCCCCCTTCAGGAAACCCAGGGAAATGCGACCGGCCCGCGCCTGGATGGCCTTCAGGATGTCCACCACGCGCGTGGCCTTTTGTCTCCCCAGGCCGGCGGGAGCAATGACCTTCTCCAGTTCGACCGGTCCGGCTTCCAGCACCATCTCCCAGCGGGGAAAGCGCTCTTTCAGTCTGGTGAAAGCAGCCAGGCTGGCCCGGTCCGACGTGGCCTGGGACAGCACGGTGGCCACCAGCACGTCCACGGGGTCCCGGCCCACCTGGCCCAGCAGCAACCCGGACCCATCACCGCCGTACCGCTCCTGCAGGAGGCGGTCCAGCATCTCCACGACCTCCCGGTCGGGGCGGTCACCCGTCACCGTAGGGCCTCCTTCGCCATGCGTTGCACCATTTCCTTGAACAACGTCCCCCTTTCACGGTAGTCCCGGAACAGCCCGAAAGAGGCACAGGCGGGTGAAAGAAGGACGGTGTCCCCCGGCCGGGCGAGAGCGCGGGCCAGTTCCACCGCCTGGGCCATATCCGCCACATCGTGCAGGCCGGGACCGGGGACGCCCGCCTCCCGGGCCGCCTGCTCCACCGCTGCCCTTATGCGGGGAGCGGTGTCACCCAGCAGGATCAGGTGGCGCACCTTATCCAGGGTTCCCCGGGCAAAGCGGGTGAAGTCGAGCTTCTTGTCGTATCCTCCCGCGATGAGGACGATGGGACCTTGCAGGGTGGCCAGCGCGGCCAGGGCCCGGTCGGGCGTGGTGGCGATGGAGTCGTTGACGTACAAAACGCCTTCCACTTCACCCACCCGTTCCAGGCGATGGGGGACGCCCGTAAAACCCGCCAGGACCTCCGCCATCGCCTCCCTCCGCCCTCCCAGCAAGCCGGCGGCGGTGATGGCGGCCAGGGCGTTGAGCAGGTTGTGGCGTCCCACCAGACGCAGGGTCGACACCCCGCAAACGGGCGAGGGCTCGCCTCCCGGCAGCCGGAGCATGAGTGCCCGCCCCTCCCCCTGACCCTCCACCCAGGCCCCGGTGGCGAAGGGCCCGCGCTCACCGAAGAGCGCCACCTGCGCGGGCGCGTGGGCAGCCTGTTCCATCACCAGGGGGTCTTCCGCGTTGAGGACGGCCCAGCCGCACTCCCTCTGATGGGAGAAGACGTGGCGCTTGGCCGCCACGTACTCCTCCCAGGAGGAGTGGAGGTCCATGTGATCGGGAAGCAGGTTGAGCAGCACCCCCACGGAGGGACTGGTGCGTGCCAGCTCCAGCTGGAAGGAAGAAAGCTCCAGCACCACCCGGGCGGTGGGGGGGATTTCATCCAGGCGATCGATGAGGGGAACCCCGATATTGCCCCCCAGGTACACGCGGTACCCGGAGGCCTCCAGCATGCGCGCCACCAGGGTAGAGGTGGTGGTCTTGCCGGCGCTGCCGGTAATACCCGCCACCGGCGCCGGACACAGTTCCAGAAAGAGGGGTGCTTCGCCCGACACCGGGATGCCCCGCCGGCGGACATCCTCCACCTGGGGGAGGTGTTTGGGCATTCCGGGGGTGAGGAACACCGCATCGAAGGGTTCTCCCAGGGCATCCAGATACCCGGGGCCCAGCACCGTGCGCACCCGCCCGGCCGGAAGTTCCTGCAGGCGCCCGGCCAGTTCCCCGGCCGGCTTCTGGTCCAGGACGGTGACCAGCGCCCCCCGGCTCACCAGAAAACGCACCAGGGCCAGGTTGGAAACACCCAGGCCGACCACGGCCACCTTCTTACCCTCGAGGTGCACCTGTCCACCCCCGGGTCTAGCTTTCCTCGCTCAGAAGAGCGATCATGTCGGCCTTGAAGTCCCGGTGATACCTGCTCCGGCGCAGGGCCACCGCCAGGGCGGTGGTGGCCCCGTCACCACCCAGATCCAGCATGGGCCAGGTGGCCAGGAATACGTCACGCCCGTGCTTCCACGCCGCCTTAAAATGGCGCAGCCCCTCGCGGGCGTCTCCCGACCGCACCGCACAGGCACCCAGCAGGGTCAGGGCCGCCGGGTTGTTGCGATCCCGCGCCAGCACCCGGCGGCACACCGCCTCGCACGTCACCATGTCCCCCTGGCTCAGGCACGCCTGTCCGTAGAGGAGGTGGGCCAGGATGTCTTCGGGCACCACCGCCAGGTAGCGCTCCCAGGCCTGGCGCGCGCGGTCGTTCCTGCCCGTGCGCTGGTAGGCGAGGGCCAGGCGGCGCAGGTAGCCCATGTCCTCCGGGTCGAGCCGGCAGGCCTCCTCCCACCACTTCACCGCTTCCTCCCACTCGCCACGCCGGACATACAGCTCGCCCAGATCACAGGCGGTACGCGGGTCCTTGCGGTCGAGGGCATAACCCCGCTCCAGGACGTCCCGGGCCTCGTCCAGTTCACCCCGCTCCATGTGCCACACGCCCAGCACCCGGTAGACCCCCGGATCGCCCGGCTGCAGGCGCCGCGCCCGCTCCGCGTATTCCCGCGCCAGCGCGAAGCTCCTGCCCCCCGTGTGCACCAGCGATGCCGCCATCAGCACGGCCGGGTCACTGGGGTAGCGGCGCACGGCCGCATCCACGGTACGGGCGGCCAGCTCGTACACCGGGCAGTGGGCATAAGCGTCCAGGAGCAGGTCGCGGAGTTGCTCGTCCAGGTCGGCGGGGAGATCAAGGGCCAGTACCTCCTCGAGGACCTCCCATGCCTCCTGCCAGCGGTTCAGGGACGCGTACAGGTCCGCCAGGAAAACGCGGGCATATGCCTCCCGGGGGTCCTGCCGGCGGACCTCCTCCCAAAGGCGGGAGGCGCCGTAGTAATCACCCACGGCGGCGTTGGCCAGACCCAGTTTCACCTTCGCTTCGGCGTCATCGGGGTAAGCAAAGAGCAGCCGCTCCAGGTAGCCGCGGGCAGCCTGGTAATCTTCCTGTTCCAGGGCCACGTTGGCCAGGGTATGTAGCGACGGGGCGTAGGCATTCAGGCCCGAAACCGTCTTCTGCCACTCCCTCACCGCCTGCTCTACATTTCCGCTCAGGTAGTGCACCATACCCAGCAGGTGCCGGGCCATGGGATGCTGGGGGTCGGCCAGCAACGCCTGCCTGGCCATGAGAGAAGCCCGCGCCAGGTGACCCTGGTGGTAGAGGTAAACTTCCCCCAGCCGACAGTAGCCTTCCGTGCAGGCCGGGTCGGCCTCCACCGCCTGGCGCAGGTAGGCGATGGCCTGGGCGTACCTGCCCTGCTGTATCTCCACCAGACCCATCCCCACCAGCGCAGAGGCATCCCGCGATTGGAGAGAAAGGGCCTTCTGGAAGTGCTCCACCGCCTGCTCCAGCCTGCCCAGCTGCAGGTACACCCGCCCCAGCAGGTTGTGCACTTCGGGGTCCTCCCGGCCCCGCCCGAGCAGCCGGTGGAGGGTCTGCGCCGCCTGCTCGTACCTGCGGAAGCGAGCGTATATCCTCCCCAGCAGCTTGAGGCTTTCCGGGTCCCCACCGCCCTTGAGCAGCGGGCGCAGGGGATCTATGACGGCGGCCATACGCTGCTCCGTCCACTCGCGCCCCAGGGCGCCACCCACCATCCAGTCCTCACACGAATCCAGGAGGACCTCGGCCAGTTGCCTCCGGATGTGGGGGTTATGGGGGTCCTCGTCCATGGCCTGGTACAGGGCCCGTGCCGCATAGCGGTGGTTGCCGCGGGCCAGGTGGCCGGCCGCCCGCGAGAGCAGGCGCGCTATCCTCCTGTCCCTGGTCTCCCCCTTGCGCGCGGCCCGGACACTTTCCTTCTTGTGGTCCAAAGGTACGTAGCCCCCCGATGGTTTCTGCCTGCACATTCGACGCGGGCCGGCATATCCCTTTCTCGTGCCGACGCCTGGCCCCCCGGTCCACGGCGGCCCGTTGCGGCGGCAGGCGCCTCGGTTTCAGTGTACGGCGGGACCGCGTCCGGCGTACCGGGGCACTAGATCCGGTAGCTGCTCCCCTCGCCCGCCTGTTCCACCGGCAGCCCGGCTTCTCCCACGGCCGCCTGGGCCTCCGCCAGCACCTTCCCCCAATCGAGGGTGGGCCACAGGTGGGTGAGCAGCGCCCGCCTGGCTCCCGCCCGCAAGGCCAGTTCCCCCGCCTCCCGTCCGGTCAGGTGGCCGGGGGAACGCTGCCCTTCCAGCAGGGTGGCTTCGCACAGCAGGAGGTCGGCGTCCCGCGCAAATTCCACCAGCGGGTCGAACCAGGATGTGTCCGCCGTGTAGACCAGCTTACGGCCCCCGTGTTCGATAGCCATGGCATACGTAAGTATGGTGTGGGGAACGGCCAGGAACCGGAACACCAGTCCCCCCAATTCCAGCTTTTCGTCCGGGTCGATGGGCCGGGGGTCGAGCACCTGCTTGTATCGCAGCCGTTCGAACTCCTCCTCGGGCAGGGGCGGGGCATACACGGGCAGCGGCCGTGTCCGGCCGCCCTCGGCCAGGGCCCGTTGCACGGCGTAGCGGAGCACCAGGAGGTCGGACATGTGGTCGCCGTGCAGGTGGGAGAGCACCACGGCCTCCAGGGCGCGGAAGTTGGCGTGCCGCCCCAGGTTGGCCATCACCCCGCTCCCGCAGTCCACCAGCACCGCGCTGGGACCCGCCTCCACCAGGTACCCGGAACAGGCCCTGCCCGGCGCCGGGTACCCGCCACACACTCCCAGTACGGTCAGTCGCACCTTCGTCCCCCCACTTCTCCGGTCGAGCTCCCTGCCCCACCGTCGCCGCGGGCGGCCCGGCGATAACCTGCCCCACCTGCCACCCCGCGGCCACCGGTGCCGCCCGGCGCGCCCGTTACTACATCACTTCCGGCGCCGGGATGCCCAGGACGTCCAGGGCCCCCGCCATCACACGGCGGAACGCATCCACCAGGGCCAGACGAAAGTCCCGCTCCCCGGGTTCCGCCGCCAGTACGGGGGTGGTCTCGTAGAAGTTGGTGAAGGCCTGGGCCAGCCCGTAAACGTAATCGGCAAAGAGGGAAGGCAGGTTCAACTCGCAGGCCTTGTCCAGCACCAGGGGCATTTCTATCATCTTCAAGACCAGGGCCCTGGCCGGCCCCGCCACTGCCCCAGGTGCACCGCTCGCCGGCCCCGCCACTGCTCCCGGTGTGCCGCTGGCGGCGCCCGACGCTGCCGGCGACCGGCCGGCCGGCGGCTCGGCGAGGAGGCCGCGTTCGCGGGCGCGCGCCAGGATGCTGCAGGCGCGGGCGTGGGCGTACTGCAGATAAGGCCCGCTGTTGCCCTGCATGCTGAGCGCCTCGTCGAAATCGAAGGCCACCAGGGTGTTGGGGTGAAACCTGACCATGTAGTAGCGCACCGCCCCGCAAGCAATGGCGCGGGCGATTTCCTCCCTCCGGTGGGCCTCCAGATCAGCGTGCCGGGCCTCCACCTCGCGCAGGGCCAGGCGCTGGGCCGCCGCCAGCAGGTCCTTGGCCTTGACCCCCACCCCCTTGCGGCCGGACATGGCCACCGCCCCGGCGTCGTCCCCCACCTCAAGGCCCAGCTCGCGGGCGGCGCGGGCGGACAGGGCCACCACCTCGTAGGCGAAGTGGATGGAGTTACGGGCCGCCTCTTCGTACCCCAGCCGGCGCAGGGAGTAGCGGAGGACGTCCTGCAGGTACTTCTGCCGGACGTCGATCACGTTGATCACCCGCCAGGCCCGGCCGAAATCCCCCTCCTGGCCGTCCCGGGTGGTGGAAGTCCACAGGGTGCTCCCGTCGGGCTGCCGGGTATAGGGGCGGTAGCGGAAGTCCCGCCCCAGCAGCCCGAACTTCCATAGCTGGTAGGCTATGTCCTTGGCGGTGTAGGTGGCGGTACCGTCGGAGCGCACCAGCACCTTGTCAGGGTTCTCCAGATCCGCGAACTCGGGCAGGTCGGAAAGCTTCACCACCCAGCAACCCGCGTTGGGCCCGGTCTCCTCTTTCACCAGCGTCCCCTGCTCCCGCAACTTCTCGAAGGCATGGCGGAAGAACCCGGCCCGCAGGATATCCGATTCCCAGGTGAGGAGGTCGTAGTAAATCCCCAGGGGCCACATGGTGTGCAGGTGCTCCCTCACGATGGCCTCCGCCACCTCCCGGGCGGTACGGGCCACCTCATTGTCCCCCTCTTCGATCAGCGAGAGCACCCGTCGCCGGCCCTCCCGCGCCTCCGGATCGCGCTCGTAAAGCTCCTGGACCTCGGTGTACAGGTCCCAGCAGAAATAATCAAAGGGCTCTCCCGGCCGGGGCCGGCGGCCCAGGCGCTCGAGCCCCACCACGATGTCCGCCACCTGTACGCCGGTGTCATCGATGTAGTTCTGGACCTCGACCCGGTAACCCCGTGCACGGTAGAGGCGGGCCAGCGTATCCCCCAGGCAGGCGTTGCGCAAATGGCCGATGTGGGCGGCCTTGTTGGGATTGATGTTGGTGTGCTCGATCACCACCTTGGGCCCGCTGCCAGGCCGGCGGCGCCCGTACTCCTCCCCCCGCTCCGCCACCTCGGCCAGCAGGTCGCCCGCCACCTTGCCCATGTCGAAGCGGAAGTTAACATAGCCGGGGGCGGCGGCGGTCGCCTCCCCCACCCAGGGAAGCTCCCCGCGGGAGATGACCTGCTCCAGCCTCTCCACCACCTGCCGGGCTATCTCCAGCGGCGGCCGCCGCAGCACCCGGGCAAGGGTAAGACACAGGGGTGAGGAGAGATCCCCAAACTCCTCGCGGGGCGGGGTCTCCAGGCTCACCTCCTCCGGTGTGACGCCGGCACCTATCTCGTTAGCTGCACGGGCCACTGCCTCCCGCAGAAGTTGTTGCAACGTCCCCAGATCCAGCTCGACCCTCTCCCTCCCAGATGAGGCGCAGGGCAGACGCCCCGCGGCCTGCATGACAACCACCGGTATTCTAGCCAAGTTGTGTACCCCGCTCAAGCACCTTGGACGGCGGGACGGCGGCCGCGCGGGGACCCCGGCGGCACGGCGGGACGGCGGCAGGGCGGCGCGGCGGCGGGGCCGCAGCGGGACGGCTGCCACGCGGGGGGCAGTCTCGCAAGGCTTGACAGGAAAGCCGGACACCATGATCATGTAGGGGAGCGCGGAGGTGACCTCGCGCCACGCCGGTTAAGGAGTGAGGTGCCACATGGTAGCGGGCTTGCTGGCCATCCTGGTCCTGGTGCTGGTGCTGCCTTTCCTGTTCCGTCCCATCGAGCACAACCTGGAGGCGTTCCTGTTCGTGATGGGGGTGGCGGCGACCCTGGTGTCCCGCACCCTGAGCGTTCACCTGGTAGTGCACGCCCTCCGCGAACCCCTCATGATCACGGGGGCGGTGCTGGGAGCGGGGCTGGCCTTCAAGTTCCTGCAGAGACAGGTGGGGGCGGCGGTGGAGGGAGGCGTGCGCAGGCTGTCTCTGCCCCTGTTCGGGGCGCTGGTGGTGGCGGTGCTGGGCCTGATATCCAGCGTGATTACCGCCATCATAGCCTCCCTGGTGCTGGTGGAGATCATCAACTCCCTGCCGCTCGACCGGCGGGCGAGGGTGCCGTATACGGTGGCGGCCTGTTTCGCCATCGGCCTGGGCGCCGCCCTCACCCCGGTGGGCGAACCCCTCTCCACCATAGCCACTTCCAAGATGGGACAGGGGTTCTGGTACCTGGCCGGCCTGCTCGGGCGCTACATAGTACCCGGCATCCTGGCCGTGGCCCTCATCTCCGCCTACCTGCTGCGGCGACAGGGACCGCGGGCCACGGCGCGGCAGGAGATCCAGGCGGAGACCATCCCCGGGGTAGTGATACGCGCTCTGAAGGTGTACCTGTTCGTGATGGCCCTGGTGCTGCTGGGCGAGGGATTCAAGCCCGTCATCGACATGTACGTGCTGTCCCTGGACCCTCGCGTCCTCTACTGGATCAACATGGTGTCCGCGGTCCTGGACAACGCCACCCTGACCGCGGCCGAAATCACCCGGGAGATGACGGCCGCCCAGGTGCGGGCCATCCTCGTGGGCCTGCTCATCTCAGGGGGAATGCTCATCCCCGGCAACATCCCCAACATCATCTCGGCGGGCAAGCTGGGCATCGGTAGCCGGGACTGGGCCCGCGCGGGAGTGCCCCTGGGCCTGGTGCTGCTCGTGGTCTACTTCGCCATCCTGTTCCTGCTCTGAGGGGGATCCCCCGGGGGCCGCACCCCCAGGCGGGCACGGTGGTAGAGCAGCCCGCCCAGGCGGCCCGTCTCCGCCGCACTCAGGGACCCCCACCCCCGTTCCTGCACCTTTTCCCAGAGGCCGAGTTCCCTGGCTATGGCTTCCTTGAGGGGGCCCAGGGGATCCTCTTTTTCCTTCGCTGCCATGAAACCACCCCAACCCCGCCCCTTAACCTGGCGGGGTCCCGCTCAGTTTGCCGCAGTAAAGGGACGCCTATGCGACGGCGGGCAGGGCTCAGGAGTCGGCCGCCACGGCGGCGAACTGCAGGTCGTAGAGGTGCCGGTAGAGCCCGCCCCGGGCCAGGAGCTGGTCGTGGGTACCTACCTCCGCCACCCTGCCGCCATCCAGCACGTAGATGCGGTCGGCATCCCGCACCGTGGAGAGCCGGTGGGCGATGACGATGGCGGTGCGGCCCCTCAGCAACCGGCGCAGGGCCTCCTGGATGAGGGCCTCGGTGTAAGGATCCACGCTGGAGGTGGCCTCGTCCAGTACCAGGATGGCGGGGTCCGCCAGCAGGGCGCGGGCGAAGGCCAGGAGTTGCCGCTGCCCCACCGAGATGCGGGCTCCCCGCTCCCCCACGTCGGTGTCGTATCCCTGGGGGAGCCGGCGGATGAAGGCGTCCGCACCCACCGCCCGGGCCGCCTCTTCCACCTCCCGGTCCGCAGCACCGGGCCGCCCGTAGCGGATGTTCTCCCTGATCGTACCCGAAAAGACGAAGTTGTCCTGCAGCACCACCCCCAGCTGGCGCCGCAGGGAGGCAAGGGTCACGCCGCGGATGTCCTGGCCGTCCACGGTGATGCGGCCCCGGTCGGGGTCGTAGAAGCGGGCCAGCAGGTTGATGACGGTGGTCTTGCCCGCACCGGTGGGGCCGACCAGGGCCACGGTCTCCCCGGGCTGCGCCTCCAGGTCGATGCCGTGCAGCACCTCCTGGCCGGGCTGGTACGAGAAGTGTACGCCTTCGAACCGCACCTCACCCCGGACCCGGCCCAGTTCCACCGCTCCCGGTTCCTCCTTCACACGGGGCTCGGTGGAGAGGATTTCCACGATCCGTTCCGTGGAAACGCCCGCGGAGAGGAACACGCCCCAAACTTGGGTGATTTCCCTGATGGGCATGAAGAACCGCGTGAGGTAGTTGAGGAAGGCCACCACCGTCCCCAGGGGAACCCTGCCCAGGAAGATGAGGTGACCGCCGTACCAGACCAGCACCGCCGACCCCACCGCCCCCACCAGTTCCACCGCGGGGAAGAAGGCCGATTCCAGGGCAGCCGCCTGCACGTTGGCGTGCAGGTTGCGGGCGTTTATCTCGTCAAAGCGCTCCGCGTTGGCGTCCTCGCGGGAGAAGGCCTGGGTGACGCGTACGCCCGAGATGGACTCCTGCAGGTTGGCGTTCACGTCGGCTATCCGCCGCCGCACCCGGTGGAAGGCCTGTACCAGCCGCCCCTGGAATCCCCAGGTGAGCAGAAAGAGCAGGGGGAGCACGGTGAAGGAGGCCAGGGCCAGAGGGGCGTCGATGCGGAGCATCACGTAGATGATCCCGGCGATACTCAGGAGATCCCCCCGCCTCCACATCGTAGAAGCGGGGGATGAGGTGGATAAGGCTGCTCTTGCCCGACCCGGTGGGCCCCAACACCACCACGGTCTGGCCCGGCAGCACCTCCAGGTCGATGTCCTCCAGGGCGCGGAACCCCGAGCGGTAGCGGAAGGACACCCCCTCGAAGCGCACGTGCCCCCGGAAGGGCGGCATGCTGGTCGCCCCGGGCTTTTCCTGCACCTCCGCCCGCGTGTCCAGGAGTTCGAACAGTCGCCCCGCGGCTGCCGTCCCCCGCGAGGTCAGGTTCACCAGGAAGCCCAACTGCCGGATGGGCATCATGAGCTGGCCCAGGTAGGAGATGAAAGCCACCAGCCCGCCCACGGTGAGCCGCCCCAGCAGCACTTCCCGGCCACCGTATCCCAGCACCAGGGCAGTTCCCGCGGCCCCCAGGAAGTTCATGTAGGGGCCCCAGAAGGCGACCCCCCGCAGGGCCTTCATGGTCAGGTCCATGTAGAGCCGGTTCTGGGCGGTGAACTTCTCCTTTTCCAGGTCCTCGCGGGCGAAGGACTGCACCACCCTGATGCCCGCCAGGCTTTCCTGCAGATAGGCGTTGAGCACGGCCATCTGCTGGTGGATCTGCCTCCACAGCGGGCGCACGCGCCGGCCGAACTGCACCACCGCATGGACCAGCAACGGCAGGACCGCCATGGATACCAGGGTGAGCCTCCAGTTGAGCCGGAGCAGGACCGCCACGGTGATGAGCACCTGCAGCAGGCTGTTGCCCGTGCCCATGATGCCCATGGCCAGGAACCGGTTTACCGTCTCCACGTCTACGGTGAGCCGTGACATGATCTGCCCCGTCTGGGCCTGGTCGTAGAACCCGAAGGAGAGTTGCTGCAGGTGGGCAAAGAGGCGGTTGCGCAGGTCATATGTAACCCGCTGGGCCACATACTGCATGGAGTAGCGCTGGAAGAACCGGGCCACGCCCTGCACGGCGGCCACCGCCACCAGGGCCACCGCCCCCCAGGGCAGCAGCGACCAGCGCTTCGCCCCCAGGATGGTGTCCACCACCCACATGAGCACCCAGGGGGAAAGGGCAGCCAGCACGGGCACCACCAGGACCATGACCAGACCGGCTACCAGCCACTTCTGGTAGGGCCGCAGGAAGGGGCCCAGCCGGCGCAGGACCTGCATCACTGTCCCTCCCTGCGGTCGCTCAGCGGCGTGCCACCAGGCTGGCATCCACGTAGCCGACCCTGCCCGCCTCCCCCACCAGCAGCAGGCCCTCCTGCCCGGTGCCATCGGGATCGAAGAAATACACCGATTGCAGGGCGTCGCCCAGTTCGGGGAAACTCAGCTGCCTCACCCGGTACCATCCCGGCCGGAACCAGGCGGAGATACCCCCGCCGGGGACCCACTCCAGCACGGCCACCCGACCCGCGGGATCAACTCCCGCCATCAGGCTGGCGGAAGACGCCACCACCGTCCCGGGGCGGAACAGGGGGCCGGCGAGTTTACGCCAGCGCAGGCGCCCGTCCCGCGCCTCCCCCAGGTAGCTCGTCTGCTGCGAATCCGACTGCACCGTGAGGTACACGGTGAGCCCGCGATCCCCGCGGAAGGCCGCCAGGTCGATCACGTCCGGCCGGGCAGGCTCCAGGTGGGGAGGGCCACCCAGTTCCTCGGCCTGCAGGCCGCCCTGCTGCCAGGCCACCACCCATAACCCGACCTCGTAACCGTCATCCCGTCTCAGGGTACCCGCGGCCAGGATGGCCGTCGGCCCGGCGCCCCCCGCCACCGGCGCAAGGCGCTGCACCCGTCCGGACAGGCTGACGGAGGCCACCCGGCCGTTCAGCCGCAAGCTGCCCTGGTCGTCGACCCACAGGGCCTCTGCGGCATCGGGCCCCGGCAGCAACACCAGGCAGCCGGTCTCCCCCACCGCAGGCAGCAGGCTCTCGCCACCCACGAGGGAACCTTCCACGTAACGCCAGACCCTACCCGTGCCCGTCACCACCACGGCCTGCCCCGAGACCGTACCCGCATAGGCGAGTGCCTCGGTCAGCCGCACCTCCTGCATGTCGGGCCCCGCCTCCGTGCCCGCAGTCCAGGCCAGCCCCGGCACCTGCAGACGCGGGGCATCCGCACTGGCCGCTTCGGGCCCACCCTGCGCCTCCTGCCCATCTCCCGCGGCCCTCTTCCCCGGGAGGGGCGCCGCAGCCAGCACGGGCAGAAGGCGCACGCGGGCGGGGGCCGCCTTCGCGCTGTAGGTGGCCTGCTCGGTTTCGCCGGCGGACACCACCGCACCGGTGTCGCCAGGGCCGGCCGTCCCGGGGCCAGTGGTGCCGGAGCCGGCGGTGCGCGAACCAGCCGTGCCGGGACCGCCGGCGCCAGGGCCAGGGGTGCTGGCCACCCCCACCTCGCCGGCCGGCGCCGACATAAGCAGACCGTGCCCGGGAGCCTCACGCACCACGGGCGGTACCTGCGCTCTCAGGTCGATCGCCACACCGCCCACCATGATGAGCGCCGCCGCTGCCACCGCCACCACCCTGAGGGCACGCATCACCCGGCGGCGACTCTCGCGGGCCAGGGTCTCGGGCACCCGGGCCAGCACCCGCCGCCGCATGTTCACGTCGAACACCAGGTCCGGGGGAATCAGCCTGTCGGCCCACACCGGCATGGTCCGGAGCAGTTCCTCGGGGGAACCCGGCTCATGACTCTCGACTCTCTCCGTTGGCCGGCCCCGCTCCCTGATCATGAGCTCCAGCCCTCTTTCTCTAACAGAGTCTTGAGCATCGTCCTGGCCCGGTGCAGCCTGGATCTCACCGTGGCGGGCACCACGCCCATAGCCCGCGCGATTTCCAGCGTGTCGTAGCCGCTCCAGTAGTGTAACAACACCACGTCCCTGTACACGGGCGGCAGACTCCTCACCACGGACAGCATCCTTTGCTCTTCTACCCTCCGCCAACCTCCTTCGCCGTCTTCCCCCGGCGTGGCCGGAAGAGGATCCGCCGCCAGAACGGTACGGCGGCCCGCTCGCTGGCGATCCCGGCACAGATTGAGGCAGATGCGCCCCAGCCAGACTCCCAGCCGGCACTCTCCCCGGAACTGGCCCCCCTTGGCCAGGACCCGCAGGAAGGTCTCCTGCGCCACGTCTTCGGCCTCATGGCGGTCCCCCAGGGTGAGGTAGGCGAGACGGAGGACGTAGTCGCCGTACTTCTGCATGGCCTGCTCCAGGGCCCGCCCGGGGTCGGCACGGTACACCCGGAGCCACTCCGCAGCTTCGGGCACCGCGCCTCCGCCCGACGCCGGTCTGCCGGTTCCACTCATATGACGCCCCACATCCCGTCAACGTTGCAAGCCCGGTCGTACGAACCTGCCATCCTGAGCCGAACCTGCCAGCCTAAGCAATTCTGCCCCGACGGTCCCGTTTCCTGTATACCGCTCTGCCGCCACCGCCCGCTCTACCGCCACCCACTCCCGCCCGCCGGCCGCCCTACCGCCGCCGGCGCGGCGCCACCCCGCTCTGGCCCAGCCTCCCGTTCCTGCAACGTTCGACCGCCCACGCGCGTCCATATACCGGGTGGCCGGCAGCCCGGCACCGGAGTAATCCGCCCCGCACAGCCGTCGGTGGCCGGAGCCTGCCGCCAGCCCGGGTTCGAGGCAGGATCGCCGCCCCGGTCCGCCCCAGAAGGTGGGCCGGCGGCGGCCGATCCCGCAAACCCGGGGGCTGTCCCGCAAGAAGGGCGCGGCCGCAAGGGAGGAAATACCAGCGCCCCGCCATCCTCCGGCGCGGTCCGCGCCTTCTTGCCTTGTTACCACCGGTAGGTGGTGCGTACACCGTGACGTAGCGGCGTTGTCGGGGCCGCGGTCTCCCCGCCACCGCGTACCGGGCCCCCGGGAGCGCCGGCTTACGACCCGCTCGGGGAACCGGCCAGGTGGCCCCGCAGATAGAAGCGGGGGTTCAGGCTGCACCTCACCCCCCGGGCGATGCGCCAGACGTGCCCGGGTGACACCCGGCCCGTCACCACGTTCCGCAACAGAATTAACAGGTTGGGAATCAGATAGCCGCTCGAACGCACCGCCGTCCGGTACAGGGATGTGAATTCCCGGTAGAACTCCTCCAGCTTGAGCCGGGTGGGAACCACGCTGTGGAAGAGGTCAAACAGTTCGTAGTTGGTCGTGGTCAGGCGGTCCCTCCACTTCCGGTACAGTTCCGTCCCCGGCAACGGAGTGAGCACGGCGATGGAGGGGGCCGAAATGCGGTACCTGCGCAGGAAAGCCCGCAGCCTCTCGAACTGCCGCCTGGTGTAGTCGGGATCCACGATAAAGGAGGGAGTCACCGCTATCCCCAGCCGCCGCAGCAAATCGAGGGCTCGCACGTTGTTTTCCACCGTGTTCCTCTTGTCGAGCGCCTGCAACTCCTCGTCGTCCACCTTCTCGATGCCCACGAAGACGCGGTACAGCCCCACCTCTTTCCACAGGCGCAGGAGGTCGGGATGCTTCACCAGGGTATCGCTGCGGGCCTGGATGGTGTAACGGTGCCGGATGCGGTTCTGGCGCAACTCCCGGGCGATGGCTTCCGCCCGCGGCACACTGAGCAGGAAGTTGTCGTCCGTGATGAGGACGTACTCCTCCTTCACCTGCTCCAGTTCTGCGGCCACCCGGGCGGGGCTCTTGGCGCGCACCGTACCCCCGTAGAACTTCCACACCGAGCAGAAAGTGCACCGGTAGGGGCACCCGCGGGCCGTCTCCACCGAGGCCATCGGGGCCTGCAGGCCCAGGTAGTAACGACCCCGGTAGGAAGCCGTCAGGTGGCGGGCTGCCACGGGGAGGTCGTCAAGGGAGGCGGGCGGCCTCACCTCCGTCCACACCGGCCCATCCGGGGTATTGAGCACCAGCCCGGGGACCCCCCGCAGGCACCCGCCCCGGGCAACCGTATCCACCAGTTCTCGCGCCGTGATCTCGCCTTCCCCCACCACCACCGCGTCCACTTCGGGGACCACCAAATCCTCGGGACACAGGGAGGCGTGGTGCCCGCCCACGAAGACAAAGCATCCGGGGCGCGCTTCCTTGACACGCCGGGCGAGAGACCGGGCACGATAGACGTCCATGGTGAATCCGCAACTGATGCCGCACATCTCGGGCCGGAACCCGGCCAGGGCCCTGTCCAGGTCCCCGGGTACCAGCATGTCCACCAGCCTGACCTCATGGGGCGGCCCCCAGCGAGGGTCGAGGAGCGCCCCGCCCACCGCTTCCAGGCCCAGAGGTTCTACCACAGCGGTGCTACCGAAGCCCACACCTCCCGAAGGGCGGGGCTGTACGAGCAGAACTCTGGCCAACCGCACCACCCCCGTTAGTTTGCGCCGGACATGACCTCAGCCACACCGTGAGTAACCGCAGAAGTGACACACCAGGCAACCGCTCTCGTGGGTGAGGTGACCTCCACACTCGGGGCAGGCCCCCATGTGGTTATCCACGGGATCCAGGGCGACCGCCATCTGATCCCACCACCGGGGTCCCCCGCCACCCGGGTTGGAGCCTCCCGCTTCCACCGGGTCGGCGTTCCCCTGCGCCACGCTTCCTTGCCCGGCCCTGCTTTCGCGAGCAGCCCTGCGCTTCAGGTAGCGCTCCAGCACGATCCCTATGGCATCGGGGCAGGAGAGCACCATCCCGCCCCCCTCCACCCAGGCCGGGGAGGGGCAGCGGATACCCCGCAGTTCCTTCACGATGGACTGCGGCTGCACACCCGACCGCAGCGCCAGCGAGATGAGCCGGGCCACCGCCTCGGACTGGGAAGCCGCACAGCCACCCGACTTACCCATGGAGGCGAAGACCTCGCACAGGCCGTATTCGTCCTCATTGATGGTGACATAGAGATTGCCGCACCCGGTCTTGATGCGCTCGGTGACGCCGTGGGTCACCGCCGGGCGCGCCCGCGGCGTAATGCCGGGCACCACTTCGCGCGCCTCCAGCCGCACCGGCCGCGGCTCGCCGGCCGCGGGTACCGCTGTCTCCGCCGGCATGCTGCCCGCCCCCGCCCGGTCCGGCGGGGGTGGCACCGCCTGTCCGCCCGGCTCACCCCGGGCCTGTCCACCGGGCTCAGGCCCGTCTTCCGCTGCCGGTGGCACGGCACCCACGTTCAGCACCTGCTCCTCGCGGCTGCGGTCGCGATAGATGGTCACACCTTTGCACCCCAGTTCATAGGCCAGGAAATACACCTTCTCCACGTCGGCCCGGGTGGCCCGGTTGGGCATGTTCACCGTCTTGGAGACGGCGTTGTCCGTATGGGCCTGGAAAGCGGCCTGCATGCGGATGTGCCACTCCGGGTCGACCTCCAGCGCGGTCACGAAAACCCGCTGCCACCGCTCGGGGACCTCGGGCAGCCCCCTTACCGACCCTCGCTCCGCCACCACCCGCATCAACTCGGGCGTGTAGAACCCCTCCCTCTGGGCCACCTCCTCAAAGAGAGGGTTGACCTCCACCAGCTGCCGTCCGTCCAGGACCTTCCGGAAGAAGGCCAGGGCAAAGAGAGGCTCGATGCCCGAAGAGCAACCGGCGATGATGCTGATGGTGCCCGTGGGGGCAATGGTGGTGAGGGTAGCGTTCCGCACGGGCGGACCATCCCGGAACACGCTGCGGTCGAAGTTGGGGAATGCCCCCCGCTCCCGGGCCAGCTCCCGCGTCGCCTCCCGCGCCCTGTCGTGGATGAAACCCATCACCTCTTGGGCCAGCCGCACGGCCTCTTCGGAGTCGTAGGGGATGCCCAGCTTGATGAGCACATCCGCCCAGCCCATCACCCCGAGGCCGATCTTCCGGTTGCCGTGCGCCATGGCCTCGATTTCCGGCAGGGGGTACCTGTTGGCGTCAATGATGTTGTCCAGATAACGCACGCCCAGGCGGCTGAGTCGGGCCAGTTCCTCCCAGTCGATGGCTTCCCGCGCGTACTCCAACCCGGGTTTCGGTCCCCCGCGAGAATGGTAATCAGGCCTCACAACCTGCGAAAGGTTGATAGAACCGAGGCAACACGCCTCGTACGGTAGCAGGGGCTGTTCCCCGCAGTTGTGACTGTAGATTCCATTGGCGTCGAAGGCGTGGACGCCGGGTACCCGTACGTCGTAGACGTCCTCGACGCCGTCTTCCTCCACGGACAGGACGGTAGCCAGGAAGCGTTCCCGGTTGACCGTACGGCGGTACCGCGCCAGGAGCGACGCCAGACGCTCTGCCTTGCTGCTCTCGCCAAAGCCGACCCGCTCAGCGAACACCACGATGTTATCTCCAGAGATGACCAGCTCGTGCTGAGCCCTCACCCTGTATTCCCGTGCACCTCCCCGTCCGTCCGGCATGAGACTCGTTCCCGCCTTGCGTCTTTCCTCGCAAATGGTGCTCGCGATACCCAGGCGAAGCAGCATGCGCTGCACCCCGCGCAAGAGATCGAGGTCACTCCGGGCGAGGCGGATGCTGACCCCCTTGTCCTGAGTACCCTGCACTGAGCCGTCGCAGTCGAACAGGCCCCGCAGGAAGCCCCGGTACCCCTCAGAGGAAGCACGCTCCAGCTCCGCTGTTACCGTCTTGCGGCCCGGAGCCATGCCCATGCGCCCGGCCAGCATCCGGACGGCCGACAGCTTCAGTCGGAACTCGCCCCGGCCTCTGACCGGAAACCAGCCCGCAGAGCGGGAGGGAGGCAGCAACCCCTCTGGGGACTTCAGGGCAAGGTTCATTACTGCGGTAGCTCCTGATCTGGCAAGCCCGTCCTGGATGGCTCCCTCCCCGGCCCAGGCCGAGAGGACCGCCGCGTCCTTCTTCAGCACTCCATCTCCGACCAGCAGCCCGAGCAGGTAGCCCTCCCCTTCGGTCAACTCACCGGGCCAGCCCGCCAGCGAACGGTGATTGTGCAGCAGAATGCAGTCGCCCGGTCTCAACTCTGCCACGGGCACCCACGCGGACTCGATACGGCGACGCGCGCGGTCGACCACCCGCATCACCAGGTGGTCAGGGGTGAGCCGGACGGTGTACCCCTCCCGGGTGCGCAGGCGTACTACCGGCCGCGTGCCCGTTTGGAAAAACCCTTCCCGCCCGGTCCGGTACGCCCTGCCGTTCACCACCACCTCGAAGGGCCGGCCTACCAGTTCACGCACCTGTCGGGGTCCCTCAGCAGTGGTAACCCACGTGTCGCCGGTGACGCAGGGGTTGGTACTCTCGATCTGGCCCAGATCGGGGGTGGGGTTATCCCGGTTAAGGCGATCGAGGAACACGATGCCGGGCTCGCCGTTGCGCCAGGCACCGTCCACGATGCGGTCGAATACCTCGCGCGCCCGCAGCCGGCCCACCGCCCTACCCGTGCGGGGGTTGACGAGGTCGTACTCGGCATCTTCCTTAACCGCCCGCATGAACTCCTCGGTGATACCCACCGATATGTTGAAGTTGGTGATGTCGGCGTTGTCCTGCTTGCTGGTGATGAACTCCAGGATGTCGGGGTGATCCACCCGCAGGATGCCCATGTTGGCTCCCCGGCGCCTGCCCCCCTGCTTGATGGCTTCGGTGGCGGCGTTGAACACCCGCATGAAGGACACGGGACCGGAGGCCACCCCGCCCGTGGTACGGACCACGTCGTTCTTGGGGCGCAGCCGCGAGAAGCTCATCCCCGTGCCGCCGCCGGACTGGTGGATGAGGGCGGCGTGCTTGATGCTCTCGAAGATCCCCGTGAGTGAGTCCTCCACCGGGAGCACGAAGCAGGCGGACAGCTGGCTCAGTTCCCGCCCCGCGTTCATGAGGGTGGGTGAGTTGAACATGAACTTCTTCTCCGTCATGATCCGGTAAAGCTCCTCCTGGAAGGACCGTACCCGGGCACTTTCCCGCTCTATCACCTGCACCAGTTGCGGGAAGGGCAGCTTCATGTGACCGTGACGGTCCAGCCATATGTAAGCCCGCTGCAGCATCTCCCAATCCCAGCGGGTGAGCCCATCGATGGCACCGAGCCGCTCCGGCCATCCCCCGCCGGACAGCCCCGGCCCCTCAGCGCCCGACCGCTCGGACCCAGGCGGCTCAGACCCCGACCGCCGAGATCCCGACCGCTCAGGCCCGGGCTGGTCGTGTGAAGGCTGCTTTCCGGTGGGGTCGTACGCCTCCGCCAGATAGAGGCCCTCCACCAACCCGATATTGCGCGCCACGCGCCAGAACATCTCCTCGGGGGTTTCCATCACTTTCCCCTCGGCGTCTCTGGCCAGGTAGCGCTTCTTGAGCACCACCAGGGCATTCTCGCTCAACTGCAATCCCGCCACTACCTCTCCCCCCACTCCTGTCGCCTGTCTCCGGCACCGGGCGCCATGCCCCACGCGGCCCGCCGCTCACCTGCTCCCGGGTGCGGCTTCACCCCGACCTCCTCGGCTGCTCCCGGGTGCAGCTTCACCCCGGCGTTCCCGCTCACCCAGCAGGCGCTGCACCTCCTCGGCGAAGCGCCTCAGGTCGGCGAACTGCCGGTAAACCGAGGCGAACCTCACGTAGGCCACCTCGTCCAGTTCCCGCAGCCGCTCCATGACCATCTCGCCGATCACGCGCGACTCCACTTCCCGCTCCCCGCGCGAGCGCAACTCCTTCTCGATGTCCTGCACCACCTCGTGCAGCCGCTCCGAGGGCACGGGGCGCTTCTCACAGGCCTTGAGCAGCCCTCCCAGGACCTTGCCGGAGTCGAACCGCTCCCGGCGCCCGTCCTTTTTCACCACCACCAAGGGGGGCTCGTCCACCTTTTCGTAGGTGGTGAACCGGCGCTGGCAGCCCTCGCACTCCCGCCTCCTGCGGATCACGGTGCCGTCGTCAGTGGGACGCGAGTCCAGCACCCTGCTCTCGGGGAATCCGCAATACGGACACCTCATCGCCCCACCCCACCAGCGCATGTCCTCGCCCATGATCGGTACCCGGCCAGCGTACACGGGTTTCGCCTACATGTTGACCGCGCCCGGTTATTATACCACAATATCTAGCGTGGGCAACAGGTGCCACGACCGACTGGCGGGCGCGGGCGCTGCCTTCGGCGGCGTTTCCTCAGGAATGCGGTCCGCTGATACGGCTGACGAGCACCCATCGCCAGCGCCCACCGGCCCGGTCCAGGTACAGCCGAAACCGTTCGCCGCTTTCCGTCTCGACCTCATAGCAGGTGCGGTGCCGCCTCTGGTACCACTTCTTCCGTGCGGGAGCAGCCAAGCCGAAACCGTAATCGTCCCACCGTGCCACCACGGCCTGCACGCGCAGGGTACGGCCACCCCAGGTGAACGCGACCGGCCTCTTCCACCCGGCTTCCTGTACCCACTCCACCGCAACAGGTCTGCCAATGAACTCCATCCTGATCTCCAGCCAAATCATACCACGGCCTGCGGGCTGAGACCAGCCTCGCTCGGGCCAGACCAGTACGTCGGAGAACCGTGGTTACTCCTCGCTCAGGACTCGCTCTTGACCTTACTCAGGTAATTGAGGCTCACCCGCATCAGCAATTGCACCCTGGGATCGTCCAGGGGGATATCCCTGAGGGGCAAGAGGCCCTCCGCTTTCGCCCTGATACCGTCATAGCTCAGGTCCTCCGGCCGAACGATGACGACCTTGATTCCCAACTCCTGTCCGAGGCCCCGCTTGATGGCGTCACGCAGCCTGGTCCTCCTTAACTGCTCGGGGTCAGAGTAGGCCTCAGTGGGCCGATAGTGCTGCGGGCCGTTGAACTCGAAGGCCACCCCACAGGGATACCACCGGTCGAACTCCAGGCGCTCACCCGTCAAGGGATTGACCAGGAAGCCCGGCCGGGCGTTGTCGTCATGCTGGTCGGTATCGACCAGCAGGTCGAGCCATTCCTTCATGATGCCCTCGCCCTTGAACTCAGCCCGCTCGAGGCGCCTCCTTATCAACTCAAGGTGTCGGATCATGCGTTCCTCATCGATGTCGTGGAGTACCACCACCGTATGCCCTGCCGTGCGCACATACTCAAATTCAATCCATCCATGCTCCTGTAGCTTTCGCAAGTATGAGCGTACGGTCGTTAGGCTCCGTACCCCCAGCGCCTTCATCAGGTCACGCCTCTTGACCGTGCACCGATTCCCAGGCGTCCAGCACCGACGGCGCCTCGCCGGACTCCCCTCCGCTGGGACATAACCCGCCTAATGCCTGTTTTAAGTAAACCATCACCGCGTCCGCGTGACCACCCGGGGCCCTCCGCCGTCACCAGTGTCACCGTACTGGTACTGATCCCCCCGGGATGGTCAGGACTGTGACACCCCCAGAAGGCTGCGGACCGTCAACCGATTGATACTACCGCAGAGAGGGTCGCCGCCTAATGCAGAAGGTTCGTCGCAGACAGCCCCCGCGCCACTGCGCAGAGCCCGCCGCCACGGCAGATCGGCCTCTCCGGGTGCAGCGTCTCCTCAGCGGAGGAGGACGGGTAGCGCTGTCTCCAGGAAGATCTCATGAAGGGAAACGTGGCATTTGCCCGCCAGGACGAGCACGCCCTGCCGGGCCGCTGCCTCCAGGGCGTTAGCGAAGGCAGGATCAGCCTCCCGGTTGGGTGCAAAACAGATGGCATCGCTTCGCTGGACGACGAATACCACCGCCGCCTGTTTCCCGATCCGCGCCAGTTCCTCGAGGTGGCGGCGCCCCCGTTCCGTGGGTGCGTCGGGGAAAAGGGCGGTGCCCCCGCGCACCATGGTCACGGACTTACACTCTACCATCCAACCCCCCAGCGACAGGTCGAACCGCCCACGGCGAGAGCGGTTTCGGGGCAAAGGCCTGCCGTCGCGGAGTCCCTGCTCCGAGCCCTGCCGTTCCCAGGAGGGCTCCCTGACCGCTTCCCCGGGGGGCAAACCGTACCACCCCGAGTGCCGGACCGCCTCCGCCACCAGCAGGGGCGGCACGCGGGCGTCCACGCACACCAGCCCGTGGGACAACTCCACGAGGAGCAGGTCGGCCGCCGTACGCCTTTCGTCCGTGGGGTGACCATCCTCAGCCACACCGCCTGGCCGCAGCCACCCTGGAGGTGCCAGCCAGACGCGGGCACCGGGGACCAGCAGTTCCGTGAGCCGTCCGCTATTGGGCACGTGCACCGGCAGGTGGCAACCGGCGGTATCCACCAGGGCAGAGAAGCGAGAAGTACGGGCGATCAGCCGGGCGCGGCGCAGCCGGCGGGGAAACCTCATCGTGCGGGTCGCGGCCGTCGCGTGAAGCCGTACTCCCCGACCTGCTCACCGAAGGCGTAGTATCTTTCCAGGGCGTACACCGGTGGATTCACCCGGCGGGGATCGATGCTGCCGTCCAGCACCACCTCCGGGGCCGCATGCACGGCCAGCACCCTTCCCACGAAGAGCTCATGGCTACCCAGGGGGACCCGTTGCTCCACCCGGCACTCGATGTTCACCGGAAACTCGCCCACCAGAGGAGCCGCCACCCGGGCCGCGGGCACCGGGGTGAGCCCCAGGGCAGCGAACTTATTCAACTCCCGCCCCGACCTGGTGCCGCAGAAATCGGCCAGGTCTAGCTGGTCGGAACGGGGGATATTCACCACAAACTCGCCCCGGTCGGCGATGATGCGGTAAGAATAGCGATCAGGGCGCACCGAAATCCCTACCATGGGCGGGCGCGAACAGAGGGTACCCACCCAGGCCAGGGTAATGAGGTTGTGGTCCTGCATGTCCCCCACCGAAACCACCACCACCGGCAGGGGGAAAAGCCAGGTACCCGGTTCCAGTTCGACTTTGCCTGCCGCCAAAGTATCGACCTCCCTCAACAAATCGCTGCCTTCGCAGCCCGAAGTACCGTGTGGGTACGGAAGCTACTACGCGGAAGCACCGCGTCGGCACGGATGCCCGGAAGGACTGTGGGCACGGAGACGATGAGCGGAAGGACCGCGCGGGGACGGAGGCGAACTCCGGGATGGACACCGCGTGACATGGGGCGGGGGTGATGCCGGTGGATCTCGTGCTGGGGGTCGATGCCGGGGCAACCAAGACCCTGGCGGCAGTGGCGGACCTGACCGGCCGCATCAGGGGCCGCGGCCGGGCCGGCTGCGGCAACTTCCAGGTGAACGGCCCCGGGGCTCCCCGGGAGGTGAAGCGCGCCATCCGGCGGGCACTGGTCGCCGCGGGTGCCGACCCTCCCCGGGTGGTGGCGGCTTACTACGGCATGGCGGGCGCCGACCGTCCCAGCGACTTTTCGTATATCCATTCTTTCTTAGAGCCCATCAACCCTGCTCCCCGTTGGGAAACGGAGAACGACGCCACCGTGGCCCTGCTGGCGGCCACCCGGCGCCGGCTGGGTGTGGTGGTGGTGTGCGGGACGGGCTTCAACTGCCTGGCGTTTACCCCCGAGGGGACCCGCCTGCAGGTGGGCGGGCTGGGATACATCTTCGGAGACTTCGCAGGCGCGGGGCAGATCGGCGCCGAGGTGATCCGGGCCGCCACCCGCGCTTATGACGGCAGGGGGCCGGCCACCGTGCTGCTGGACCTCATGCGGGAGCAGTTCGGAGTGGAGGATCCCTCCGACCTGGCCGCCATGATGTACCCGGATGCCCCCCGGCCGCTGCACCCGGCGGAACTGGCCCCCCTCGCCTTCCAGGCAGCCGCTCAGGGTGACGCCGTGGCCCTCGAGCTCCTGCAGCGCTCGGCGGAGGAAATGGGGCTGGCGGCCAGGGTGGCCATCGCCCGCGCCGGCCTTAACAGCTTGCCACGCATACCGGTGGTGCTGGCGGGGGCGCTGCTCCAGGGTGATCCGGGCCGTTTGCTCGCCCCGCTGGTGACCGCAGGGGTGACAGGCGCCTACCCGCAGGCGGAAGTGACGGTCCTGGACACGGAACCGGTACTGGGCGCAGTGGTGGGGGCGCTGGAACTGGCGGGGGTCACCGTCGACGACGAAGTAGCCGCCACCCTGCGCGCCTCCTGGCAGACAGCCGAGGCAGCCCCGCCCCCCGACGAGGCACCCAGGGGACCGCTGCCGGAGGGAAGCGCAGCCGTGCTGCCGGGGCCGGTGGCCGAGCGGCGCGAAGCCGTGCTGCCGGGGCCGCGGCCGGACCGCGGGCTGAAGGTGACCGTGGTGGGCGGGGGGAGCACGTATACTCCCGAACTCGTAAGCGGACTGGTCGAAGCCCGCGATGCCTTCCCCTTGCGGGAACTGGTGCTCATGGACATCGACCCGGCGCGGCTGGAAGCCGTGGGCGGGCTGGCCGGGCGCATGCTGGAGGACGCCGGACTGGGGAAGGCACTGTGCCTCTCGGGGGACCTCGATGAGGCACTGCGGGGCGCGGATTACGTGGTGGTGCAGATCAGGGTGGGGGGCCTGCCCGCCCGCCTGCTGGACGAGCGCATCCCCCTGGAACTGGGCTGCATCGGGCAGGAAACGGTGGGGGCCGGCGGCATCTCCTGTGCCCTGCGTACGGTGCCCGTGGTGCTGGACATCGCCCGCCGGATGGAGCGCCTGTGCCCGGAGGCTTGGCTCATCAACTTTACCAACCCCTCCGGGCTGATCACCGAGGGCCTTTACCGCCACGCCGACGTGCGCGCCGTGGGACTCTGTAACGTGCCCATCGCCATGAGGAAGGCCCTGGCCGCCGCCCTGCTCGAGACGGGCGCGGCCGGCACCGGGGATCGGGGACCGGGCGTCGATTACGTGGGGCTGAACCACCTGGGGTGGTTTGTGGGTGTGCGGGATGAGCAGGGCCGGGAACTGCTTCCCCTCATCCTGTCAGGTCACCTCTCCCAGGTGGCGGAACGGGTGGAGGTGGACGCCGATCTCATCGCCGCCTGGGGGGCCATCCCCAACCCCTACCTGCGCTACTACTGCCATCCCGACCGCGTCCTGGCACGCATGAAAGCCGCGGGGCGCACCCGTGCGGAAGAGGTCATCGAGCTGGAAGCCCGCCTCCTGGAGATGTACCGCAATCCGGGCCTGCGGCGGCGTCCTCCCAAACTGGACGGCAGGGGAGGCGCCTACTACTCCCTGGCGGCGGTCGAGCTCATGCTCTCGCTGGCGGGCATCCGGCCGGGGGAGCACGTGGTCTCGGTGCCCCATCAAGGGAAGATACCGGAGTTGCCCGGCGACACGGTGGCCGAACTCACCTGCCGCGTGGACCGCGGTGAAATCACCCCGGCCCCGGCGGGAACCCTGACCCCCGCGGCCTCCGGGGGCACCCTGCCCCCCGGCACGGCCGGTCTGGTGCGTACGGTCAAAGACTGCGAGTTGCTGGCCATTGAGGCCGCCGTCCGGGGATCGCGGCCTCTGGCCTACCTGGCCCTCGCCTCCCATCCCCTGGTTCCTTCGGCCGGGGTTGCCCGCCAGTTGCTGGAAAGGCTGGTGGAGGCGCACGCCGCCTACCTGCCGCCCGGCCTCCGCGCCTGACGAAACGCGCCGCCACAGCCGCCCCTGCTCAGTTACGGCCGAGAACCCGGCCAGCAGCGTGGCGCACAGCCCGGCCCACTTCGGGCCGGCCCGGCAGCGCGCCTGCGCGCCCGCAGTGCCGGGGCGTCAGAGGCCCAGTTCGGCCAGTTTGGCCTCGGTGGGGACACCCGTCCCGGGGTCCCAGCCCATCATGCCGTAATAGAGGCGCCGTGCGCGCAGCAACTCCTCCCGGGGCACGCTGACCCCCTGCAGCGGGCCCTCAGCGAAGGGCTCGTAGAACCGGGGGTGCAGCTCGTCTTCGTCCAGCCCTGCTTGATATTGAACAGGCGGGCCAGGGTGGCGACCCTCTCTCCCACCTTCAACAACTCAAACAGGGAGGTGTTCCAGCCGGTCACTGCCCGCACCAACTCTACCAACTGGTGGTAGGTCCAGGGGACGAAGTAGCAGACCACCGCCGAATCCTGAAAGTGGCGCCAGTTGGTCACGTATGTGAAGAGTCGCACCTTATCGGGGCCGAGATCGTGCAGGGGAAGGGGCCCCGTCAGCCCCAGGACGCCAGCGTCCCTGACCGAGGAGGATCCGTCCTTCACCCAGGCGGTATCGTGCAGGTTGTGGCAGTGGTCGGCTCCCGTGGGTGAGACGGCGTAGCCCAATCCCAGGGCGTGCTTCAGCCGCGGCTCGTGCATGGGCACCTCCTGCCCCTTCACCTGCACCGCCCAGGCCTCGGAGCCCCGCCCCAGGAAGCGGGCCGCCCTCAGGGCCCCCTCGGCCAGCAGGTCACCGATGCCCTCCCGGGCGGCGATCCTGCCCACCAGTTCCACCATGCCCGCGGCATCGCCGAAACGGGGAACACGGGCGTCGGGCCACCCCTCCCACACCCCCCGCTCGGCACCTTCCATGGCGAAGGCCACCGTCACCCCGGTGGAGATGCTGTCCAGACCCTGGGCGGCGCAGATCTCGTTGGCCTTGCACACCGCCGCCAGATCGTCGCACACCCGGATGCGGTCCCCCAACTCCTCGCGCAGGCGGGACTCCACCTCACCGGTGGGAAGACCCCGCAGGTGGCGGGCATCCCTGATCTCCGCCCCACCCTCGTGCACCCACAGGTACACGGGGTAGGGCGACCGTCCTTCTACCACCAGGGCATCGAAGCCGGCCCGCTTCAGTTCCGCCCCCCAGAAGCCGCCGGCCTCTGCACTCCCCAGGCGGCCGGTGAGGGGGCTCAACGCCGCCACGCCATTGCGGCCGCATCCGGGCGCAGGCACGCCCGTGAGCACGCCCGGGGCGAAGACCAGCACATTCTCGGGTCCCAGGGGATCGGCCCGACCCGGCACCTCCCGCCAGAGCAGGTAGGTGGCCAGCCCCCGGCCTCCCAGGAATCTCCGCAGCACCTTCTCCTCAAGGCCTTCTACGCGCACACTGCCCCGGGTGAGGTCCACCCGGAGCAGGCGACCACACCAGCCCCCCACCGCCGTGCCTCCCTTCGCACGACTAACGGATGAATACGGGGATGCGCATGGTCACTCCTGCCGCATCCCCGCCCTCGGGAGGCTGATGTGTGATGCGAATGATTCCCGCACTGGAGGTGAGGGGCCGGGGGAAATGCAGCCATTCGGCAAACCAGCCCCATCCCTCACCCTCCTCCGCCGGAGAGCACAGTAGCGCCTGCCGCACCGCCAGTTCCCGTCCCCGGGAGTCCAGCACCCCCAGGGTCACCACCCCGTCCGGCCAGCGCACCGCGCCGGCCACCACCACCTCACCTTCCAGGCTTTGCTGGGCGACGGGGGTGGCCAGGTAGAGGTCGGGTCCGCCCAGGCGCAGCGCACCCGCCAGTACGGCGGCCCACTCCACGCGGGAGATCTCCCGGCACGCCGCCCACGAACCCTCACGATGGCCGAGGATGCCCCGCGAGACCAGCCAGGCCTCTGCTTCCCCGGGCGATAGAACCTTCCGGGCCCCCCCGGGGCCGCCTGCAGGTTGCCCCTCCGCATCCACCGCCCCGGTTGCGCGGTAGAGCCAGTCCACCAGGGTGACACCATCCAGGGGGGCATCGGGTCGGAAGTCTTCGCCGGTACGCGGCTCCGGCACAATCCCCTTCCGCACTGCCTCCCGCAGATAGGGAAGGACCCAATGGCCGGCGGGCACATCGGAAAACCAGGCCGATTCCGTGACCGTCGCCGCAGCCCCCAGTGGCAGCCGCCACACCGCCAGGGCCTCTACGAGCGATTTCACGGCTTCCGCCCTGCTCACCGGCTGGGCGGGGCGGAAACTCCCGTCCGGGTACCCGCTGAACACCCCCCGGAGGGCAAGGGCCAGTACGGGCCCGCCCCGGGGATCGTCATCCAGGTCAGGGAATCCAGAGAAGAGCACCCCTGCATCGGGCTCCACCGCCCCCCCGGTGGGATGCCCGTCCACCCTCACCAGCACCCTTTCGATCTCGGGGAACTGGCAGAGGGTATGGGCGATGGCCTGGACTGCCAGCTCGGCCGCCCGCCCCCGGGGCTCGGGCCTGCCCGGCTTCAGGTCGACGGTCGCCGTCCCCCCGGCCACGCTGAGCCGTTCCACCCGGCTGCCGCGGGGGAGGACAGAACCCACCACGGTGTCGGGAGTCCCCGTACCGCGGCAGAGCAAGTCCAGCACGTCCCGGTAGGGGCTGGCACCCTCAACGACCAGTACCCTCACCGGCAACAGCCAGACCGGATGGCCCCGCGGGAATGCCAGGTAGACCAGGCGTGCTTCGGCAGCCTGGGCGCCCGCCACCCGCGCCTGTCCGAGGGCCCCAATCAGAACGCCCAACAAGGCCACCAGAAGCAATCGCGCTGCCCGCAGCACCGTGGCGTCCCACCCCAACCACAAGTCTAGTACTTTAGACTCCGGGCCTCCGGGGAGGGTTCCCCCTTTTCGACACGAGCAAGAATAGCTTGCCCAGGATCTCGAGCAGTTGTGAGAACTCCTCCATGGTCAGCCCATCACCCGGTACCGGACCCACAGAGGGCTGGCCGGGGGACACCGAAGGGGGAGACACGGCCGCTGGCTCCGGCGCAGGGGGCGATTCGGCGGCCAGCGTGCCGGGCGCCGCGGGGGGCGACCCGGCGGCCAGCGTGCCCGGCGGGGCTGCGGGCGGCGCGGGGGGCGGCGCGACGGGTGGCGCGGGGGGCGGCACCGAAGGCTCGGGTGCGGGCGGGGGTCCGGCCGATTCCGGAGCCGGCTCGGCGGTGGGCAGGCGGCGCAGGGAGCCCGCCAGCACACTGTAGACCACGGGGATGACCAGCAGGGTCAGGACGGTGGAAGTAGTGAGGCCTCCCACCACCGCCCGCGCCAGGGGCGCATTCAGTTCACCACCCTCACCCCACCCCAGAGCCAGGGGCAGGAGGCCCAGCAGGGTGGTCAGCGCGGTCATCAGCACGGGGCGCAACCTCACCGCGGCCCCCCGCACGATGGCTTCCCGGGTTTCCAGCCCCTGGCGCCGCAGCTGGTTGATGTAGTCCACCATGACGATGCCGTTGTTGACCACGATGCCCGCCAGTACGATGCCACCGATGTAGGCCGTTATGCCCAGGGAGGTCCCGGTAAGGTACAGGGTCAGCACCACTCCCACAAAGGCCAGCGGCAAGGTAAACATGATGACCAGCGGGTGCAGCAGGGACTCAAACTGGGTGGCCATCACCATGTAGACCAGCACCACGGAAAGGGCCAGGGCCAGGTTCAGCCCGGCAAAACCCTCCTCCATCATGGCGGAGGCACCGCCGATCTCCACGGTCACCCCCGGGGGAAGGTCCAGGCCGTCCAGGGCGGTTCTCACGTCGGCGGTGGCGCTTCCCAGGTCGCGTCCTTCCACCTGGGCGGTGATGAGGGCAGAAGGCCGCTGACCGGCCCGGGTCACGCTCACCGGGCCCCGCGCCTCGGTAAGGGTGGCCACATCCCCCAGCCTCACTACCTGGCCGGACGCGGTGGGGATGCGCAGCGACTCCACGTCCCGCGGGGCGGGGAACTCACCGAAGTCCTGACACACGCGCACGGGCAGGGACCGGGAATCGAACTCCACCCGGGTGACCGTCTGCCCTTCGACGGCGTTGCTCACCGCCATGGCCACCTGGGCCGGGGTCAGCCCGCGCGCCAGGGCCTTGTCGCGGTCCACGGTAACCTCCAGTTCGGGCTTGGCCTCCTCGAGGTTGCACGCCAGGTTGCGGAGGCCCTCCACGTCTCGCAGGGCCGCCACCACCCGGTCCGCAGCATCCGGGAGCAACGCCGGATCGAGGCTCTTCACGTATACCTGGAGGCTGTTCCAGGCCATCCCGCTGGCGCCGCTGGCGAAGGATTGCAGGTTGAAGGTGATCTGGGCCGGGCCCCGGATGGCCTGCACGCGCTCCCTCACCCGCTCCATGACCTGGGCGGTGGTGGCGTCCCGTTCCTCCTCGGGGACCAGGTTGACCAGGATCTGAGCCACCGAGGTCCCGCCGGTCACGCCCCGGGCCACCACCCCGAAGCCCTCACCGGCCCCCACCGTGGTGGTGTACAGGTCCACCTCGGGAAAGCCGTCCAGGATGCGCTCCACCTCCGCCGCCTTGGCACTGGTGGCTCCCAGATCGGTCCCGGCGGGCATGGCTATGTCAATGCTGAAGGCCCCTTCGTCCGTCACCGGGAGGAACTCGGTACCGATGTGAGTGGCCAGGTAACCGGCCCCGCCCAGGGCCAGCAGGACCACGGCGATGATCAGGAGGCGGTGACGCAGGCACCAGCGTAGAGTGCGTGCATAGGCACCCTCGCGGGCCCGGCTGCGCCGCCCTCGCATGCGGAAGAGGTGCGCAGCCATTGCCGGGACCAGCGTCACCGCCACCACCAGGCTGGAGGCCAGGGCAAAGCTGACCGTGACCGCCAGTTCGCGGAACAGGTGCCCCGTGATGCCGCCCACGAACACCACGGGCAGGAACACCGCCAGGGTGGTGAGGGTGGAGGCGGTGATGGCCATGGCCACCTCGGACGTCCCCGTGACGGCCGCCCGCCGCGGGTCCTCACCGCGCTCCAGGTGGCGGAAGACGCTCTCGATGACCACGATGGCATTGTCGACCAGCATCCCCACCCCCAGGGCCAGGCCGCCCAGGGTCATGATGTTGAGGGTGAGGCCGGAGAAGTGCAGAAGCACGAAGGTGGCCACCACCGAGAAGGGGATGGCCACGGCGATGGCAAAGGTGCTGGCCAGGTGGCGCAGGAACAGGAACAGTACCAGGACTGCCAGGGCGCCGCCGATGAGCAGGTTTTCCCGCAGGGTACCCAGGAACATCTCGATGATGCGGGCCTGGTCCATGGCCACGAAGATCTTGGCCTCTGGGTAGTCCCTCCGGATGGCGTCCAGTTCCTCCCGCAGGCGCCGGGCCACCTGGACCGTGTTGGCGTCTCCTTCCTTCTGGATAGATAGCTCCACGCTGGGGTTGCCGCCGGTGCGGGAAATCGAGGTGGAAGGGGCAAAAGCACGCTCCACCCGGGCCACATCCCCCAGCCTGATGGGCCGTAAGGCGGGCGGGCTGACCGCCCGCGCGGACCCCGGGGCCTGCTGCCGGGCCTGGGGCGAGGATGCCGGCACCACCCCGGCGGAAGACGCCGACCCGGCTGCACCGGTGCGCGGGGCGGCAATCACGGGCTGGTACCCCACCACCAGATCGCGGAGGTCATCGAGGTCCTGCAGGCGCCCCGACAGGCGCACCCCCAGTTCTCGCCCATCCTGGCGCACCGAACCGAGGGGCCAGTCCAGGTTGGAAGCCCGGATCACGTTTGCCACCTGCTCCTGGGTGAGGCCGTAACGTTCCAGGTCCCCGGGGTCCAGGCTCACCCGCACCTCCGGCTCGCTGCTCCCGAACACCTCCACTGCGGCCACCCCGTCGATGCTCTCCAGGCGGGGCTTGAGCACCTCGCGGGCAAAGGTGGTGGTTTCCCCCAGGTCCCCCTCCGTTGCCACGGTGAGTGACATCACGGGCATAAGGGTGGGGTCGAACTTTACCAGGAAGGGGCGCCGGGCGCCCTCGGGCAGGTTCACCTGGTCCACCCGCTCGGCCACGTTGGCCCTCGCCTCGGCCATGTCCGTGCCCCAGGTGAACTCGAGGATCACCACGGAGACGCCTTCCTGGGAAATGGAGCGGCAGTCCGTGACGCCCGGAGTGGTAGCCGCGGCCGCCTCGATGGGCTCCGTCACCAGAGAAGAAACCTCCCGGGCCGACGCTCCCGGGTACGACGTGATGGCTGCCACCACGGGCGCATTCAGGCGTGGCAGCAATTCCAGCCTCAGGTTGGTGAGCGCCACCACCCCGAGGAGGATCACCGCCAGCACCAGCATGGTGGTGGCTACCGGTCGGCGTACCGAGTGTTCCCACAGCTTCACGTCCTCGCCCCCCATCCTGCGTCATTATACCCCCGGCCACCACTTGCTTCCACCGGTCGCACCTTGACACCGGCTTCCTGCGGAGATATCATGGCCCCAGGAAAAATTGGGTCTTTTGGGATAGAGAGAGTAAGGGGGAGAACCGTGGGGAAAGTTAGGGTGGCGACCGATAGCTGTTCCGGCATTCCCGCTGACCTGGCCCAAGAGCACGGAATCGAGGTCATCCCCCTGACGGTGCGTTTCGGAGAGGAAGCGTTCCGTGACGGCGTGGACATGACGGCGGAGGAGTTCTACCGGCGGCTGCCCTCGGCCGCGGACCTGCCCAAGACCTCCCAGCCGTCGGTGGCGGAGTTCCTCGAGGTCTTCGACCGGCTGGCAGGGGAGGGTGACACGGCGGGAATCCTGGTGGTCACCCTGAGTCACAAGCTGAGCGGTACATACGCGTCGGCCGTACAGGCCGCCCGGGAATTCAATCGGGTCCCGGTAGAAGTGGTGGACTCCCTGAGCGCCTCGGTGCCCCAGACCTTTGCCGCCCTGGCGGCCTCCCGCGCCGCCGACCGGGGGGCGAGCCTGGAAGAAGCGGCGGCAGCCGCCCGGGAGGTGGCGGGCAGGTGCCGCCTCTATGCCACCCTGGACACGCTGGAGTACCTCCGCCGGGGCGGACGCATCGGCCGGGCCGCGGCCTGGGCGGGGGCAGTCCTCCAGATCAAGCCGGTGATTACCCTCGACGGCGGTGAGGTGGCGCCGGTGGCACGCCTGCGGACACGGGCCAAGGCAGTGGAGTTCATCCTCGATCGCCTGGGGGCGGAGATCAAACGCGATCGTCCCCTCCACGCCGGGATCATCCACGCCACTTCACCACAGGAAGCCGCCGATCTGGCCGAGGAGGTGAGAAAGCGCTTTCAGCCCGAGGAACTCATCATCTCGGGGCTAACCCCCGTCCTGGGCACCTATGCGGGTCCGGGGGCCCTGGGAGTCGCTTACTACCAAGATTGACGAGGAGGCGACGGTCATGAGTACACCGGCCCGGGCAACTCTGACTACGCGCGCCAAGCGCTATGCTGCCCGCCGGGCCATGGAGTGGCTGACGGGTTACATGCGCCGGGATCCCGATCAAGCGGTGAAAACCATCCTGTCATGGGGTACCAGACTGGCCATCATGGAGGTTCACCGCCGCCAGATTGAGGACATAGCGGAGACCCTCCGGCGGAACCCGGCCATGATGGAGTTCGTGCGCCGGCTGGCCCTGGAAGTACACCCCAACCAGCACCGGGGCGTGGTTTTCAACTGGTTCGTGAACAACATCCTCTTCGGGGTGCCCGCCCAGCACGCCCTGGCGGCCAAGCTAGGGCACGGCATCCCCAACTTCATCCTGGTCGACCCCACCGAGGCATGCAATCTCCGCTGCGCCGGCTGCTGGGCGGGGGAGTATGCCCAGCACCACACCATGGATTTCGACCTCCTGGATCGCATCGTCACCGAGGCCAAGGACCTCGGCATCTACTGGATCGTGATGTCGGGGGGCGAACCGCTCGTCTACAAACGCCTCTTCGACCTGTTTGCCAAGCACCAGGACGTGGCCTTCATGGCCTTCACCAACGGCACCCTGATAGATGACCGGGTGGCGGACCGCATCCTGGAAGTCGGCAACTTCGTCCCCTGCTTCAGCCTGGAGGGGTTCCGCCAGAGCACGGACGCCCGGCGCGGGCCGGGTGTGTTCGACAAAATCTCGGCGGCCATGGACCGGCTGAAGGAGCGCAAGCTGATTTTCGGTACCTCCGTGACCATCACCCGCCACAACGTGGAGGAAATCACCTCCGACGCCTTTATCGACTGGCTCATCGGGAAGGGCGCTTTCTTCGGCTGGAGCTTCCACTACATCCCCATCGGGCGGGACCCCGACGTCAACCTGATGGTCACCCCCGAGCAGCGGGAATACTTGGTCTGGAGGGTGCGGGAGATCCGCACCACCAAGCCCTATCTCATGGCGGACTTCTGGAACGACGGCTACCTCACCCTGGGATGCATCGCCGGGGGACGCCGCTACTTCCACATCACCGCATCGGGAGACGTGGAGCCCTGCGCCTTCGCCCACTTCTCCGTAGACAACATCAAGGACAAGAGCCTGCGCGAGGTGCTCGGGAACCCGCTCTTCCGCGCGTATCAGAAGCGGCAGCCCTTCAACTCCAACTACCTCCTCCCCTGCCCCATCATCGACAACCCGCAGGCCCTGCGGGAGATCGTGGCGGAATCGGGTGCCCATCCCACCCACCCTGGTGCCGAGACGGTGCTGCAGGACCCCATCGCCTCCCACCTCGACGACGTATCCCACCGCTGGGCGGAGCGGGCCGCCCTCATCCAGCAGCGCCTGGAAGAGCGGGCCCGCGCCCGCGGTGCCGCCCCAACCCCCGCAGCCAGCCCCTCCGTAGCCCGTGCAGCCTGCGTTGCCACGGCACCCGAGGGTTGCACCGCCTGCGCGGAGCACGGGGAGGAAGAGGACGAGCGGGTGGCCGTCGCCCACGGAGGCGAGACCTGATGAGCGACAGCCGCAGCAGCGGCTGACCCGCCCACGGAGGCGAGACCTGATGAGCGAGAGCATCAGCGAAGCGGCCCGCAAGGCAGCCGACCTGGCCCTGGGGGCGGCCGACTACGCCCTGGAAGCCGCCCGCAAGCTGACCGACCAACTCACCGACCGGGGCGGCCAGCGCCGCCAGGAGGTGACCGGCCGCTTGAACCGGCTGGCCGAGCGCGGCCGGCGGCTGCGCCTCGCCACCCGGGCCGACCTCGAGCAGTTACGGGCGGGCCTGCCCACCCGGGCCGACCTCGAGCGGCTGGAAACCCGCATCGCCGCCCTGGAGAAGGCACTCAGGAAAGAAAGTTGATGAAGGTGGCCACGCGGCGCGCGCAGTTGGCCAGGCTGAGGGAGATATCCCAGGTCATGTTGCGGCATGGCCTGGGATTTCTCCTTGTGGAGGCCGGCCTCTCCCACCTGGTGCCGCGGGCCCGGCGCCGTTCCGCCACGCGGGGGTACCACCTGCGGGCGGCCCTGGAGGAATTGGGGCCCACTTTCATCAATCTGGGTCAGGCGCTGAGCACGCGCCGGGACCTCCTGCCCGCCGACGTGATCCGCGACCTGGAGGCCCTCCAGGATCAGGCCCCGCCCATGCCCTTTTCCCGGGTAAGGGAGGTCATCGAGGGGGAGCTGGGCCGGCCCCTGGAAGAGCTATTCGCCTCCTTCACCCCCGAGCCCCTGGCCGCCGCCTCCATCGGGCAGGTGCACCTGGCGGTAACGCGGGAGGGCAGGCCGGTGGCCGTGAAGGTGCAGCGGTGGGGAATCGAGGAGCGGGTGGAAGCCGACCTGGCCATACTGGAGGAGACGGCCGCTCTCATCGAGGCCCGCACCGCCTGGGGGAAGCACTACGGCCTGCGCGACCTGGTGCGGGAGTTCGCCCGCACCATCCGGGGCGAACTCGACTACCGGGCGGAGGCGGAACGCTGTACCCGCTTCGGCCAGAACTTCGCCGGCGATCCCGACGTGCGCATCCCCGCGGTGCTGCCCGAACTCACCACAAGCCGCGTCCTCACCCTGGAATACGAAAGCGGCATCAAGATCTCCGACCTGGACGCCCTCCGCAGCGCCGGTTACCGCCCCGAGGAAGTGACCCGCAAGCTGGTGCGGGCCATGATGCGGCAGATCTTCGCCCACGGGCTGTTCCACGCCGACCCCCACCCGGGCAACCTGGCCGTCCTCCCCGGGGAAGTGATCTTCTTCATGGACTTCGGCCAGGTGGGGCACCTCACCCCCCACCAGCAGGACCTGCTCCAGGAAGGGCTGACCGCCCTCGCCCAAGGCGACGTGGACACCATGGTGCAGGTGGCCCTGGACCTGGGCACCGCCGGCGACCTGGACCAGCAAGCATTCTCCGCCCGCGTGGCCCAACTGGTGGAGAAGTACGTCTCCCGCCCCATGGGTGGCGTCGACCCCGTGGATGCGGTGCGGGACGCCCTGGACCTGGCCCGGGAGTTCCGGGTGCGCGTACCGGCCTCCTTCGCCCTGCTGGGCAAGTGCCTGGGCACCCTGGAGGCGGTGGTGACCACCCTCGACCCCGGCATCAGCGTGATGGACATCGCCCGCCCCACCGCGCAGGAAATCCTGCGCCGGCGCGCCTCGCCCCGCGCGGTCCTGCGCCGGGCCCGCCGGGACCTGGGCACCTGGTGGTCCATGTTCCGCCGCCTGCCCCGCCGCCTCGACCGCGTGGTCTCCAAGCTGGACCGCGACTCCCTGCGCATCCGCTTCACCCTGGAGGACCAGGAAGTCCTCCGCCGGGTGGAGCGGCTGGCCACCCGTCTCTCCCTGGCCATCCTGTTCCTGGGCGCCGCCGTGATGGTCACCGGCCTGGTGGTGGCAGGAGCCGCCGCCGGTGCCCTGCACCTCCCCGCCTGGCTGCTGAGCCCCGCCTTCCTGGCCGGGGCCGGCGCGGTGGTCGCCCTCCTCGGCCTGGCCGTGCTCATCTCCGCCCTGCTCGGCTCCCGCCCCCGCCCCCGTTGAGCCCACGGCCGCGCCGCCGCCGAGCTCACCTCCGGGGGCCACTGAACCCACCTCCGGGGACGTCCCGACAAGTAGGGGGCTCCCCCTGTGCCGCTGCGTTGGCGGTCCCTCCCGTTTGGGTCCGGGGTCCAGCGGTGATCGGGATGTACAGACCTCGGTCGGGGTGGCAATCAGGGCGCGTAGTCCTCAATCCGGGGGGCGATCGCGGCGTATAGTCCACAGTTCTGGGGGCGATCCTGGCGTATAGTCCGCAGCCGGGGTGGCGACCCTGGCGTACAGTCCTCGGTTTGGCGGCGATTCCGGCGCCGCACCGGGGTGCGGTTGAGGCCTGCTATTCGCCGTCGCGTTTCACCGAGCATTCATCACCCAGGCGAGGTTTCGCCTCAAAGATCGCATGTGCCACGCGATGTGGGTCAGTTCAGCCTCCAGCGAACCGAACTCTTCCAGAAGCGAATCCGTATCGCCGGAAGCCAGAATCCGCTCCACGATCTTCCCAATCTCCTCGCCGGCTACTGCCATGTCGGCGAGGTCGTCACAAAGGCTAAACAGCCGCTCTCGGTCGGTCACGCGCAACGTACCTTCTCGCCGCAGTAAGGTACCGGCCCCGTCAATGCAGGCATCGGCGTCTCTCAGGGAAGGATGGCGGTGGCGGCGGTAGCCCAGCCCAGGAAGTACTCGAAACCGAGGCCGATGACGAGGGTGAGAATCGCGGTTACCACCACCACAGCCACCACGGCCGGGCAAACCCGGTCCCCCGCAGCAGGCCGCCCGCCGGTAACGGCTACCCCCGTGCCCGGCACAGCGGGAGGGGGCGCAGCGGCAGCGGACCCTGCAGAGGCAGGCTCCGGACGGTGGGGCTGCGCGTGCCCGGCGCCCTCCGTGGCCGCGTCGGGCGCTTCCCCGACGAGGAACATCTGGCGGACGACGCCGTAGTAATAACCCACGGAGATGACGCTGTTGACCACGATCACCAGGGCCAGCCACACCTGTCCCTGCTCCAGGGCGGCGGAGAACAGGTAGAACTTGCCGAAGAAGCCGGCCGTGGGCGGGATGCCGATCAGGGAGAGGAAGTAGATCACCATGGCCCAGGCCAGGAGCGGCTGGCGCCGGGCCAGGCCGGTGTAGTCCTCGATTTGCTCGCCCCGTGCCGGGTCTGCGCTTACCGGGACGGCCCGCCCCGAGGCGGGCCCGGCGGAGACAACGCGGGCGGAGACGGCCACGATGACGGCGAAGGCGCCCAGGTTGGCGAATAGGTAGGCCAGCAGGTAGTAGGCCACCGCCCGACTCCCCATGGGGGTACCCACGGCCAGACCCACCAGGATGTAACCGGCGTGGGCGATGGCCGAGTACGCCATCATGCGTTTGATGTTCTTCTGGGGCAGGGCCGACAGGTTGCCCACGAACATGCTCAGGGCCGCCAGGACCGCGAAGACAGGGGTCCAGGCCGGGCGCAGGTCACCCAGGCCGGCGAAGAAGACCCGCAGCAGGGCGGCAAAAGCAGCCGCCTTGGGACCCACCGAGAAGAAGGCGGTGATGGGCGTGGGTGCGCCTTCGTAGGCGTCCGGGGCCCACATGTGCAGGGGGGCAGCCGCCACCTTGAACCCAAACCCCACCACCAGGAAGGCCAGCGCCGCATAACCCAGCACCCCCGCAGAGGCAGCTCCCGCGGAGACGGACCCGGAGGCGGCGCGGGCGATGGCGTCCAGGGAAGTGCTCCCCGCGGCTCCGTACAGGAGGGAGATACCGAAGAGGATCACGGCCGAGGCGACCGCCCCGGTCAGGAAGTACTTGATGGCCGCCTCCACCGAGCGGGCGTCTTCCTTCAGGTAACCCGCCAGGACATAGGAGCAGAGCGACACCAGCTCCAGCCCGAGGTAGATCATCAAGAGGTCGCGGGAGGAGACCATGAGCATCATGCCCAGTACGC
>JACIYH010000139.1 GCA_014360055.1 Bacillota bacterium | reverse complement strand
GCGCACCTATCTGGGGAGGAAGCCGGAGCGCCTGGTACCAGGTCAGGATATGGAGCCGCAGCTTCAGCTCCAGGTTCCCGTCATGTTCGCCGCCATGTCGTATGGAGCAGTGAGCCTGAACGTGCACCGCGCTCTGGCCATGGCTGCCCGCGAGATGGGCACCTTCATGAACGCCGGGGAGGGAGGACTGCACAGGGATCTCTGGCCTTACGGAGAGCACATCATCGTCCAGTGCGCGTCGGGCCGTTTTGGGGTGGACCCCGATTACTTGCGGGCAGCCGCAGCGGTAGAGATTAAGATCGGCCAGGGAGCAAAGCCCGGCATCGGTGGCCACCTCCCGGGCGAGAAGGTGACGCCCGAGATAGCTGCTACGCGCACGATCCCGGTGGGCACCGACGCCATCTCTCCCGCGGGGAGGGGTCAGTCCGCAACGCCTGTCCCCGGACGTACGGGTGTGCGACCTCGACGACTCCGACTGGGTCCAGTTGCGGAAAGATATCTGGTAATACTGCCGCTCGTTCGACGCAGATCCGGACGCATTCCTGGCCTCGTCCTTCGTCAAACTGGTCCCAAGGCGCCTGCGCCCCTACGGAGACCAGTACACCCACTGAGCGCGTCCCGGCCGCTTGGCCGTGTTCGTATCCCTGTTCGTACCTCTGTATACGATGATCTCAAATCCAGGGATGCGAGGTGACGGCCGTGGGGCGAAGGCATATCTTTATTGTAGACACCACGCTGCGGGACGGGGAGCAAACGGCAGGAGTGGTCTTCACCCCGCAGGAGAGGGAGTACATTGCCTGCCTGCTTGATGGGCCCGGGGCGGAAGAGATTGAGGCGGGAATTCCGGTGATGGGGGGGAGCTGAGAAGGAAGCGGTGCGCGCCATTGCCAGTGGGTCCTCCAGACCATGGCCCGCACCACCGAGGTGGCCAAGAAGCACGGGCTCTATGTTTCCGTAAGCGCCGAGGACGCCTCGCGTGCCGATCCCGAATTCCTCGCGGAGTTCGCCCGCACCGCCCGCAATGCCGGTGCGGACCGCCTCCGCTACTGCGATACCGTCGGAGTGATGCATCCCGTGGCCATGCAGCGCGCAGTGGCCCGCTTGCTGGGGTCCGTGCCCGGGTTGCCCGTGGACACCCACAACGACCTGGGACTGGCCACCGCCAATGCGCTGGCCGGGGTAATGGCTGGGGCCTTTTGTGGACGTGACGGTGGAGGGCCCGGGTGAGAGGGCCGGCAATGCTGCCCTGGAGGACGTGGTGGGCGCTCAAGCACCTCCTCGGGTACGAGACGATGGTCAGCACCCGTCGCCTCGCCCGGGTCGCGGAATACGTGGCCGCCGCAGCCGGCCGACCGGTACCGGCAGGCAAGCCGGTGGTGGGCCCCGGCGCCTTTGCCCACGAGTCGGGTATCCACGTGGATGGGGTGCTGAAAGACCCCAGCACCTATGAACCCTTCGATCCCGCCGAGGTGGGCCTGGCGCGGCGTCTGGACTCTGGTGCGGCTGCCATTGTTGACTGCCTGCCCCGGTCGGGTATCGAGCCGGACAGCTCACTCATACCCGATCTCCTGGCCCGGCTGCGGCAGTGTGCCGTAGACCTCAAGCGGCCCCTCCAGGGCTGGGAGTTGGTCCACCTGTACCGGAAACTGCAAGAGCAGCGCGAGCCCACCGGTCCGCCCCGGGCATAAGGAGGGGAAAATCAGGTGCGCCAAACCCTGGCGGCGAAGATCCTGTCTGAGAAAATGGGACTCCCCGTGCGGGCAAGCGAGTTCGTGGCCGTCCCGGTGGACCTCGTTCTCATGCACGACGGGACCGGATCGCTCACCGTGCGGCAGCTTGACGCCATGGGCCTGGCGGGTGTACGTCACCCCGGGCGAACGCTGGTGTTTCTCCATCACGGTCTGCCCCGCCCCCGCCGGGAACTGTCCAACGACCACGTCTTCCTCAGGGAATTTGCCGGCCGCACGGGTTGCCGCGTGCACGAAGGCGGCAGCGGAACCTGCCACACCCAAACCGGGGCTGAACCCTTCACTGACCGAGTCCAGTGGCTCACTGACTTCCCGACCTGACAAAACCCGGGAACCGGGCAGCGGGGACCTCACCTTGGCCGGGGCGATGCTC
>JACIYH010000138.1 GCA_014360055.1 Bacillota bacterium | reverse complement strand
CCTCGCCGCCTGGCTCGTGACCGTCGGCATCAGCGCGTAGCCCCCAGCAACGCCGCAGGGAGGTGTCTGGCATCAAGCCCAAGTCGCTCATCGTGGCCGGCCTGTTCGCCGGCATCATATCCGCCCTGGCCCAGACGTCCCTGCCCCTGCCCCTTCCCCCGTCCCGGTCACGGGCCAGACTCTGGGCGTATTCCTGGCCGGCGCTGTGTGGGCAGCCGCCCGGGATCTCTGTCGGTGCTGGTATACCTGCTCCTGGGCGCGTGCAGGCTGCCCGTATTCGCCCAGGGCCGCGCAGGGGCCGGAGTCCTCGTGGGCCCGACGGGCGGGTACCTGGCGGAATTCGTGCTCGGTGCCTATCTTTACGGGCGGATACTCGAGAGGCGCCGGCAAGCCGGGTACCTCACCGTGGCCGGGGCGATGCTCGCGTGCCTGGCGGTCACGTACGGCGCAGGAGTCCTCTGGCTCGCCACCAGCCTCGACATGAGCCCGCGGCGGGCCCCGTGGGCGGGCGTGATCCCCTTCCTCCCGCCCCACCTGCTCAAGCTGGCGCTGGCCGCAGCCCTGGCGGTTCCGGTACGCCGATCCCTGCGGGCCGCCGGGCTGTGCCCGGACCCTACTCCTCCAGATCGCACATGATCAGGCCAGCGGGCACCTTGGGATAGAAATAGGTGGTCTTGCGCGGGAAACGGTAACCCTCCCCGGCCTTCCGGAAAACCTCCTCCACCGGGACGGCTGGGACCAGGAAGGCGATCTCGGCCCGGCCGGCAAGGACCTCGCCGAGGGCGCGGGCAGCGTCCCGCGTGTATTCCACCCGCACACCGGCTTCCGGCACCCGGCCTTCCCCAGGCGTTCCTGCCGGCGCCCGGTCGCCGCCCAGGGTGCGGTCGAGCAGCCCCAGGGCCTCGGCGGTGTCGCCGAGGCAGCGGAGGACCCACGCACCCTCCCTGCTGGCCGCCACCAGCGACGTCACCGCTCCCTCCGATCCCACGAGGGGCTCCAGTTCAGCCCACCAGCCGCTCGCCCCCTGCCCGACGGCAGCCGGCACGGACACCGGGGCTACCGTCGCCGCACCAGCGAAGGCAGTGGCCACGGCCTCGGTGAGGCGCCGGGCAGACGCGGCGGGACCCCGCACCAGACGGTGGGTGGGGAGCACGACCACCCCGGGATCTCTGGTGGAAACCAGGGCGGCCAGCACGCGCACGGGGCCGTCACGACCGGACTCCCGGGCAAACCGCCACACCGACTCGTAACGGTGGTGGCCGTCGGCGATCACGGCCGGAAGGGGCTCGAGGGCCCGGAGAATGGCGCCGAGGAGGTCGCGGTCCTCCAGGCGCCACACTCGCAACTCCTCCTCTCCCACCCGGGCCTCCAGGGCCGGGGGGAGGACCTCCCCCACTTCTGCCCTCACCCCTGCCGCCGCGTCTGGCCCCCCCTGTGCCTCCACGTCTGCCCACAGGGAGGCCACCCGGCCCTCCGGGTCCTCATACAGCACCAGGATGGGGCTGAACTGGGCCCGACAGGCGCGCAGGAGCTGCAGGCGATCCTCCTTGGGGGCGGTCATGGTCTCTTCGTGCACCATGACCCCTCCCACCAGGCAACCCACCAGGGCCGTCCTCACCAGCCGGCGGCCGGCGTGGGAGAAGGCATGCCGGTACAGGTAGAGGGACGGCGATGCGTCCCGCACCAGGACACCCTCGCGGCGCCAGGACTGCCACCGAGCGGCGGCCTCCCTGTATCGCTCCGGCGGAGGGTTCGCCGGGGGAGCGTAAAGCTCCAGGCGCACGCAGTTGTACGCGTGCTGCGCCTCCAGGCGCCGGGCTGCCTCTTCGTCCACCACGTCGTAGGGCGGGCAAATGAGGGGACCGAGGTCCCCGCCCACCCGGGCGGGATCAAAATGGACACCCCGAAACGGCGCCAGATGCGGCATGACGGGGACACCTCCTCACCGCTCAAGGTACACGGGGCGGGCGGAGAGCACGCCCTTCACTTTTGCTATGCGGGCCAGGGCATCGGGCGGTGCGGGCGAGTCCATACCCAGCACCATGATCGCTTCCCCGCCGCGTTCCCGCCTGGCCACGTGCATGCCCGAGATGTTAACCCCCACTTCTCCCAGGATGGTGCCCACGCGACCGATGATGCCCGGCTGGTCCACGTGGGGGCACACCAGCACGAACTCGGCCAAGGGGGTATCCATGCGGTAACCGCCTATACGTACCAGGC
>JACIYH010000137.1 GCA_014360055.1 Bacillota bacterium | reverse complement strand
GAGGTTCCTGAGTCGGAACCCCGTAGCGCGTGGCGTCGGCCGGACTGCGTTGGCGTCGCGCGTGGGTATGGAGAGGTTAACTGGGCCGTAGCGGCGTAGGCACGGATGATCGGGACCGAACTGTTGCACAGCGGGCGATACTGGTCAAGGTGGGCGGTGCTAATGCTGGGGTTGATGAACACGAACTGCTATGTGGAGGACGCCATGGATCGCATCCCTAAGAAGCCCTTCGGGGCCCGCTTCCGCTTGCGCACCTGGGGCGGGCAACAGGGAAACTCAGGGACGAGGGGATTTCGCCCACCTTCATGCAGACATTGGCCGATCTTCCGTGAGCCCGGCCTAACTCGCCGTACCAATCCTCATCCAGCTTGAGAAGGCCCTCTCCGACCGGGGACTGGAGGGGGCAACCCCCCGTACGATGAGAGGGTGAAGCGCGCGCTGGGGATGTCTCGCGACGTAGAACGCGTACGAGAAACAGACCCCGCTGGAGAGTATTACGGTGAATGATGCCCGCCGGTTCGTGACATGCGGGATGCCGCGGAGGAGGAGTTGAAGAGGGCGGCCGAGTTCCTGGAGCAGGTGGCCAAGCAGGACATCGAGGAGGATGAGTAGGGCAGGATTCGGATCCGCCGGATGGTGGCCAAGGACGGGTGATAATCAACCGTCGTTCCCGATATGGGCGGCGGTCACAGACCTCGTCCACCAAGGCAGACGGGCATAAGGTGTATGCGGCAGTGTCGGGCGAGAAGGGAGAGTGGGTCACGGCAGTCTGGGTAACGCCTGGCAATGCCGCGGGTGCGGGCAAGGCAGAGGAAATGGTTGACCAGCTGCGGGAGAGGCTCGAGGCCCGCGGGGTGAAGGATGTGGCCCCGGTGTCTCCTGCTACCCGGCGGGAGGGCTCCTTCAGCAAGGACGAGTTCGAGATCAACCACGGTACGTAAGGTGGCCGACGGGGCAGGACACGAGGACGCTCGCCTGGGGCAAAGAGGAGCGCGGGCGCAAGATCTGCGTATGCATTCCCGGCCGAGGTCTGCGCGTTCTGTCCCGTTCGGGGAGGGTCCACATCGAGCAAGCTGGGCCGGCACGTGAGGGCACATCCCTGTGAGGAAGTGTTGCAGCCGCTCAGGCGGGAGCAGAGGACGTCCCAATTCCGGGAGAAGTACAGGCTACATATTTCCATCGAACGCACCAACGCCCACCCGAAGCGCACCATGGGGCCGGTGCCGAGGGCAGGATCGGCCTGGGCAGGGATGCGGGGAGGGGGTGGTTGAAGGGAGGGGCGAAGGTAAAGTAGAGGTATTTCAGGTATTTCAGGCGGAAACCCAACGTCTAACAAGAGCTGGAATCCCTGCACATTCCCCTGGACGCAGGGCTCAGGAGATCGCTTCATAACGTGTCGGTGCACGCTCGCAGGAGGAATTTCAAGGCCGCAGGAGAAGCAACCGCCCGGGCGATGCGTTCTGTAGAAGGTGAGGGGTCGGTATGAACTGTGCGACAGCCGGCGATTCCCCTTGGATGGTGCAGCCGATGCCTGAAGCACTCTTCGAGTGGTTGTTCCGGGGGATGCCCCGGACAACGGTGCCGAGGCGGCACGTTGTGTTTCAGCAAGGGGATCTGGTGCCTTACGTTTTCGGTGTGTGCCGAGGGTCCGTCGAGATCTATATTCTAAACGCCAATGGGAGGAAGAAAACCCTGACCATTCATGGTCCAGGAAGCATGTTTGGGGAGGTATTTGCGTTCGGAGACATGATGGCGTTCAACACGGCTGAAGCTGGACAGGAGAGTACGCTGGCTTTGTGCCCGACACATGAGTTCGTCAAGCGCTGCGAGCAAAACAAAGATCTGCTACAGGAATGCTTGCGGTTGCTGGCGAGAAAGGTTCGTCTGATGGCGTCCCAGGTAGCACTCTTGGCTTTAACGCCTTCGTCGGACCGCGTCGCCTGGGTCCTTTCTGCGGCACGGGCGCTACGCGGTGACAGCGGCAGGACGCTGTCTCTCACACAGCAACAACTCGGAGATCTCGCAGGTTGTTCGAGGGTGCAGGTGGCCAGAGTCTACCGTTCGCTGCGGAATCACGGGGCCCGTTTTGCAGCAACGGGAGCAGCAAACGTTAAGGAGCTCTAAGGCGGAGGCGGCCTCGGTTCGTGTGGTTATTGGTTCGAGGTCTGCAAGGCACTACTCTCTTGCGTTCGGTAATCCATGAATGGGAACCAGTCCCCGACATGACTATACTCGCGCGGGTCGTGGGGTTGTCCTGAACGTCGTGGATTGTCGTGGCGGACCCTCTCTCCTCGAGGAGCAGCAGGTAGTAGAGTCGGGGCTCGGTCTTAGTCCTACTCGAGTTAGCGTTCATTAACCGACGCAGGCGGCCTTCGCCTGGCCGCGCGGTGGCGTTTTCCCCGGC
>JACIYH010000136.1 GCA_014360055.1 Bacillota bacterium | reverse complement strand
TACGCTCCGGCCAATCCCTACCCCTGCTGCTCGCCACGCTCCGGCCGCATCCCTGCTCCTGCCGCCTGCAATGCTCCGGCCGCATTCCTGCCCGACGGGATGCACTGGGGGCGGCGCAGGCAGCATAGGGTGGCTGGAGTTACCATAGAGTGGGCATTGGGTGGTGTGTTGAGAAGGGTTCTCCTGGCCTTGTTCGCTTTATTGCTGGCGCTGCTGGTCTTACTTCCCGTCGTGCTGGTGGGTGTGCGGCCCCGGCGACCTCCCCCCACCGCCGGGTATCCCATCGCGGTGGCCGTCCTCCAGGAGGACACCGGCCGGGTGGTGGAGCTGCCCCTCGAGGAGTACGTCAAGGGCGTGGTGGCCGCCGAGATGCCGGCCGCCTTTCACCCCGAAGCCCTCAAGGCGCAGGCCGTCCTGGCCCGCACCTATGTGGTGCGGCGCCTGCGCCTGTTCGGAGGGACCGGTGTGGCGGACGGTAGCGCCGACATCTCCTCCCATCCCGGCCAGGGGCAGGCGTGGCTCGACCAGCGGGCCCTGCGGCAGAAATGGGGCCTGCTCGGGTACTACCGTTACTGGAGGAAGGTGTCTGAGGCCGTGGAGGCCACCAGCGGCCAGATACTCACCTACCAGGGAGAGATCGCTGACGGTCTGTATCACTCCACCTGCGGCGGCCACACCGAGTCGGCGGCGGAGGTGTGGGGGCAGGCGGTGCCCTACCTGACCGGGGTGCCGTGTGAGTTCTGCCGGCACTCTCCTCACTACCTGACGCAGGTGTACGTCCCCCTGCGTGCCCTGGCCCAGTCCATCCCCTCCTCGACCACCTCGGCAGGCGCATCAGGCTCCGCTGGGGTGGCCCTCGCGCTGCTGGAGTCCACGGTGAACGGTCGGGTGAGGTCCCTCAAGGTGGGTGACACGGTCCTGCGTGGCACCGATGCCCGCGCCCGGCTGGACCTGCCCTCCACCTGGTTTACCTGGAAGGTGGAAGGGGATCGGGTGCGTTTCGACGTACGGGGATCGGGTCACGGGGTGGGCATGTGTCAGTACGGTGCCGATGGCCAGGCCAGGCAGGGCCGTACCTACCTGGAGATCCTGCAGTACTACTTCCCGGGCACCGCGGTGAGCCTCATCTTCTCGGAGTGACCCACGATCCTGGTGGCGATCGCGGCCTGCGCGCCACGATCCGGCTGGGCATTGCGGCGTGGGCGCCGTGGTTAGGCTGGCGATCGCGGCGTGAGCGCCACGGTTGGGGCGGTGATCGCGGCGCAGGCGCCACGGTTGGGCTGGCGATCGCGGCGCAGGCGCCACGATCCGGGTGGGCATCGCGGCGCAGGCGTCCCTACTGCTGGTAGCCTATGCATAATCTGGAAGAGCGCCGGGCAAGATAGGGGTTGAGGTGACAACCCTGACCCGTAACAAGTCCCGACCCTCCCACCAGCCCTCGGGCGTTTCCGGTGGCGATTCATCGCACCCTAGCGGTGCCCGTCGGGCCCCGGGTACCCGCTGGCGCCTGGTTCGTGGCTCCCGTGGCAGGCAACGGTACTGGGCCGGCCTGACCCCCCGCCAGTGGGGCTTCCTGGCGGTGGGTGCCTTCATGCTGCTCTGTGTTACCGTGCCGGCCCTGATGTGGCTGCTCTCGCCACGCGCCAGCATCCCCGCCTTCCCATCGTTCTACCCGCCCGCGACGCCGCTGGCCTCCGGTCCCCCGGAGTCCGGCACCCCGGCCCGCGGTGAGGAGGCTGCCGGCTCAGCCCCCAGCCAGGGTCAGGTCCTGGCCCCCGGATCGGGCCAGCGTACCCCTGGCGGGCAGGCCGGCATCTCTGCACCCCAAGACCGCGCCCCCGGTGAGCAGGGTGGTCCGTCGACACCCGCGGTCCCCGTCGGTGGGCAGGCCGGTCCGTCGGCAGCAGCGGTCCCCGTCGGTGGGCAGGCTGGCAGGCCGGCACCGGATGGACGGGCCGGGAACCCCGCAGCGGGCGGTGCAGGAGCAGTAGCCCCAGTCGCGGGTGGCGCCGTTGGCCCCGAGCCGGGCGAGTTGGTCTGGCCGCTGGATGGTGACGTAATCACTGAGTACGGCTTCGCGTACTCCGAGGTGTACGGTGACTGGAGGCTGCATCCGGGTATCGACATTGCCGGCGAGCGGGGCTGGGCCGTCAGGGCGGCCGCTCCCGGGACGGTCAAGCGGGTGTCCCGGGAGGAGGGGTGGGTGGTGGAAATCGACCACGGCGGAGGCGTGGTGACGGCGTACGGCAACCTGGGTGAGGCGGGTGTGCGCCGCGGCCAGAAGGTGGCTGCCGGCCAGGTCATTGGGAAGCTGGGCGACGCCGCACACCTCCACTTCGAAGTCCGGGTGGACGGGTCCGCTCAGGATCCCCTCCCCTGGCTCAAACCACGCTGATCCCCTTTCCCCTGCGCGCCGGGACCACCACCTCGCAGGGCCAGCAGGTGTGG
>JACIYH010000135.1 GCA_014360055.1 Bacillota bacterium | reverse complement strand
ACCGCGGGGACACCGTTGACCGGCATCTGCCCGGGGACGACCGCGGTCGGGCACCCGCCCGACAAAAGTAAGGGCTCCCCGGTCGGGAGCCCTCCACCGGTATATTCGCCACCGGACCCCGCTTCCCTCCCGCCCGCCGCTTCCCTGCCGGCCACCCATCGCTAGTCGGCCGGTAACCCGGGATGCCACCGGGCGCGGCGGCTCGGGTTGGGGACAGGTCAGGAGGCGGCCGGACGAGTGGCGATACTCACCAGCTTGCCGGGGACGGTGACGACGCGCGCGACCTCCCGGCCATCCAGGAACTGCCTCACCCGGGGCGCGGCCAGCGCCTCCGCCTCCAGTTCTTCCCGGGTGGCATCGACGGGGGCCTGGAAGCGGTGACGCACGCGGCCGTCCACCTGCACCACCACGGTGACCTGCTCGGCCGCCACCAGGCCGGGGTCGTAAGCCGGCCACGACTGCCGGTGGACGCTGCCCTCACCGCCCAGGAGTTGCCACATCTCCTCGGTGATGAAGGGGGCAAAGGGCGCCAGCAGCCGGACCAGCACGTGCAGGGCTTCCGCCACCACCGCGGGGTCGCCACCGGTGCGGTCCTCGCCCACATAAGCGTAGAGGCCGTTTACCATCTCCATGAGGGCCGCTACGGCCGTGTTCAGCATGAAGCGGTCACGCACGTCCTCGGTGACCTTCTTGATGGTGCGGTGGACCAGCCGGCGCACCTCCCGGGCGGCAGCATCGGCCGCCTCCGGGTGTCCGGGAACCTGGCGGAAGAGGCCGGGCCGCACCTCCGCCAGACGCCACACCCGCATCAGGAAGCGGTAGACCCCTTCCACCCCCCGGTCGGACCAGTCGATTTCCTTTTCGGGCGGGGCGGCAAACAGTTCGAACACCCGGGCCGTGTCGGCACCGTACTTCTCCACGATGGGCGCCGGCTCCACCACGTTGCCCCGGGACTTGGACATGGCCGCCCCGTCCTTGAGCACCATCCCCTGGGTCAGCAGGCGCCGGAAGGGCTCGGGCTCCGGTACGAGGCCGGCGTCGTACAGGACCTTGGTAAAGAAACGCGAGTAGAGAAGGTGCAGGATGGCGTGTTCTATGCCCCCGGTGTACTGGTCCACGGGGAGCCAGTAGAAGGCCGCCTCCTTCTGGAAGGGACCCGCCGTGTAGCGCGGGGAGACGTACCGCATGTAATACCAGGACGAGCACACGAAGGTGTCCATGGTGTCGGTCTCCCTGCGGGCGGGCTCCCCGCAGGTCGGGCAGGTGGTGTTGATGAATTCCGGTGCGGTGGCCAGCGGGGACATGCCCCGGGGCGAGAAATCCACCACCTCGGGCAGGAGGACGGGGAGTTGCTCCTCGGGCACGGGCACGATGCCGCACCGTTCACAGTACACGATGGGGATGGGGGCACCCCAGTATCTCTGGCGGGAGACCAGCCAGTCGCGCAGCCGGTACTGGACGGCGGGACGGGCCCAGCCTCTCTCCTGCCCCCAGGCGGTGACGCGGGCTTTGCCCTCCTCGTTGGGCGTCCCGTCGAAGGGACCGGAGTTCACCATCACCCCGGGGCCGTCGTAGGCCGCCGTCATGGTGTCGGCGTCCAAACCTCCTCCGGGCGGCTGGACGACCACCCGTACGGGCAGGCCGTACTGGCGGGCGAACTCGAAGTCGCGCTGGTCGTGGGCGGGCACACCCATCACCGCGCCCGTGCCGTACTCCATGAGAACGTAGTCGGCCACCCAGATGGGGATGTCCTCCCCGGTGGCGGGGTTGCGGCAGTACGACTCCAGGAAGAGGCCCCGCTTGGGCCGCTCCGCCGCCCCATCCTCCGGTTCCCCGCGGTGACGGGCAGCCTCAGCGATGAACTCGAGGACCCGGCTCTCCCCCGGTTTGCCCGCCGCCAGCCGTTTCACCAGGGGATGTTCGGGGGCCAGCACCAGGAAAGTGGCCCCGAACACGGTGTCCTGGCGGGTGGTGAACACGGTGATGTCTTCGCCCAGCTCCTCCACCCGGAAACGGAGTTCGGCCCCCTCGGAACGCCCTATCCAGTTGGCCTGCATCACCTTCACGCGCTCGGGCCAGCCGTCGAGCAGCTTGAGGTCATCCAGCAGGCGGTCGGCATAGGCCGTGATGCGGAAGAACCACTGCTCCAGTTCCTTCCTGACCACGGGGGTGTGACACCGCCAGCAACCGCCCTGCACCACCTGCTCGTTGGCCAACACGGTGGCGCACTGGGGACACCAGTTGACCGGGGCGCGGGCGCGGTAGGTCAGCCCGCGGTGGTGCAGGAACAGGAACATCCACTGGGTCCAGCGGTAGTAGTCAGGGTGACAGGTGGCGATCTCCCGTTCCCAGTCGTAGGAATACCCCATACGCCGGAACCAGTAGCGCAGCTTCTCGATGTTCTGCCACGTCCACCGGGCCGGATGCATCCCCCGCAGGATGGCCGCGTTCTCGGCGGGGAGGCCGAAGGCGTCGTATCCCATGGGGTGGAGCACGTTGTACCCGTTCATGCGGTGGAAACGGGCCAGCACGTCACCGATGGTGTAGTTGCGGGCGTGACCCATGTGGAAGTCGCCCGAAGGGTAGGGGAACATCTCCAGGCAGTAGTACTTGGGCCGTGTGGGGTCCTGTTCCGTCCGGTACAGGTCCCACTCCTGCCAGCGGTCCAGCCAGTACAGTTCTCGACGGCCCGGCTCGTAGCTGGCGGTCAAACGAGCACCTCCCCCGTCGGGTGGCACGCGGGCACCACTTGCGGCACCTACGAAAAGCTCCCGTCCCCATGGG
>JACIYH010000134.1 GCA_014360055.1 Bacillota bacterium | reverse complement strand
GGCGGCGGGGCGTGGGGGGCCAGGGCGGCGGGACAGGGGGCAGCGGGGCAGGGCGGCGTGGCCGGCGGGGCAGGGGGGCGGTGGCGGCGGGGCGGCGGCGGAAAAGAAGCGGCCAGGCGAGGCCTGGCCCAGTCGGGAGAGGAGAAACCGGAGGAAAGAGTGGGGGAAAACCCCTGCTTAGATTGTCCGTTCGAGGAGGTTTCTATGCCCCTGCGGGTGATCGGCGGTGAGGCCAAAGGACACCCCCTGCGCTCCCTGCGGGGACTGGCCCTGCGGCCCACCCAGGCCCGGGTTCGGGCGGCGCTGTTTTCCATCCTGGGTGAGGTGGTGGTCAGGGGCCCCTTTCTGGACCTCTACGCGGGCACGGGTGCAGTCGGTATAGAGGCGCTCAGCCGGGGTGCCCCCTGGGCGGATTTCGTGGAGCAGTACCGGCCCGCAGCCCGAGTGCTCATGCACAACCTCGCCGCCACCGGGCTGGGGGAGCGCGCCCGGGTGGTGGTGGCGCCGGTAGGCGTTTTCCTGGCCCGGCCGGCGGACCGCAGGTACGCCGTCGTGTTCGCGGACCCGCCCTATGGCACGGGCCGGACGGAGGAGGTCCTGCGTGCCCTGGCAGGATGGTCGGGCATCTCGGCAGAAACTCTGGTAGTGGTGCAGCACCGGAAGGGCGAGCAAGTGTCGGTGGGGGGATGGCGGCGGTTGCGCAGTGAGACGTACGGAGAGACGTGCCTTTCGTTCTTCAAACTAGAGGGGGGAGCACAGTGAAGGCCGTGTACCCCGGTAGCTTCGATCCCGTGACGGCAGGGCACCTGGACATCATCGAACGGGCGGCCAGGATTTTCGACCGGCTCGTGGTTACGGTTTTCCCCAACCCGGCCAAAGCTCCGCTTTTCGCTGTGGAGGAGAGGGTGGCCATGCTCAGGGAGGTGACGCGCCACCTTCCCAACGTGGAGGTGGACTCCTCGGAGGGCTTGCTCGTCCCCTACGTGCGCCGGGTGGGGGCCCGGGTGATCGTCAAGGGGTTGAGGGCCATGTCGGACTTCGATTACGAGTTCCGCATGGCCCTCATGAACAAGAAGCTGGATCCGGAGGTGGAGACCGTCTTCATCCTCACCTCCAGCCAGTACTCCTACCTGTCCTCCAGCCTCATCAAAGAGGTGGCGTCCCTGGGCGGGTGTGTGACCGGCCTGGTTCCTCCCGTGGTGGAGAGGCGGCTGCGAGAACTGTGGCCGGTGCAGGAACCCGGCCCCGGCAGTTAGCCGGATGAGATTCCCGCCGGCGGAACGGGGTGGTGAGGAGTGCACGCTCCCGGTACGGAAGCTCTCCTGGATAGACTGGAAACGATCATCTCCGATGCTCCCCGCGTTCCCTTCGGGAAGCGCGTCCTGGTTGACCAGGAACAGGTTTTTGCCCTGCTGGACGAGTTGCGGGCTACTCTTCCCCGCGAGGTGGCCGAGGCCCGCGCCCTCCTGCGCCAGCGCGACCAGGTACTGGATCACGCCCGCCTGGAGGCTGAGCAGATCCTGGAGGCAGCCCGCGAGAAGGCCCGCCTCCAGGTCGGGGAGCACGAGATCGTGCGGCTGGCGGAGGTGAAGGGCCGCGAGGTAATCGCAGAGGCGGAGCGGGCGGCCCGCGACATCAGGGACGAGGCCCACCGCTATGCGGCGGCAGTGCTGGAGCGGTTGGAGAATCACCTGATGCGGGCCGTGGAGACGGTTCGGCGCGGCAGGCAGGAACTGGAGGCCGATGCGGGAGCCGGTGCGCCGCAGGGGGCGGACTCCGGCGAGGCCGCCACCGGGAGTCCTCGGAGGACGCCAGATTGAAGGATGGTCCCCTGGTGACGCGTGCCGGCGGGCACTCTCCCCGGCAGGGGCAGGCGCCGGGCCCGGGACGTCCGCCGGTGCGGCTGCCGCGTAGGGGGCCGGCAGGACAGGGGCGGCGATACCTGCCGGCGTGGGTGGTGCTGGCGGCGGTGGCCGGGACGACGGCGCTGCTGGCCTGGCTTCCCCTGCCCTTCCTGGTGGTGGCGCCGGGGCAGGTATTTGACCTCGCGCAGATGGTAAGGGTGCCAGGTGCCACGGCCGGCCCCGGTGCCGGGGCGGTCGGCCCGGGGGTGGGCCTGGTCACGGTGGCCGCCCATCCCGCCCGGGGGTGGGAGGTGGCCCTGGCCCTGTTTCATCCCTGGCAGGAGGTCACTTCCACCGCCTCCCTGCCCCTGCCCGTGGAACAGTACATGGAGGCCGAGCGCCTCCTGTTCCGGGAGTCGGCCCACTTCGCCGCCGCCGCGGCCTTCTCCCTGGCCGGGGATCGGATGGAGCCCGCAGGCGGGGGAGTGGTGGTGCAGTGGGTGACCCCCGACAGCCCCCTGCACGGGCGCATCCGCGCAGGCGAGATCCTGGAGGGATACCCCACGACCTTCCACCTGCGCCGCGGGCTCGGTGAGCACGGGCTCGTCCGGGTGTGGGTGGGGGGCCGGCAATTGCAGTTGGGCCCGGGTGACCTCCGGGGTGTGGGCCTGGCCACCGTGGACCCGGCCGTCCCGGGCGTCCCTCTGACCCTGACCGGGGAGGAGGTGGGAGGGCCCTCGGGGGGGCTGGCCTGCGGCCTGGAGGTGCTGCGACAACTCGGCAAGGTGAGCATCCCGGCCGGACTGCGGGTGGCCGCCACTGGCACCCTGGACCCCTCGGGTGAGGTGGGAAGGACGGGGGGAGTTGCCCTCAAGGCCCGGGCCGCCCGGGCCGCGGGAGTGGGGCTGTTCCTGGTGCCCGCCGGGCAGGAGGAGGAGGCGCGGCGGGCCGCAC
>JACIYH010000133.1 GCA_014360055.1 Bacillota bacterium | reverse complement strand
CACGCCCCCCTCCTCTCCGCCCTCCTCGACGGCCCCCTCTCCCTCCTCCGCCCCCTCCTCAAATAGCCCCCGCCCGGCCCGCACGGCGCCCCCGCACCCGACCCCCCCACACTCGCCACACCTGCGCCACGTCCGCCCCGTGCATCTGCCCAGTCCACGCATTCACGCGCCCCGCTGCGCACCCAGGCCACGCGTAGGCTTGCTGCCACGCACTGGGCACCCCACGCATCCACGGGGGTGGCACGCAGGGCCACACTTCTGTCACCAGCCACACACCTGCCCCGGCGATTCATCCATTCATCCATCCATCCACCCATCCTACCCGTGCCTGCAGTGGGGTCCCTATACCCCAATCTCCACCTGCACTGGGGTCCATCGACCCCAATTCGTGCCCAGACCGGGGTCCCTGCGCCCGCATCGCTCCCTGCACCGCGGCGCCTGCACCCCGTTCCTCGACCGCACCGGGGTGCGTGCGCCCCGGTCCCTGCCGGCACTGGGGTCGCTACGCCCCGGTCCGCGCCTTCACCCGGGTGGCTACACCCCGATGGCCGTACCTTCCGGGGACACCCGAACCCCAATCCCGCCCTGGTGGCGGGCGAAGCCTGCGGGCAAGTCAAGAGTACCACTTGCGCCGTACTGACTCCGAGCATCGGTTTCCGGGGGCACGATGGTTCAACCACGGCACAACGTGAGGGCTGCTGTCTCGTGGCAGGTGGTCGCTGAGCTGCTGCGTCGGCACCACAAGGCCTGTCAACTTCGGGTGCTGGAGACGCACCCAGGGGGAGGCACGTACGATTGCCTGAGCCTCTGTTACCCGCGGTGCGGAGATGTATTCGGCGGTCATCTGGTCAGCTTCAATGTGCTTTCAGGGCACTTGTTCGTGTGGCACCCGTACGGAACGCCCCGGGTGCGGTTAGAACAGCTCGGGTGGCCCGAAGGCAACAACTACGTGCTTGCCTACCTTGCAGCAGAGGATCCCAAGACCGTCGTCGATTCCATCGAAGCGCTGGTCGGCCTTCCGCCGGAACCGCCGCAATTGCCACCCACCACGCCGCCGGTATTGGTGGCTCGGATCGTCGCTGGGGTGCTGAAGCGTTACCTGCTCGCCCGCCATAGAGTGGAGGTGCGTTGCGGGTGGTTCGACAGTAGCGGCGCGGGAGGTTCGTACGTAGACCGGTGGGTGTATGAGGTCCCGGGGTTCCGGGACGCGCTAGCTGCTGCAGTGGCTGGGCCCTGGCAGGCGCAGGCGCGCATCGCTGCTCGGGTCTGGCGCCTGCAGAGGTCAGACAGCGATGCCTCTGTTGTCCTGGAAATGGCCACCGGGACCGCTTACAGCGGGGGAGAACAGGTGTCGTTGTTTGAGCGGTACCGCGAAGTCGGGCGTCTGCCACCAGTGGTCGACTGGGTCGTCACTCGTCTTGAGGCGTAGGGGACACGCGAGCCCACGGGTGCCCGCGTTCCGTGGCAGCAACCCCGTGAGAGGGGTGAGCGTAGCTTGGCCAACGGCGTCATCGATCCCTTGTATCTTCCCTTCAGTGAGCAGGACCTCCTGCAGCATTTCATCTTGAAGACGGAGCCCGGGCGATACGCTTCGTACTATGTTAAGAGCGCAGAGCGGTATGCGCGGCTTCGGGACAGGTGCCGCCAGGGCCTGTCCGTCACCGACATGAAACACGACTGCCAGATAGAGAAGGACGAACGGTTCTGGATTGCCGGTTGCCTGCTCCGGTACTACCACCGTCCTGGCCGGGTGGCGGCGATCAGCGCCCTGCTTACCCGGTGCTTTGGCCCGGTTCCCCCGGTCCCCGGCCTTACCTCGTGGGGCGAGTGTCTCAGCGAAGACGAGGACAATCTGCTCTACTTTGAGGTGAACGTGCCCGCGCCTGAGGAGTACGTGGCCTGGCTGAAGAAACACGTGGGCGAGAGACAAATAGTGCCGTACATCCTGGATGCTGCCCGGAGCGCAGGCGGGGAATACCGGGGCGACCTGGAGGGGCCCACGCACGTGGATGCCGTGCTGCTTAACCGGGCGACTGGTTTTGCCGTATTCTTCGAGGCAAAGGTGCTGTCGGACATTTCCGTTGGCGTCACCTTTGACCCGTTACGCAATCAGCTGGCCAGGATAGTCGATGTCATGCTGGAGCCAAACGAGCGGATGGGGGTGCCTCTGTCTTACCGTGACCCCCGTCGGACTCTCCTTGTTCTGGTCACTCCGGAGTTGTTCCGCCGGGCTCCGCATGCTCGTCTGTACGGATGGTTGATGCAGGAGTACCGGTCTTCACCGAGTGCTCTGGCTCGCGATCTTCCCCACAGGAAGGATGTGGACTTCGCGGAGGTGTCCAGGCGCCTCGGGTGGGTGACGTGGGAGGAATGTAATAAGGTCCTCCCGGGGGCGTGCCCCTGGCTGCGGTGCTAGGGCGCCGGCTGCTGCGGTGGCAGGGTACCCGGGTGCCGGCTGGTTAGTGGGCTCCACAGGAGTGATGGCGCCCGCGGGCGTGACGAGTCTCAGCCATGACCGGGCAGGGCAGGTGTGGCCTGTGATTCGGCTTGCTGGCGGCGAAGACTTCGGTCGAGGTATTGACCCGCGTTCTGGTGGGGGACAACCTGTCTGCGGAGTCGTTGGCCGAGTACGATCGCCGGTGGAGGTCCCTGCTCGGGCGGGAGATCGAGGTGGGTGTGCGCTTCCGGCAACTTGCCCGCCGGGTCGACGACGCCACATTAGCCTTCCTCATCGACCTCGCCAACCGCGACGGCATCAAGCGCGCCATCCAGTCCCACCGCCTCTTCGACTGGCACGCCCCC
>JACIYH010000132.1 GCA_014360055.1 Bacillota bacterium | reverse complement strand
ACCGGTTGGGACTACTCCTGGGAAGACCTGCTCCGCATCTCCGAGAAGATCTGGAACCAGAACCGCTGCTTCAACGTGCGGGAGATCCCCGGATTCGGCCGCAGTTGGGACTACCCGCCCGCCCGCGTGTGGGAGGAGCCCGTCCCCACCGGCCCGGCAAAGGGGCAGTTCATCCCGCACGAGCGGCTGGATGCCCTCCTGGACGACTACTACCGCCTCCGCGGCTGGTCTCCCGACGGCCTCCCCACGCGGCACAAACTGCAGGAACTGGGCCTGGAGGACGTGGCGGCCGCGCTGGGCGACAAGCTGCCCGAATGACGCAGGCCACATCGCGGTAGGGCCGGTGGAGGAGCGGCTGTGGCTTGAGGCGAAAGAAGGGAGGGCGCTGCCGCGCGGGCGGTGGCGCCCTCATCTCACCGGATGGTGTTGGACATGGCGCGCATCCTCGTACACGGCCACGTGGCCGAGTTCTTCCCTGAGGGCCGCCGCGAACACGTGGTGGCCCTGCCCGAACCTGTACCGGTCAGCCAGGTAATCACCGACCTCGGCGTGAACCCCAGGTTGATCATGAAGGTGTTCCTCAACGGCAGGCCCGCCAGCAAGGAGGACCTGGTGGGCGACGCAGACGAACTGCTTCTGATCAGCCCTGCCTCGGGCGGCTGACGACCTGGCGGGGGCGGTTGACCCGGCCTGGCCCGCGTTTGCCCCCGCGGGGCCGCTGGCGGTGGCGCCCGCCCCCGGCTTGGCAGGCGCGGCCCGAGGGCCTCACAGGTGTATGAGCGCGGCAGGGCCACGGATAAGCTTCCCGTAGAACCGGGGGCCGGTGGGACCACGGGAGGGACTCGTGACATGGGCCTGCACGTGGCCATGGTCACATCGTGGGCGCCGCGGTGGTGCGGCATCGCCATCTATTCGGCGGAGTTATGCGCAGCCCTGGAACGCGCCGGAAGGCGCGTCTCCGTGGTGGCGCACACCGATGCCGCCGTCGGGGGCGTGAAGGCGGTCATAGACCAGGCGGACCCCGCCTGGCCCGAGAGGCTGGAGCAGGCCGTGGAAGATCTCGACCCGGACGTGGTCCACATCCAGCACGAGTTCGGGCTCTTCGCCACGCCCCTGCCCACCGGCGAGTTCAGCTTCGCCCCCGAGGATGCCTTCCGGCTGGCCGTGCCCCTGTTCCGCTGGCAGATCAGGCGTCGGCCGGTGGTGGTCACCTACCACTCGGTGTTCACCCACCTGACGCACGCGGAGGCCGTTTACTACGACCACATGATGTCTCTGGCGGCGGCCAACATCGTGCACGAGCCCATCCAGAAGACTCATCTCCCTTACAACCTCGGCCGGGTCCCCGACAACGTGTTCGTGATCCCCCACGGCGCCGGCCGGGAGCGTCCTCCGGCCGAGGCCCGCCGGCAGGTACGGCAGGAGATCGGAGTGGGCGAGGGAACCGTGGTGGTGGGCATGATGGGCTGGTTCGAGCCCAACAAGGGGTTCGACCGGGTGCTGCGCAGGTGGCCCCGCATCAGGAGAGAGTGTCCCGAAGCGGTGCTGGTCCTGGCGGGGGAGGCGCGCCCGGGCAGCCCCACCGGACCGCGGGCGCGGGAGGAGTATCTCTCGCTGGCCCGGGAATCACCTGCCGCCGACTCGATACGGGTGGTGCTCGGGACCTTTTCGCCCGACCGTTACCTGGCCATCCTGTCCGCCTTCGACATGATGGTGTTGCCGTATACGTACGCCACCCAATCGGGCAACCTGGCTCACGCCTACCAGGTGGGCCTGCCCGTGGTGGTGTCCGCCCTCGAGGGGCTCAAGTCCTCGGTGGAGGCGAGCCGGGCCGGACTCCTGGTGCGCGATGACGAGGAACTGGAGCAGGCCATCATACGCCTCATACGGGACGCCGGCCTGCGCCGCCGGCTTTCCCGGGCGGCCCGCCGGTACGTGACGGGAGTCATCGCCTGGGACCGCGTGGCCCGGCGTCACCTGGACATCTACCGCTGGGCGCAGCGCCGCGCCTGCGACCCGGCCCGCTACGCTCACTACGCCGCCCGGGAGGTGCACGTGTGACGCGCGCAGGCCCGGTCCGCATCAGCCTGGTGGGTTGCGGTGCTTATGCCCGCTTTGCCCTGGGGGCAGTGGCAGAATCGCCCCTGGTCTCCCTGGTGGCCGTAGCCGATCCGCGCGAAGAATGCCGCCTGGAAGCCCTGCGCGTCTGGCAAAGAGGCGGCGGCCGGCCCATGGCGGACACGCCGCCGGTCGAGCCCGCCGTAAAGGTTTGCGAAGACGGTGCCGAGGTGTGCCGGCACCCCGACGTCGACCTGGTGTGGGTCCTGGCGCCGCCTTACCTGCACTACCCCCTGGCCAGGACGGCCCTGGAGCAGGGCAAGGCCGTGTTCCTGGAGAAGCCGGGGGCCCTGCGACCCGCGGAGATGGAGGAGTTGGCCACCCTGGCCGACAGAGTGGGTGTCCCGGCCTCGGTGGACTTCGTCCTGCGCCGCACGCCCCTGGCCCGCCTGGTGGCGCGGGTGGTGGGCAGCGGGGCCCTGGGACCGGTCGAGCGGGCCGTCCTGGAAAACGTGGCCCACGACGAGCAGCTTCCCGAGGGCCACTGGTTCTGGAAACCGGCCCTGTCGGGTGGAATCTTTGTCGAGCACGGCGTCCACTTTTTTGACCTGGCCAACTGGTGGTTCGGGATAGGGGAGGTCAGGAATGCCCTGGCCCTCCGCCGCACCCGGTGGAAGGATGCGCCGGTTGACCGGGTCCTGTGCACCTGCCTGCACGGGAGTTCCCTCTCGCCGGTGCTGGCCACCTACTACCACTCCTTCACCACCGTGCAGCGGTTTGAACGGGCGCACTGGCACCTGGTACTGCACCGGGGCTTCCTGGAGGTGGAGGGGTGGATACCCGTGGCGCTGCGCGGGGAGGTGCTCGAACAACCCAACACCGACCACAA
>JACIYH010000131.1 GCA_014360055.1 Bacillota bacterium | reverse complement strand
CCCGTTACGCCCGTATGCTTTCTGGGTTTGCCTACGGGAAGTTCCATGCCCTGCTTCTTTCCCGTACGGCGAGGGAGGGAGTGGAAGTCATCCGGATAAACCCTGCCCTGACCAGCGTGAGATGGTCTATCCCCGGTTCCGGGGCGCGATCCCCCGGCGCAAACGGTCGGGAGAGCTGTTCGCCCGGCCTCTCAACAATGCGCAGCTATCTGCACTCATTGTTGAGTTTCGAGGAACGGCAAGGTCAGAAGTAAAGGTCGCGCTGGCCCTGCTCGATGAGACGCAGGCGCTCCTCGGTCTTGCGGCGCACGGCCGGGTGCTTGATCTCGGCCACGTGCCGGCGGATGCACTCCTCTCCCGCCGCGCGGGTGCGTGGCGAAGCGTAGTCTTCCAGGTACTCCTTGAAGGTCATGAGGGCGTTGGGCTGGCACAGGTTCTGGATCCAGCCCGTCTTGGCCAGGCGCATGAAGCGCTCGCCGGTGCGGCCGCGCCGGTAGCAGGCGGTGCAGAAACTGGGGATGTAACCCGACTCCGCCAGGCTGCATATCACCTCATCCGGCGTGCGCAGGTCCTCCACCTGGAACTGGGGCGCCTCCTCGCCGTCAGCAGTTGCCCGGTCCTGCGCCCCCTCGCTTCCGCAGAAGGGCGCGGCCGCGTCGGGCGTCGCCTCCGGGCCGCGCGCGCGCTGGCAGGCTTCGCGGGGGGCGGCATGGTCCTGGCGGTAGGCACCCACGCCGGTGCGGGAGCCGGCACTGATCTGGGAGATGCCCACCGCGAACAATTCGTCACGGAACTCGGGGCGCTCACGGGTGGAGAGGATCATGCCCGTGTAGGGCACGGCCAGGCGCAGGATGGCGATGAGCTTCTTGAAGTCGGCATCGGATACCAGGTGGGGGAAGTGGGCCAGGTCCACGCCCGCCGCGGGCCGCAGGCGGGGCACGGAAATGGTGTGGCAGCCCACGCCGAACTTCTCGTCCAGGTGACGGGCGTGGAAGACCAGCCCCAGGACCTCAAAGCGCCAGTCGTACAGGCCGAAGAGGGCACCGATGCCCACGTCGTCCAGCCCCGCCTCCATGGCCCGGTCCATGGCGGTGGTGTGCCAGTCGTAGTCGCTCTTGGGCCCGGAGGGGTGCATGTAGGCGTACGTAGGCCGGTGGTAGGTCTCCTGGAACAGGATGTAGGTGCCGATGTGGGCCTGTTTGAGCAGGCGGTACTCCTCCACCGTGGTGGCGGCGATGTTCACGTTCACCCGCCGGATCTCGCCCCTGCCCTCCTTCGTGGCGTAAACGGTCTCGATCACGTCCACCACGTAGTCGATGGGGCAGTGCACGGGGTCCTCGCCCGCCTCGAGGGCCAGGCGCTTGTGCCCCATCTGCTCCAGGACCCTTACCTCCTCGGCCACCTCTACCAGGGTGAGGCGTCGGCGGGGGAAGCGGTTGTCCCGGCGGTAGCCGCAGTACCTGCAGTTGTTCACGCAGTAGTTGCTGAAGTACAGGGGGGCGAAGAACACCAGCCGCTTGCCGTAGATGGTTTCCTTGACCTCGTGGGCGGCCGCGTACATCTCGTCCAGCAACCCGGGGTCCCAGGTGTGGATGAGGGCTGCCACCTCCTCGGGCTCCAGCCCGTGCGCCTCGCGCGCCTTGGCCAGGATGTCCCGCACCCACGCGGGATCGGGCTGGGCCTGCTCGCGCAGCAGGTCATCGATCACGTCGTGGGGGATGAAGTCCGCTACTTGAGTGCCACGCATGTTTCTCCTCTCCTTTTTCGCCACGCCCACCGCAGGGCCCCGGTGCCACCGCCTGCTACCGGGCGGAGGCCACCGTGTCCGCGGGGGCGGACATGCTCCCGCTACCCGGGATCATCGCCGTGGCGTCTCCCTTCGCTGAGGCCTCCGGGGAGCGGAAGCGGGGCTTGGGCGAATGGCCAGGTCCCCGCCCGACTGTGCGTCCCAGGTCCCGCACCATCCGGTGCAGGCAAACCAGGCAGCCTTCCGCCCGGTCCGTCAGGCAGATCTTGCCCGGGTAAATCTGATAAAGGGGGCGATACTCGGTCGGCCCCACGTTGGGCATGATCACGTTGGCGCCACAGCGGAGGGCCTTCTGGCGCCCTTCGGGGTCGGCCGTGCCCAGGGCGGTGGTGGCGGGCAGGTGCGCCCAGGGCAGGGCCAGCCGGGCCACCGCCAGCACGCGCAGGGTGAGGTCCACCGAACCCGGCTGCGCCCCCGACAGGGGCGTCTGGGGATGGGGAAGGAAGGGGCCGATGCCCGCCATCTCCACGTCCAGTTCCTGTAGCAGGACTATGTCGTCGGCCAGACTGGCCAGTGTCTGCCCCGGTAGCCCCACCATGTTGCCCGAACCCACCTGGTACCCCAGTTCCCGCAGGTCCCGCAGGCACTGCAGCCGCCCGTCCAGGGTGGTGCCGGGCCGGAGCCGGCGGAACAGGCCGGCGTCGGCCGTCTCGTGCTTGAGCAGGTAGCGGTCCGCCCCCGCCTCCCGCCAGCGGGCGTAGTCCTCCCGGGGCCGGTCCCCCACCGAGAGGGTTACGGCCAGCCCGGTGCGGCGCTTGATTTCGCCGATCACCGCCGCCAGCTTCTGGGCATCCCAGTACGGGTCCTCCCCAGATTGAAGCACCACCGTGCCCAGGCCCAGCCCGGCCGCCCTTTCGGCGATGGCCACCATCTCGGCCGGGGTCATGCGATAGCGCGCGAGCGACCGGTTGCCTGCCCGCAGCCCGCAGTAATGACAGTTCCGCACACAGTGGTTGGAGAACTCGATGATCCCGCGCAGGTGCACCTCGTCGCCCACGTAACGGCGCCGCACCTCGTCGGCCGCGCGGAAGAGGGCATCGCGCCGGTCCGGCTCCCCGGAACCCTCCAGCAGCGCCAGGATCTCCCGGCGCCCGATTTCCCCGGGCCGGCGCCGCGCCCGCAACAGCGCCTCGATAAACGAAACTTCCCGCTCGACGGCGATGGCCACGCCTTTCAC
>JACIYH010000130.1 GCA_014360055.1 Bacillota bacterium | reverse complement strand
AACAGGTAGGCGTGAACCCGTCCGCTGCCTGGCGTTCCCGGTGCCTTCTCCCATTCAGACTTTACTGTCGGCCCCGGATTCTCACCGGAGTCAACCGCTGGGGCTGATGGGCTCGTCCCCCGCCGTGGGGCGGGGGCATCACCACCGGTTGGGAATTGGGAAGGCTGCTTCCCTCACCCAGCCCCGAAGGCTACCACCTGATGGGATTATATCACGGGCAGGTTGACCGCGGTCAAGCGGGCTGCTACCATGCCGGGTGGGGTGGTGACAGTGTGGCCGCGCAACCAGTTGCTGGTGGTGGAAGTGGGCCGGCCCGGCGGGCGGCGGCTGGTGATCCCGGTGGCCCTGGCGGTGGTCGAGGACCTGTTGCGGTCGTGGCTTGACTTCGGCCACCTTGTCGGCCTACCCTTGCTGCGCCTGGGTCCGGGGCGCTTCCTGGGGCGACGTGCGGGACGTCTGGTATCGCTGCTCGAGGTCGCCCGCCGGCCGGGCGCAGGGGCGCGCGCAGAAGACGGCAGAGACTCGCCGGGGAGCGCGGGGGAGCGCGCAGAAGGCGGCCAAGCCTTGCCGCGGGGTGCGGCGGGGTTGTTAGGTCTGGGTCTGGACGGGCTGTGGCGGGTGTGGACGGATGTGAGACGCAGCGGCAGGCGCACGCTCCTCGAGGTGCGGCCCGGCGACGTCGAGGTGTGTATACGGTTGTGGTAGCCGGTGCTGACGCGCGGGTAGCCTCACCGGAGGGCGGGCTGCTTTGGACCTGGTGAGACACGGGAACCGGTTGGCCTGTCTGCGGTAGGGGGGATGGGATATGAACTTGCAGGGAGTCCGATCCTTGCTCTTTGATCTCGATGGCACGCTGCTGGGTCTGGACATAGACGCCTTCGTGCCCGTCTACTTCGAGGCACTGGCCCGCCGGTTCGACGGAATCCTGCCCGCCGGCCGGCTGGTGGAGGCCATCCTGGCTTCCACCTGGGCCATGGTCGCGGACCGCGACCTTTCCCGGTCCAACGAAGAGGTGTTCTGGAGCGACTTCCTGCCCCGCGTGGGATTGGAGCGGGAGAGGCTCGACCCCATTTTCACGGCCTTCTACCGGGACGTGTTCCCCTCCCTGGGCCACCTGGCCCGTCCCGTCCCCGAGGCACGGCGGGTGCTGGAACACGCCCTTTCCCGGGGTTACCGCCTGGTGCTGGCCACGAACCCCCTCTTCCCACGGGTGGCCATCGTGGAACGGATGCGCTGGGGCGGTATCCACGACATCCCCTTTGCCCTGGTCACCGCGTACGAGGATATGCACGCCTGCAAGCCCCAGCCCGAGTACTACCGGGAGATCCTGCAACTGCTCGGCGCCAGCCCGGAGGAGTGCCTGATGGTGGGCAACGACGTGCAGGAAGACCTGGCTGCCTCGCTGGTGGGAATACGGACCTTCCTGGTGGAGGGCCCTTTCCTGCGCGACAAGGGCCATCCCCGCTATGAGCCGGACCTGCGGGGCACCCTCCTGGACCTCGCTTCCCTCCTCTAACACCATCGGGGTGCCACGGCCCACCCGCACTTCGAGCGCATCAGGGATCGCATGCGCCGCGGTCCAACGTTTCCCGGGGTGCCACGGGCCACCCGCGCCTGGGGCGGTGCGGGCCACCCTGGACGAGTTGGGGCAGGGAGATGTGCTTTGGGTGCCGAAGTTCTACCGGCCCGCTCTCCAGGGGCGGGCGAGACCGCGTGCAGGGGGGTGTCGAGGTGAAGGCGATCAAGGGAGGCAGGGTGCTCACCATCACCCAGGGTACCCTGGACGGGGGCGTGGTCCTCATCGAGGACGGCAAGATCAAGGCCGTGGGCAGGGAAATCCCCATCCCGCCCGGGGCCGAGGTGATCGATGCCACCGGGTGCTGGGTTACACCCGGGTTCATCGACGCTCACAGCCACATCGGCCTCTTCGGGGAGCCGCACGTGTGGGCCCACGAGGACGGTAATGAGATGACCAATCCCATTACCCCCCACATGCGAGCCATCGACGCCATCAATCCGGCCGACCCGTCCTTTGCCGACGTGGTGGCGGCAGGGGTCACCACCGTGTTCACCGGCCCGGGCAGCGGCAACGTGATCGGCGGCCTTGGTGTGGCCATCAAGCTGGTGGGGCGCACGGTTGAGGAGATGGTGATCCCGGGCACGGAGGCCCTGAAGATGGCCCTGGGGGAGAACCCAAAGCGGGTGTACGGGGAGGGCAAGAAGCAGGCACCCTCTACCCGGATGGGCAACGCGGCCGTGCTCCGGGAAGCCCTGGTTTCGGCCCAGAATTACATGCGCAAGCACGAGCAGGCGGCCGCCAAGGAGGACGGGCAGCCCCCCGAGCGCGACCTGCGCTGGGAGGTCATCGGCCGCGCTCTGCGGCGGGAAATCCGTGCCCGCATCCACTGCCACCGGGCCGATGACATGATGACGGCCATCCGCATCGCCGAGGAGTTCAACCTCGTTTTCTCCCTCGAGCACGCCACCGAGGGCTACAAGATCGCCGACATCCTGGCCCAAAAGGGCGTGCCCTGCGTGGTGGGGCCGCTGCTCATGAGCCGCAGCAAGATGGAACTCAACGAAGTCAGCATGAAGAACGCGGGCATCCTGGCCAGAGCGGGTGTGAAGGTCGCCATCCAGGTGGACTCCGCCTCTTCCACGCGCTGGTTGCCGGTGCAGGCCGGGCTGGCGGTACGTTACGGCATGCCCGAGGAGGACGCCTTCCGGGCAATCACCATCAACGCCGCCGAGATCATAGGGGTGGCGGACCGTCTGGGGAGCCTGGAGCCGGGCAAGGATGCCGACATCGCCATCTTCAACGGGCATCCCTTCTGCACTTTCACCCAGGTGGAGAAGGTGATCATCGACGGCAGGCTGGTGTACGAGAGGCCGGCCGACCTGGTTTCCGGCCACAGCGGCCCCTGCACCTGCTGAGGCTGCGCCGTCTTGCACCCGGGTCCCGCCCGCCCCTGTTGCCGGGTGCGGGCGGCTCCGTTGGGGGGAGGGAGCCCATGTGAAATTGCACACTTCTTTATTGACATATCAGGTCGCCTGGGTGTAAGCTTGCCTTTGGGTGTTGCTCAACCCTAACGGTATTATTGCAGGA
>JACIYH010000013.1 GCA_014360055.1 Bacillota bacterium | reverse complement strand
CCGGTGGGTGGAGGAAATGGGGGTCCCGGTTACGTTCGCCACGGGCGCTCCCGCCGACTTCCCCGACGTGGAGGGCAGTCATGGTGTTGGCGGAGGCGGGCGCCGACGGCACCCGGGTGGCGCGCTGGGAAGCAGGGCCCGACTCGGACAAGGCGGGCATCAACTTCGAGCGGACCTGGGAGAGCCCCCTTCTGGGCAAATCCACCATCTGGGGCCTGTGGGTGAGAGGTCTGGACGGTGACGGTGATCTGGAGGTCATGGTGACCTGCACCGACAACTACCTGGCTCCCGCCGACTACCTGCACGTCTTCGAGCTGCGCTGAGGCTGAGGACCGAAGCGAGGTCTCCCGGTGGCTCTCGCCAGCACTGGTGGCCAAAGCGAACTCGCCCGCTGGCTCACCGCCACCCGAGGTGGGGATGGGCAGAAAGTGGGGAGGGAATCATCCCTCCCCTCACGATGCCAGGTGGGGCGGTTGGATTGTCTACCCGACACCCGCCGCCGTGGGTACGAACTGGGGCGGGAAACCGGGCGGGCACGGGATCTTCGGCGCCACCACGCACTGGGCGGGTACGCAGAACCCGTAGGCCGGTACCAGCAGCTTGACCAGCGCCTTGGACTGCACCAGGATGCACAGGTGGAAGGTACAGCACACCTGGGTGTCGGCCACCGCGCACGGCCCGCACGAGAAATCGGGCACCTCGCACTGGATGGTGGTCCCGGCGGGCGCAAACAGCACCACCGTCTTCACGAAGGTGAAGTTCTGGGTGAAGGTACACCTGGTGGTGCCATCCGGGTTCAGCACGGTGATGTCCACCGTCACCACGAACACGATGCCCACGGTGACGAATCCGGGCTGCCCCGGCACGGGCACCGGGGTCCCCGGCGTGCAGGTCACACTGGTGATGGTGCAGGTGGCGGTGGAACCCGGCGGAGCAGGTGGCGTGCACTCCGCGGGCAGGGTGAAACAGGCTTCCCGATCCTCGTTCTGGAAGCAGAAGTCGTAGACCTTCTCCACCTGGATGCACACGATCTCCGTGGGAGGCGGGCACCCCGTGGGCGGGCACGGACCCGGGACCACCTCTTTGGGCGCGAAGCGGGGCTTCATCTTCTCCTCGCTCATCGTTTCCCTCCTTCCTGGCCCTGCATATGCCGGTGGGCAGCTATTACGTCGCCGCTTTTTGTCTAGGCCCAGTGAATGGCTGCCAGCCGGGCTTCCTGGTTCAGATTATGATGTGAGGGGCCAACCGGTGCAGGCGGCCGCATACCATGGACCGGGAGGACGGGAAATGTCAGAGCAGCTTGAACCGTTGCGGCCGTACCTCGAGCAACTGGAGGTATGCATCCGCAGCGCCTTCGACATGGCCCTGCAGTTAGAAGAGGAACAGGAGAGGCTGGAGAAGCAACTGCAGGGCTTCAAGGAGGCCATCACCGAACGCGACCGGCGCCTGGCCTCGTTACGGGCTGCCCTGGAAGAGTGCCGCCAGCACCGCGCCCGCGTGGAGCAGGAACTGGAGGCCGCCAGGCGGGACAGACAGGCCCTGGAGGAGGAACGCGAGAAACTGCGGGCCGAGAACCGCTCTCTGCAGGAGCGGGTGCAGGCCCTGGAGCGGCAGAAGGCCCAGGCCACCCTGCAACTGGGCCAGCGGGGCCGGCGGTGGAAGTGGTAATAACCCTGGCATTTTCAGTTACGCGGGCGCCAGATGGCTCCGGGATGCGCATGCGTCCCTCCGGGCGAGCTGGCGCTCCCTCATGGCTCGACAGGGGGTGTGGGGCGGGTTGTCCCTCTCAAGCCCGACCCTTACACTGGAAGGCAGGTGACATAAAAGGAGGTCATGCCCTTGAGGAAAAGGTACCTGCTGGCAGTCTGCCTGGTGGTGGCCCTGTTCTGCCTGCCCCTTTCCGCGCAAGCTTCCTGGTACTGGCGCGCGCCGGCACCTACCCCCGTGGCGACACCTGCGCCTACCCCCACCCCGACACCGGCTCCCTCGCCGGACCCGGCGCCCGAGCCCGCCCCGCAACCTCCAGCGGGTGAACCCGTGGCGCTGACCGCTGAAGAGGCGATAGCCCTACAGCTCGTAAACCAGGCCCGTGCCGAGGCAGGGCTGCCCCCTCTCACGGTGGACCCCGTCCTCACCGAACTCGCCCGCAAGAAGAGCCAGGACATGGTGGTCAACAACTACTTCTCCCACGTGTCGCCTACCTACGGTACCGCCTACCGGATGGAGGTGGCAGCGGGCGTCCGCGCACCCGTAATGGGGGCGGAGAACATCGCCAAGGCACGTAATGCCCGCTACGCCCACGCCATGTTCATGTCCTCTCAGGGTCACCGATCCAACATCCTGAACCCCAGGCACACCCATGTGGGCATCGGTATCGTGGCCAACGGTCCCTACGGCATAGCGGAAACCCAGCTCTTCATCGGCCGCTAGCCGCCACCGCCTCAGTGGGTGCCCAGCGCGGCCGCCCGGTCGATCTCCAACTGCTCGGCCAGCACTTCACGCAGGGTGTTGCAGGCCAGCACGATCTTGGGGTTGGAGAGGGCGTAGTACACGTTGGCCCCCTCCCGCCTGGCCACCACCAGCCTGGTCTGGCGCAACATCTGCAGGTGCTGAGACACGTTGGGGATCTGGGTGCCCAAGGCCTCGGCCAGGTCGGAAACCGTCTTTTCCCCCGTCTTCAGCAACTCGATGATCTGCAACCGCTTGGGGTGCGCCAGGGTGCGACAGATCTGGCTCTGCAACTCAAACAGCCTGTCGTCAGTGCCCAACCCGGGCTTCCTCCTCCACCGGGCGTGCGCCCGCCCCCACTTTGGTCACGCCCCGCAGGGGTACGCGGCCCTGAGGTACCGTGTACCAGTATAGCACATTGAAGGCCAGCTTGCCCCAGTGGAGGACGCGGTTGGGCACGGGCGGGCGGGGTGGATGCTGGTAGTCGAAGGAGATGAGCGTGGCGCGGCCCAGTCCCGTCTCCGCGAAGCACAGCACCCGCCCTGTGTAGGCGTGGGAGGGCTCCCGCCCTGCCATCTCATCTAAGATGTTGGCCACCACCGCTTCGGCCTGGAAGTGGGCGGCCACGCCGCTCTTGGACACCGGCAGGTCGGTGGCATCCCCCACGGCATAAATGCGCTCCCGCCCCAGCACCCTCATGAGGTGGCGGTCGGTGGGGATCCACCCGCTGCGGTCGCCGAGGCCGGAGTTGCGCACGGCGGGGACTCCCCCGTGAGGAGGAAGCAGGACCAGCAGGTCGTAGGGAACCTCTTCCCCCTCCAGGGACCGCACCACCCGCGCCCCCGCATCCACGCTTTCGGTGTTGAAGAAGGTGGAGATCTCAATACCCCGCCGCTCCATCATGGGTGCCACCATCTCGGACACCGGCTCAATGCTGAACGCGCGCGGCAGTGGACTCAGGAACCGTATGCGCGTCCGCTCCCTGATGCCCCGTCTCCTGAGGTAGGCGTCCAGCAGCAAGGTGAACTCGAGGGGTGCCGGCGGGCACTTGTAGGGGATAGTGGTGACACCCACCACCACGTCGCCGCCGCGGAAGGAAGCCAGGGCCTCCCGCAGGCGCAGGGCGGCCTCCTGGGAATAGAAGTGGTGAGCGGCCTCCGGGTACCCGGGGATCTCGTCGGGATAGTAGGCCGTGCCCGTGGCCAGTACCAGCCAGTCGTAGGGCAGGCTCGCCCCCTCCGCGATCTCCACCCGGCGGGCCACCGGGTCAATGCCGGTCACCGTGCCCACCACCACCTTCACGCGCCCGTCCAGCAGGGTCGACACCCTTCTGCTGTAAAGCGGCCCCTGGCTGCGGGGCACCCTGTCGGCAAAAGGCAGGTACAGGAAGGAGGGCTGATACGTGTGCCATCCTGTGGCATCCACCAGGGTTACCGCCACCCCGCGCCGGGCCAGTAAGTTGGCCACCAAGGTGCCGCCCGTTCCCCCGCCTGCAATGACCACCCGCGCTGAGTTCCGCATGGTTCTTCCCCCCATAATGATGCCACGGAGCCGGCCTTATCCGGGATTCCCCATGGGCCCGCATTGAGCCCTCCGCCCGGGGGCCGGCCCCGTTCTCATGCCAGCTATTTCGCCTTGCGCACCACGATGCGGTCGTATCCCTGCTCGGGGAACACGCCCACCACTTCGTGGCCCGCCTTCTCGGCCCAGGCCGGGATGTCGCGCTTGGAACCGGAATCCGAGGAGAGCACTTCCAGGACCTCGCCGACCCGGGCTTCGCGAACCGCCCTGATCAGTTCCATTAGCGGCCCGGGGCAGTACGCACCGCGGGCGTCAATGATCCGGTCCGCCTTGACCGTCTGCTCGTTCATCTGCCGTCCCCTTTCTGTTCGGACCCGCCCCTGTCGGATCCGGTGTCAGATAAAGAGGGTGACCTTGCCCTCCTTGGCCCGGTCCACGAACTCGCCCACGCCCACCACGTCGTCCACGATGGGGTCCAGGTCGTCTTTGGTGAGGCCGAACAGGTCCATGGTCATGGCACAGGCGTGCACGCGCACGTTCCCCAGTTCCTTGGCCTGGAGCAGGGTATCGTACCAGGAGGGCACATTCTTCTCCTGCATGATCTGCATCATGGCGCCGGCCTGGTCTTCGAAGTCCTTGCTCACCCGCCCCAGTTCCCGCGGGTTGCCCTTCCGGAAAGCCTGCAGGCCCCAGAAGGTCACGAAGATGTCCACCTCCATGCCCATAGCCACTGCTCCCGAAGACATGATGGCTACCGGGTAGAGCTTATCCACCGTGCCCGAGAACACCACCATGGAAAACCGCTCCTCCGCCACGCTGTCTCCCTCCCTAATTTGGTAACCTGCGCAAATAACTGCTTGCAGGAGTATGATACCACCTGCCCCGCCCGGCAGTCAATACCTGGTGTGACCGCCTTCACGAGCAGGCCAGGACGCACGTCCGTGTTCCGTTTTGCAGCGGTTCTCACCGGCTCGGTCAGTGCATTCGTCCTGCGGACACCGCAACGGGCAGGAGTGCAATTATGCAGCCAGGCATCTCTTCACCGCGCGGTAGCACGGCGGCGGCGGTATCCGTGCACCGGCAGCAACCCGCGCGGGACCAGCCGCCAGTACAGGGCACCGGTAGCCAGCTTGGCCCAGCGAAAAACGGGCAGGGGCGTGGGGGGCGCCGGTGGCCGGTCATAGCTGTAGTGCACCAGGCTGCCCTTACCGGCGCCGGTATCGCTGATACAGAACACCCGGCCCGAATACTCCCAGCCGGGCTCTCGACCCCCTATCTCCGCGGCCAGGTTACGGGCCACCACCTCGGCCTGCATGTGGGCACCCGCCCCGTGTTTGGAGACGGGGAGGTCAGTGGCGTCCCCCAGGGCGTACACGTGCTCGTACCCCACCACCCGCAGGGTCTCACGGTCGGTGGGTATCCACCCCTGGCGATCCCCCAGTCCCGAGCGGCGCACCATCTTCGTTCCCCGGTGGGGCGGGACCAGGATGGCCAGGTCATACGGCACTTCCCCGCCCTCCTGGGACATCAGGCGGCGGCGACGCGCGTCGATCTCCTCCACCGTGAAGCGAGTGGCAACCGCGATTCCCCGGCGGTTGAAGATGGGTTGATAGGCCTCGCAGAGCGATTTCATGCCTATGAGCTGGGGCAGGGGGGTTACAAAGGTCAGGCGGTAACGGCCGCGCAGGCCGCGCTTCCGCAAGAAATCGTCCAGGAGAAGGGTGAACTCCAGGGGGGCCGGCGGGCATTTGTAAGGCAGGGTGGTGATGCCCACCACCACGTCCCCGCCCCGGAAGCGCTGCAACTCGGCCATGAGGTCCAGGCCGGCCTCCAGGGAATAGAAGTGGTGCACGTTGCCGGCGAACCCCGGCACCAGGCCGGGATCATATGCCGCCCCCGGCGCCAGCACCAGCCAATCCGAGGAGATCACGCGTCCGTCGGCCAGGTGGACCGCCCGTGCCCCGGCGTCCACCTCCTCCACCTCGCCCACCACCAGTTGCACGCGCGGATGAAGGACCGTCGGCAGGTCGCGCACCAGCGAGGCGGGTTTGACACGGCCGAAGGGCACGTAGAGAAAGCCGGGCTGGTAGATGTGCTGCCCGAGCAAGTCCACCAGCGTGACCTGGCAGATCCCGAGCCGCGCCAGGCCGTTGGCCAGGGGCGTGCCTCCGAGGCCGCCTCCCACCACGGTAACCCTGGGTTCGGCCAAAAAACCACCCCGCCCTAGTGTGTACCAGGACGGGGCGGCGCACTACCGAACTGGCTTGCTCCGGCGGCGCCGGAGTTCACCGGTCAGGATTCCTCCACGACCGGCCTCCTGAGACTCGCGGTCGGGACTCCTCGATGCCCGCCGCCTGCGGGTAGCCGGTCAGGATTCCTCCACGCCGGCGGCTTGCAGCACGTAGCTCAGGAACATTTTCTCGGGCACCGCGCCTTCGAACTGGACCCGCTCGTTGATGACCACCTTGGGCACCCCGAAGACGTGGTAACGCTGGGCAAGATGGGGAAACTCAGATACCTCCACCACGTCCGCCCGCACCCTATCGCTCTCCAGCGCCATCTTGTGGGCCAACCTGGCCGCACGCGGGCAGTACGGTCAGGTGGGGGTAACGAAGACCTGTATGTGTACGTCTCTGGGCAACGCGCGCAGTGCCGCCGCCGTCTCCGGGCGCAATCCGCTCTTCTGTGCCGACACATCGAGGATATCCTCGACCAGGGAGGCGAACTCGTACCCGGCGGGGATGCCGTAGTAGCGTATGCCGTGGTCGCGCTCCCCCAGCACGACCACCGCCGGGATGCGCTCGACCCCGTACCGGGAGGCCTCCTCCCTGTCGAGGATGAAGTCGTGCACCTCCACCCCGATGCGGCCGTCGGAGACCTCGCCCAGGTCCTCCACCAGCATGCGCGTCTCCCGGCAGTACGCGCACTCGTGCCCGGGGACGCTCAAGCCCGACTCGGACTGGGTGAACATCACCAGCTTCACCGGGCCCGTCAGGTCGGCGAACCGTTTGCGCAGCGTGGCCGCGTCCCTTTCGGAAATGAGCCGCACCCTGCCATCACCTCCTTGCCCTATTATGCCATCCCCGCCCCATTGCGTGAAGCCACCGGCCGAGGCACGCAACGTGCCGCCGGGTCGGCCACCCGCCATGGCATGCGACGTGCCGCCCCGGCGACGACCGCCCACGCAGGCGGCGCACGCCGGGCCGGCCACCGGCGGGGGCCCGGGCAGGAGAACCACCGCCCCGTGCATAAGGTACAGCAGGCCGCAGGGCGTCGGGAGGGGTGCCGGTGCGACGGCGCTGGTGGTTTGGGCTGCTCGTACTCCTGGGGGTGGCGGGGACCGTCCTGGCCGCGCTCGGGGCATGGCAGCGGGGGCTCCTGCTGGGACCCCGACTGGAGCGCGAAAGCGACCTGTTCGTTTCGTTCACCACTGACCTGAGGCACACACTGGGCCGCCGGGACCTTCCCCCCGAGCTGGACGGCTACCGGCGCCTGGTGATCGCGCTGGCCCGCTGGCCCGCCGGACGCCGGCAGGTGGAGGACCTGGCCGGCCGCACCGACGGGGTGGGCTATCAGGCCTGCCTCGTCCTGGCCCGGAGCCGGCACGCGCGCGAGCAGGCCACGGCCGCCGACTGGTACCTCCGCGCCCTGGAACTGCGGGATGACCCCGGCGTCAGGGAGGAACTCGCCCGCCTCCTGGAGGAGTGCGGCCAGCCCGCACAGGCCGTGGAACACTGGAAGCACCTGCTTCCGGCCCGGGTGGCGGTGGAGGCGCTCCTGCGCCTGGAACCGGACTGGTGCCGGGTGGCGGAGTGGCTCAACGACCGCGGGTGGGCGCAGCCCGCCCTGGAAATCCTCCGTGAGCACGGGGAGAGCGAAGCCCGCGCCAGGGCCCCCGTGGCTCGGGAATGGGGCCGGGCTCTCCTCACCCTGGGGGACGCCCGCGCCGCACTTCCCTGGCTGGCCCGCTACCTGGCCGAGTTCCCCGACGATGGCGCCACACTGGCCGTCTACGCCCGCGCCCTCGAAAAGTCCGGGAAGCTGGAGGCAGCCGCCGAGGCCTACGGGCGCCTGGGCCCCGCGGGTGCCCGCGGCCTGGGCAGGGTGCTCGAGCGCCTGGGTCGCCGCCAGGAGGCCGCCCGCGCCTACCTGGAGTCACCGGAGGCGGAAGCCCGCTGGCGGGGCGCCTGCCTGCTGGAGGAACTGGGACGTCCTCTTGAGGCCCTGGCCGTGTACCGGAGCCTGGCAGGCGAGAAGGGTCTCCTGCGGGACGATGCCGCCCTGCGGGGCTACGTCCTCTCCCGCAACCGGGGGGATACCCGGGAGGCCGGGCGGTTCCGGGTGGCCATCTCACCCGGGCTGGCCTGGTGCGCCGGCCTGGAGGTGGAACACCCCCTCCCCTACCCCCCTGTGCCCGACCCGGCTCCGCCCCCCGCTGCGGCCGCGGTCCGCGCCCTGGAGGGACTCGGCCGCCGCGGCGTTCCCCTGGCCCAGGTGGAGGTGGAGGTGCTGGCGCGCCACGGCGGGCCCACGGGGAGGCTGGCGGTGGCGGAGTGGTACGCCGGCCGCGGGAACGTGACCATGGCCGCGGAAAGGGCCATGTCGGTACTGCCGGATCTGCCCGCCCCGGCCGCCTATCGGCTCGCCTATCCCCGCCCCTACCCGGACCTGGTGGGGGAAGTATCGGCTGCCTTCGGGGTGGACCCCTTCCTGGTGTGGGCGGTGATGCGGGAAGAGAGCCACTTCGCGGCGTGGGCGGTGTCGCCCGCCGGTGCCTGCGGCCTCATGCAACTCATGCCCGCCACCGCCGAGGGCGCCGCCCGCGCCCTGGGCATGAAGATCACCCGGGAAGACCTCTTCCGCCCCGAGGTCAACCTGCGCCTGGGCACCTGGTACCTGGCCCGCACGATCGCAAGCTGCGGGGGCGACATCCCCCGGGCACTGGCCGCCTACAACGGGGGACTGGGGAACGTGCGCCGGTGGGCGGCTTCCCCCGTGTTCCGCGGCAGGGAAGGCTTCCCCACCGCCATCTCTTTCTCCGAGACCCGCGAGTACGTGGCCAGGGTGGCAGGCTCGTACCTGGTTTACCGCCACCTGTACGGGGACGGCGGCTCCGCCGACGGCACGGGGGAACCGTCAGGAGGCGGGGTGGCGGCGCCACAGCAGGCGGTTGTCATCCATGACCGCCTCCACCCGGCCCTCCTCCGCCAGGTGGCTGAGGCAGGCCTGCAGGGCCGACTGCACCAGCAGGTACTCCCCGGGGGTGGAGAGCAGGCGGGCGTAGTGGTGGGCGAGCACCTGCACCAGGTCGGCCACGGACCGGGACTCCGCCAGCAGATCCTCAATAAGGTGAAGCAGGTCCGTCACCCGCTGACGGTTGGCTTCGATGGTGAGCAGGGCATCCCCCGGATCGCAGGCGGGGCCGTGGCCGGGGACCATCCACGGGTACTTCCCCTGCGCGGCCCACACCGCCGCCCGCTCCAGGGAGGCCAGATGCCTGGTCACGTCGGCGTTGTAGGGGATGCCGTGCTTGTCCAGCACCCCGCTGGAAAAGAAGAGGTCCCCCGCGAACAGCACGCCCCCGGGGGTGGCCACACCCAGCTGGGCCGGGCTGTGGCCGGGTAACTCGACCAGGGATAGCCCCGCCCCCAGCGGGTCCTGCCAGGAGGACGCCGTCACACCCTCCACGGCAGGGGTGGGCGAAGCCATGAGGAACTTGTTGCGCAGGACGGGGGGCGGAGCCGCCATTCCGTACAGTGAGGTGGGCTCCAGCAGGGGACGGCGGATGAACTCGGCCTCTTCCTCCGGGGCGAAAACCCGGGCGCCCGTGCGCGCCACCAGGAAGGCATTGCCTCCCACGTGATCGGCGTGAAAATGGGTGTTGAAGATGGCCACCAGGCGCAGGCCACGCTCGTTGAGGTAGCGGAGGACTTTGCGTGCCGTGCTCTCGTCCAGGCCGGAATCGATGAGCATGCCCTCCCGCCCCCTCCACACCAGCCCGCAGTTGGTGGGTCCGGCGAAGTATCCTGCGCCATTGGCTAGCACCTTGAACTCCACGGTCCCCTCTCCCTTCCCGGGCAGGAATCCCGGCCACAGTCAAGAACAAGCAATCTGACCTGTGCCAGGGGGGTAGGAAAGTTGAAGCCACCGGTATATGTTACCCGACGCATTCCCCAGGCCGCCCTCGAGATCCTGCGACGAGAGTGCCAGGTACGCATCTGGGACAGCGACGATCCCGTGCCCCGCGCCACCCTGCTCGAAGAGGTGGCCGGGTGCGAGGGGTTGTTCTGCCTGCTTACCGAGCGGGTGGACACCGAACTCCTGGAACATGCCCCTCGCCTGCGGGTGGTCGCCAACATGGCGGTGGGCTACGACAACGTGGACGTCCCCGCCTGCACCGCCCGCGGGGTGGTGGTCACCAATACGCCGGGGGTGCTCACCGAGACCACCGCCGACCTGGCCTTTGCCCTCATCCTGGCCACGGCACGGCGCCTGGTGGAGGCGACCCGGTTCCTGGCTGCCGGCCAGTGGAAGACCTGGGGTCCCATGCTCCTCACCGGCCGGGACGTCTACGGCAGCACGCTGGGCCTGGTGGGTTTCGGGCGCATCGGGCAGGCCGTGGCACGCCGCGCCCGCGGGTTCGACATGCGCATCCTCTACCACGACCCCCAGCGCTGGGAGGACGCGGAAAAGGCACTGGGGGCCGCCCGGGTGGCGCTGGACGATCTCCTGCGGCAGTCCGACGTGGTAAGCATCCACGCTCCCCTCACCCCGGATACCCATCACCTCATCGGAGAGCGAGAGTTGCGCCTCATGAAGCCCACGGCCATCCTGGTCAACACCGCCCGCGGCCCTCTGGTGGACGAGGCGGCCCTCTACCGGGCCCTGCGGGAAGGCTGGATCTGGGCGGCGGGCCTGGACGTCTTCGAGCGGGAGCCCATCGGACCGGACCACCCCTTGCTCTCCCTTCCCAACGTGGTGGCCCTCCCCCACATAGCCAGCGCCAGCATCGCCACCCGGACCCGCATGGCCACCCTGGCCGCCGAGAACCTGGTCGCCGTCCTCCGGGGCGAGGTCCCCCCTACCCCGGTCAACCCCGAAGTCCTGCCCGGGCCAGGGCATAGGCCATGAACCCCGCACAGGTGGCGAAGGCTGCCCCCGTGCGCACGCGACCGGAGCAGGCGTCCACCGTCTCGCAGGCCAGTCCCCCGTCCAGGGGGGCAGCCGCCAGGGTACGGGGGAAGCGCCCGGGGTCGACCCCCAGCGCCCGCCAGCTTTCCGGCGGCACCAGGAGGGCGTTGGCGAGGGCCATCACCCACGGATGGCGGGCATGGGGACAGGCCGGGGCGGCGAAGGGGCCCTCGCCCACGTACCACGGATTGTGGGGACTCCATATCCAGCGCAGGGTGTTCAGGTAGACCGGGTCCAGGGGATCACACCAGCCATAGTGCGGCAGCAGCGCCAGCGATCCCGGAGGTTCATCGTACAGCAGCCATGTCCCCGCCTCGCCGCGCGCAGAGCTATCGGCGGGCGGGTCGAAGGACCAGGCCCACATGGGGCCGAAGGGCCCCGGCACCACCGCGCGCGCCGTCAACTCCTCCCGCAGGCGGTCCGCCTTGTCGCCCGCCCCAACCCATCCCAGGCCGGCAAAGACCCGCAGGGCCTTCCAGGCCAGCACGTTGTCGTACGTCACCACGGGGTGGTGGGCGGGGTCGTCGGAAGGGAGCAGAAAGGTGCGGTAGACGTGGTGGGGGTGGAGGCGAACCTCCTCCAGCCTCTCCCACACAACGGCCAGCCCCTCACGCACGGGAGCCAGGTCCAGCACCGAGCGGTCGTCCGTCTCTTGCAGGTAGAGTGCCAGGGCGAGCGGGAACGCCGCCAGTTCGTCCAGCTCGAAGCCGGGATAAAGCTCGGTCCCGTCCAGGTACAGGCTGTGGGTCCCCGCGCGCCGGGCGTACAGCCGGAAGGCGGTGAGCAACGCCTCGCGCGCCACCCGCGGCTCCGCCACCAGCAGCCCGGGGAAACTCCAGAGCAGGGAATCGCGGCTCCAGTGGGCGGCACACACGTAGTAGCGGGGGCTGCGCGAAGTCACCAGCACCTCCTGTTCGCTATCCAGGCACCTCCCCCGGCTGTAGTAGAAATTGAACAAAAGGTTACGCCGCCATAGCCGCAGGGTTTCTTCCCCCCGGGCGGCTTCCGTCCCGCCCCCCAGGCGCTCCGCCTCCCGAAGGGACTCCTCCCGCAGGTACGGGTATCCGTGGCGCAGCATGTCCACGACCTGGCAGGCGGCTCCGTCCCCGTCGCAGGCCACCCCCATCATAACGGTCAGCTCTGACCCCTGCCGGCTGACACGAAAGCGCACAGGCGTGTCGGCCACCTGCAAGGGCTGGATACCGGCCTCGGCCGGGAGGGACGACGACTCGGCCCCGGCGCCGGCCCGCCGCTCCCCGGCGCCCGGTTCCGGCCAGGACTCCAGTCGCGCGTCCGCCTGGGCGGGCCGCACGGCCAGGGCCAGGAACGGCCAGGGGTATCCCACCTCCCAGAGCAGACACTCCATCCAGCGATGCCACCGGCTCAGCACCGGCACGGGCAGGGCACGGGGGGTGAAAACCCGGTGCCGGACCTGACCCATTTGCCCCTCCAGGTAGATGGTGACCGGCCCGGGAGGGGGATCCACCTCGGCGTGTACCACCAGGCCCTTGTGCCCGGGCGGAGTCAGCCAGGTGACCCGCATGGTGCCCCAGGACACCCGGTAAATGACCTCCGGTATCCATTCCGCCGCGCGGTGTACCCCCGCAACCGCCGGCTCCTGCCGGTCACCGGCAACTCCCACCCCCCGTTCCCCCGGCGCGGGCTCACGCGACCGCACCCGCGCACCCTCCTCGCGCTGGGCTTCGCCCGGGGAAGGCTCAACCCCCACCCGCAGCAAGGGGACCGACTCCGTACCGACCAGTTCCAGCAGGCCGCGGGCGCTCCAGGAGAGCACGTTGAGGGAGAGCACGGTCCCATCCCGCGCCCGGATCTCGGGCAGGGCCACGAACTCGTTCCCCGTCACCCAGAACTCCTCAACCCCGGCCAGTTCGTCGGGGACCGTGAGAAGGCGGCCAGCTTCCTCCCTCAAATCCACCACCTCGTCAGGGGAGCTCGCGGCCGGTAGAGGTCATGGTCAGTTGACCGTGCTTGACCCCGCGCCGGGCGATCATGGCGTGGGCGAGGGCACGCACGCGCGCAGCGGGGCCGCGCAGGACCACCACTTCCAGGCAATTGCGCTCGTCCAGGTGCACGTGCATGGTGGAGAGCACCAGTTCGTGGTGGTCGTGCTGCAGGTGCGTGAGTTCATCCCCCAGGCCCCGCGCGTCGTGGTCGTAAACCAGGGTGACCGTGCCCGCCACCTCGGCATCTTCGAGCTCCCACTGGCGCTCGATCAGTTCCCGCCGCGCCAGATCGCGCAGGAACTCCGACCTGTTGCTGTAGCCCCGTGAGCGGGCGAGTTGGTCGAACTTCTCGAGGAGTTCCTCCTCCATGGAAACTCCGAACCGGCGCAGTTCCCCCACCGCTCATCCCCCGTTCCCGGTTGTGTACGGACCTTCCTCACCCCGCCTCTCACCACCGCCCCCGGTGGTCGCCGGACGGGAGCACCAGGGCAACCGGGGCCGGCCCCTAGTGGCCGCCCAGCAGGTGCGCCAGCGCGGTGAGCAGGGCCCCGGCCGACCCCCCGACCACGGTGAGCACGGGCGATTCACACCAGGACATGTGCAGGAGTTCGCCCAGGATGAAGAGCAGGCTTCCCCCGGCCAGCCCCAGTGACGCCGCCAGGGCGACCGGCGACAACCCGGCCAGGCTCTCGCCCAGTAACGCCCCCACGGGCGTACACATCCCCGCCAGTGCAGTGTTCACCACCACCCGGGACCCACCCGCCTCCCCGAGGACCAGGGGCGTGGCCACCAGCATGCCCACCGGGAGGTTATGTATCGCCACCGCCGCCGCCAGGGCCATCCCCAGATGGCCCGACTCCCCGAAACCGGCCCCGATGCCGAAGCCGTCAAGCACGTTGTGGACCGCCACCGCCAGCCAGGTGAGGAAACCAGCCCTCAGCCAGCGTTCCTGGCCGTGGGCGGGGCAAACGCCCTCCCCTCCCCGGGTCTCTCCTCCGCGGGCCTCGCTTCCCCGGCCCTCCCCTGCCCGGTGGCCGTGGGAGTCCAGCACCAGGTGCAGACCGCCCATGAGGGCAACCCCGGTCGCCACGCCGGCAACCAGGGTGAACAGAGAGCCCCGCTCGCGGGCGGCCGGCAGGACCTCGAGGCCCACGATGCCCAGCACCGCCCCGCCCGCCAATCCCAGCAGGAGGGTGGAGGGCCACCGCTTACCGCGCAAGATCGCCGGTACCAGCCCTCCCAGGGCGATGGCCAGACCGGCCGCCGCCGCCACCGCCAGGGTCAACGCACAGCCTCCTGTTCCGCTCTGGGGACGCTGAACTTGTACCCCACCCCCCACACCGTCTTGATGAAGCGGGGGTGGGCGGGGTCCTCCTCTATCTTGTCCCGCAGGCGGCTCACCAGCACGGTCACGTTATCGACGTCGCCCTCGTAATCGGACTGCCAGACCTGGTAGAGCAGTTGCTCGCGGGTGAACACGTACTCAACGTGGGAAGCCAGCACCCACAGAAGGTCGAACTCCTTGGGGGTGAGTTGAACCTTCTGGCCCTTCACCGTCACCAGGCGCCGCCGACGGTCGATGCACAGGTCCCCGAAGTCCAGTACCGCCCCCTCCCGGTCGTCACGGGTGCCGTCGGACCGCCGCAGCACGGCCGCCACCCGCATGGCCAGTTCGGCAGCACTGAAGGGCTTGGTGACGTAGTCGTCGGCGCCCATGCGGAAGCCCACCAGCTTGTCGACCTCATCCCCCTTTGCAGACAGGACGATGATGGGGACCATGGACGCCTTGCGTATGATGCGGCAGACCTCATACCCGTCGATCTTGGGCAGGATGAGGTCCAGGATCACCAGGTCGGGCTTCGCCGATTCGAAAAGCCGCAGACCCTGCTCCCCGTCGGAGGCGGTTACCACCCGGTACCCCTCCTGGGTGAGCCGGTGTTCCACCAGCCTGGATACCGCCGGGTCATCTTCCACCACCAGGACCGTCCTACCCGGCAAAACCTCACCCCCCTGGAGTTCACGACCCTCCTGCAGTACTCGGACCCCCTGTGGTGCCCGACCGTCCTGCAGCACGCGGCGGAAAGGCAACGTAAAACGTGGCACCCTTTCCGGGCTCGCTCTCCACCCAGATGCGCCCTCCCTGCATCTCTACCAGTTGGCGGGCCAGGCTAAGCCCGAGTCCGGCCCCGGCACTGTCACCCCGGTCACGTGCCCGGTAGTATCGGTCGAATATGGCCTCCTGCTCTTCGGGAGGGATACCGGGACCGGTATCGCGCACCGCCACCACCACGCCCGCCGGCGGGTCCCATCGGACCCTGACCAACACCTGGCCGCCGGGCGGCGTGAACTTGAGGGCATTGTCCAGGATGTTGCACAATACCCTCTCCACCTTCTGACGGTCCGCCTCCACCAGCGGGACCTCCGCCCCATCACCCAGGTCCACATTGAGGGAGAGGCCTTTGCGGCGGGCGCGGGGTTGCATCCGTTTTACCAGAGGGCCAACCACCTCCGGTAACCGGAGCGGAGCGGTACGCACCTCCATGCGGCCGGCCTCCATGCGGGCCAGGTCCAGGATGTCGTTCATGGAGGTGAGCAACTCCTGCCCCTGCTCCACAATGCCGTCCACGTACTCCCTCTGCAGGTCCGTGAGAGGCCCCCCCGCCCCCTCCTGGAGCAGTTCCGCGTAAGCGATGATGGACGCCAGGGGAGCCCGCAGTTCGTGGCAACAATCGGAGGTGAACTGGCAGGCACGGGCCAGTTCCGCATTGGCCCGGCGCAGCTTGGACACCCGCTCCTCCAGCTCCCGGTTGGCCTGCGTCAAACGCTGATTTTCGCGCCGCAGTTCTTCCAGTGCCCGCGCCCAATCCTGCGGGCCCCGCTGCGGGGCCGCCGGCATAGCCGCACCTCCCCACTCATATTAGCCGCATGGTAAAAATGTTGCAAGGGCATGACAATAGGGTTGCGAGAAGGGGGTGGGCCCTACCGGCGGGATGCAGTAAATTGAGGAGGGAAGTATTGACCCGTCACCGAATGGGATATACAGCACCGTATAAAAAGAGGAGGGGTGTGGGGTGCGCAATCATATCAGGCTGGTGACGGAGGTGCCCGGACCGCGGTCACGGGAAGTGCTGGCGCGCAAGGACCGCTATGTGGCGGCGGCCTTCTCGGTACACGCCCCCGTGGTGATCGACCACGGGCGCGGGGCACTGGTCACCGACATCGACGGCAACACCTTCATCGACCTGACGGGCGGCATCGGCGTCCTCAATGTGGGCCACTGCCACCCCCAGGTCAACCAGGCCGTGCACCGGCAGGTGGACCGGTTCCTGCACACCGACTTCACCATCATCCCCTACGAGTCGCTGGTCACCCTGGCGGAAAGGCTGGGAGCGAAGGCGCCGGTCAGGCAGCCGGCCAAGTGCGCCTTCTTCAACTCGGGCGCCGAGGCGGTGGAGAACGCCGTGAAAATCGCCCGCGCCTATACGCGGCGGACGGCCATCATCGCCTTCGAGGGGGCCTTCCACGGGCGGACCATGATGGCCATGACCCTCACCAGCAAGAGCAAACCCTACCGGGCGGGCTTCGGCCCCTTCGCGCCCGAGGTCTACCGGGTCCCTTACGCATACTGCTACCGTTGCCCCATCCGGGCCACCTACCCGGCGTGTGGCGTGGCCTGCGCCGACCTCCTCGACCGCATGCTGGAACTGTTTGTGGCCCCGGAGGACACCGCTGCCGTCATCGTAGAGCCCGTCCAGGGTGAGGGTGGTTTCGTGGTGCCGCCACGCGAGTACCTGGGGCGCATCGCGGACATCTGCCGCAAGCACGGGGTCCTGCTGATGGTCGACGAAGTCCAGACCGGTTTCGGCCGCACCGGGCGTCTCTTTGCCCTCGAACACTCGGGGGTGCAGGCCGACCTGGTCACCGTGGCCAAGTCGCTGGCCGCCGGCATCCCGCTCTCCGGGGTGGTGGGCCGGGCGGAGGTGATGGACGCGCCCGCCGACAACCGTATTGGCGGCACCTACGTGGGTAACCCCGTGGGCTGCGTGGCTGCCCTGGAGGTCCTGGACATAATGGAGAAGGAAGACCTGCCGGGTCGCGCCGAGGCGCTGGGCCGCATGATGATGGACCGTTTCCGGGCCATGCAGGATTCCCATCCCCTCATCGGCGACGTGCGGGGCCTGGGCGCCATGGTGGGAGTGGAACTGGTCAAGGATCGTTCCACCAAAGAACCTGCGGGGCGGGAAACCTCTGAAGTGCTGCGGCGCTGCATGCAGAAGGGCGTCATCCCACTCAAGTGCGGCCTGTACGGCAACGTCATCCGCATGCTGGCCAGCCTGGTGATCACCGAAGAGCAACTGGCAGAGGCCCTCGACGTGATCGAAGCGGCCATTTCGGAAGTAGAAGAGGAAGCCGGGCTGAAAGTCCCTGCCTGAGACCCAACGTACCCCCGGCCCTCGCCGCAGGGTGCGCCTCTGGCCAGGCGGTGAGGGCCCGGGGTGCGCACGCCGCCAGGCGGTGAGGGGCGGCGCGGCCCGGCCAGGAGGTGGACGGGGACGGCAACCAGGACGGAAAGGGACTTCCTGGGGGAAATTGAAGTTCCGCAGGAAGCATATTACGGGATCGCCACCGTGCGGGCGGCGGCTAACTTCCCCGTGTCGGGGCAGCGGGTGCACCCTGAACTGATCAAGAGCCTGGCCCTGGTGAAGCAGGCCGCCGCCCTGGCCAACGTGGAGGCCGGGCTGCTCGACCGCCGCATCGGCGAGGCCATCGCGCGGGCGGCCGCCGAGGTAGCCGAGGGCGCCCTGGCCGACCAGTTCATCGTGGACGCCTTTCAAGGTGGTGCCGGCACCTCCACCAACATGAACATGAACGAGGTGCTGGCGAATCGGGCCATCGAGATCCTCGGGGGAACGAGGGGGGACTACTCCCTCGTCCACCCCCTGGATCACGTCAACCTCTCCCAGTCCACCAACGACACCTATCCCACCGCCCTGCGCATAGCCGCCATCCGCCTGCTGCGACCCCTCACGGACGCCTTCGCATCGCTGCAGTCGGCCCTGCAGGCCAAAGAGGCGGAGTTTGCGGGCGTGCTCAAGCCGGGGAGGACCCAGCTGCAGGACGCCGTACCAATTACCCTGGGGCTGGAGTTTTCCGCCTGGGCGGAGGCGGTGGCGCGGGACCGCTGGCGTCTGTACAAGATGGAAGAACGCCTGCGCCAGGTGAACCTGGGCGGCACCGCCGTGGGAACCGGGCTGGGGGCGGACCGGCGCTACGTATTCCTGGTCATTGAGAAACTCCGGGAACTGACCGGGTTGGGCCTCGCCCGGGCGGAGAACACGGTCGACCCCACTCAGAACGCCGACGTGTTCGTGGAGGTCTCGGGACTGCTGAAGGCAGGTGCCGTCACGCTGGCCAAGATCTCGGGGGACCTGCGGCTTCTGTCTTCTGGGCCGGGCGCCGGCCTGGCCGAAATCGCCCTGCCCCAACTCCAGCCCGGGTCGTCCATCATGCCCGGCAAGGTCAACCCCGTGATCCCCGAGATGGTCACCCAGGTGGCCTACCAGGTGATCGCGGGCGACCTGGCCATCACCCTGGCCGCCCAGGCCGGTCAGCTCGAGCTCAACGCCTTCCTCCCCCTGGTGGCCCACCACCTGCTGGGGTCCATGAGCCTGCTCACCCGCACCCTGGGTATCTTCGTGGAGAAGTGTGTGCGCGGAATCACCGCCGACCGGCAGCGCTGCCGCGACCTGCTCGAGCGCAGCGACGGCCTGGCCACCGCCCTGGTCCCCCACATCGGTTACGCGGAGGCTTGCCGCGTGCTGCACGAGGCCCATCAGTGCGGGCGCCCGCTGGCGCAGGTGGTGGCGGAAAAGGGTCTACTCCCCGAAGAGGACGTGCAGGTCATCTTCAGCAAGGAGGAACTGACCCGCCCCGGTATCCCGGGCTCCCGCCTGCTCAAGAAACGGCCCACGCCTGTCGAGGGTCCGTGCCCCCGCGCGCAGCAGGACGCCCCAGCCGAGGGTGCCCGGGGCCGGGAGGTTCAGCCATGAGCGAGCGCACCCCGCGGGGCGAGCGTCTCCACATCGCCATCTTCGGCCGCCGCAACGCGGGCAAGTCCAGCCTCATCAACGCCCTCACCGGACAGGACATCGCCCTGGTCTCCGAGGTACCGGGCACCACCACCGACCCCGTCTATAAATCCATGGAGATTCTCCCCCTCGGCCCGGTGGTGATCATCGACACCGCGGGGATAGATGACGTGGGGACGCTGGGAGAACTGCGCGTGCGCCGCACGGAGAGCGTGATGCGGCGCACCGATCTTGCCCTCCTGGTGGTGGACCCCGCCGCGGGTGCGGGGCAATACGAAGAAGAAATCGTCGCCCGGTTGCGCTCCGGGGGGATCACGGTCCTGGGCGTCCTAAACAAGACGGATCTCCTACCCCCCGGCCAGGGGGAAGCGCTGGCCCGTGAACTCTCCGCGCGCCTGGACGTCCCCTTCGTGCCGGTGAGTTCCCTCACCAGGGACGGTGTGGACAGGCTCAAGATGGAAATCGTGCGCCTGGCCCCCCGCGACTGGGCGGCTCCCACCATCGTGGGGGACCTGCTCTCTCCCGGCGACCTGGTGGTCCTGGTGGTACCCATCGACCTGGCCGCCCCCAAGGGACGCCTCATCCTCCCGCAGGTGCAGACCCTGAGGGACATACTGGACCACGATGCCTGCGGCGCCATAGTCAAGGAAAGGGAACTGCGCCACCTGCTCGGGGTGCTGGGCCAGAAACCCCGTTTGGTGATCACCGACTCCCAGGTGTTCGCCAAGGTGAGCGCGGACACCCCCCGGGACGTCTGGCTTACGTCCTTCTCCATCCTGTTCGCCCGCTACAAGGGTGATCTTCCCACGCTGGTGCGGGGGGCGAGGGCCATCGATCGCCTGGAGCCCGGCGACCGCGTGCTCATTGCGGAAGCCTGTACCCACCATCCCGTGGCCGACGACATCGGGCGGGTCAAGATCCCCCGCTGGCTGAGGCAGCGGGTGGGCGGCGACCTCCAGATCGAGGTCAAGTCGGGGCTGGACTACCCCGAGGACCTGGGCCGCTACCGGCTCATCGTGCACTGCGGCGGGTGCATGATCAACCGCAGGGAGATGCTTTACCGTATCATGCAGGCGCAGCAGGCGGGCGTACCCATCGTGAACTACGGGGTGGCCATCGCCTACCTGCACGGCATCCTGGAACGGGTCCTGGAACCCTTCCCGCTCGCCCGCCTGGCCCTCGAAGAGGAGGCCTGATCCCGGCACTGCGGCGTCACGGTGACGAAACCAGGGTGCGCGCGCGGTCGGCGATCACCCGGGCCTGGAGGGCGGCCTCCGGTATGGAAGCGGCATCCTTCAGCGCGGGGCCGGGATCCTGCCCGCTCAGGTGGGCCAGTGCGGCCAGGAACAGGCTGGCCTCCGGCTTGAGATCCTTTTGCCGGGCCGCCTCCTCCAGGTTCTTGCGTGCACCCGCCAGGTCACCTTTCAGCAACAGGGCCTCACCCCGCGCCAGCACCAGACGGGGCGTGCTGGCGGGCAGCCGACGGTCACCGGCAAAGGCGGGCGCCCGCGCCGAGTAGTCCTCCATCTGCCGTGCCACCCCGTCCACCCGGTCCAGGTAGAGCCGGGCCCGCGTTGCATCGACCTGGGGAGAAAGGGCCACCCGCACGCAGGCGATGGCCAGGTTCTCGTAACCGGCCGCCAGGGCCGGACGGCAACTGATGGCGGTCTCCAACTCACGCAGGGCCGCTTCCGCCTCACCCTGGCGGAGCAGGAAGTTGGCGTAGAGGGTACGGTACTGGAAGTTGTAGGGGTCGAGGGCCACCCCGCGCTGGAAAGAGAGGCGCGCCCTTTCGAACAGCCCCGGGGCCCCGCTCTGTCGACCCAGCCTCTCGTAGATCTGTCCCAGGTCAATGGAGAAGGACGCGGTCCACGGATCGTATTTGCGGGCCTTTTCGAACTGCACCAGCGCCCCCTCGGGGTTGCCCCCGTTGAGCTCCGCGGCACCCCGCTGTCCGGCGTCATGCCCGATGCGGAGCGACACCATAAGGAGGAGGACGGCCAGGGCTGCCAGCGGCACCCCGGTGGCCAGCCACCACGGCGTGCCCGCCCTGCGCCTGCCCTGCGGCTCGGGCACCGGCTCGGCGGCCGTCACCAACCCGAACAGCGCCCACAGGGTGGCGGCCACCGCGGGCAGAGAAAGGTTGAAATCCAGGACGGCGTGGGCACCCAGGCCCAGGGCGGCCACGAAGGTGGCGCCAAGGAGCGCCCCCGCCGGCCCGCGCACCACCTGCCTGGCCCTCCAGTAGGACCGGGCCAGACCCGCCCACACCGCCAGGAAGGCGAAGAGACCCAGGGTACCGGTCTCCACCCACACCTGGGCATAGTGGTTGTGTACCTCGGTGCTGAAATAGGCGTAGGTCTGGACTGTCCCGTAGAGGGCATTCCAGCCTCCCCCACCCGCTCCCAGCACCGGCCGCCTGGCCACCAGCCGGAGGGCGTCCAGGGTCCAGTGGATGCGGTCCTGAGCCCCGGATTGGGACAGGTTGATGGCCGCCAGGCGGTCCCGCAACTGGGCCGGTACCAGGGTGGCGACCGCCGCCGGCCGCGCCAGCGCGAGGACGATGCCAGCCACCATCACCAGGACGGCCACCCCTACCGCCACCCGCCGTACCGTGTGCACGCCAGGCGAAAGCGGCCGGCCAACGACCGTCCCTGCGGCACGGCCATCCGCTCCCGCCACCGCCTGGCTCACGGCGTCGGTGCGGGCCTCACCGGCCGGCGCCGGCCCCACCGCACCTTCGGCACCGCGGGGAACACCAGGCCGCGCCGCCGCCAGATCCGCCACATGCGTGGCCAGCCGGGCTACCACTCCCAGCAGCCCCCCCAGGACAAAGGCCAGGGCGGTATACATCCATACCGCTTCGCCGCGGGGACCGCTCAGCACGCGGCCCAGACCCGGCATCGCCGCCAGGCCGCCCAGCAGCGCCGCGCCCAGCACGGAGAGGGTCAGGGAGCGCTGGCCCCGGGGGATGAGCAGGGCGAGCAGCACCAGCAGGAAGGGGAACACCACCCAGCCACCCCGGGAGAGGGTGAACACGAAGGCCAGGAATATCACCGCCGTGCTGCCGGCCAGTACCCCGGCGCCCGCCAGGCTCCGCCAGGCGGGAAACCGGGCGACCGTCCCCGGGACACCACGGCCACTTCCGCCGGCTGCCCAACCCGCCAGCCCGCTGGCCAGGATGATACCGGAGGTGAGGTAAGTGGCGGCGGTGTTGGGGTACTGCAGGCTGGAGCAGAGGCGGCCCCCCTCGAAGGCACCCGGGTACGAGAAGGTCCCCGCCGCCGCCCCCAGCCCGAGGATCGCCACCCCCAGTGCCGCCACCACCAGGGGAACGGAAAGGGCCAGCCGCCAGCCCTCGCGGTCCCCCAGCCGTGCGAACATCCAGAGCACCATGAAATAAGCGGTGTACTTGAGGGCCTCCCCCACCGCCGCCCTGGGTGTGACCGCCACCAGGGTCGCCGCCCAGTAAACCACCACCACGGCCAGGCCCGCCCACTCCACCGCCCGCCGCGGGCGCTCATCCCCCCGCCAGGCCATGAACACCCAGAGGAGCACAAAGGCACCTGTGACCGCCGCCAGCGCAATCAGTTGCTCCCCGGGGAAGAACAGCCCGCGGAAGAACGGCCCCAGCACCAGTACGGCCAGCACGACAACGGCCACCACGTACGGCACCCAGGCACCCCGCTGCCGCCCGCCGCCCGGTTGGACGCCACCCCGCTGCCGCCAGCTCGGGTGCACAGTACCCCGGTGCCGCGCGTCCGCTTGCATGCCACCCCGCTGCCGCCCGGTGCGGCCTTGTGCCGGTCCGCGCATGACACCAGCGGGTGCCCGCCTGCCCTTGCGCCCCCCACGCTTGCCCGGGGCATCACCAGTTCCTCCAGCCAAAGCACCGACCCCCACGCGCGGGATTCCACGGCCCCCGCGCACGCAAACGATTCTCTCCCCGATCCCTTCTGTCCTTCTCACGGCGGGCCGTTGCCGGAATAACCGTGCTGGCGGTCTGGGCGTGAACCCTGACCGCCGGGCAGGCTGCCACATATGCTGTGACAGGTAACCAGTGATGGTATGGAGGTGGCAGGCATGTTTGAGCCCGGGAAGATTGACGCGGCCTCCCTCAAGGAAGCACTCAGGCAGGCCATCGAGAGCGGCCAGCTGGCACAGCAACTCGAGCAACTCAAGGCCGCCGCCCAGCTGGGCCGCACCCGCCTGGAGGGCGTGGAATCGTCGTTGAACTCGCTCCGCGATCTGCTCGACACGGTGAGGCAGGATCTCACCGGGGAAAGCACGGTGCAGTCCTCGACCATGGACCTCCTCGCCGAGTTGCTCCGGCAACCCGCGTTCGCGCAGCTAGCCGTCGAGGTCCTGGCCAGGCTCCTGGCCGACCAAAAAGACAGCCCGTCCGGGGCGGGCGGCAACCCGGAGACCCCTACTTCTTGATCAACTGGGCGAGCAACTGAGCCGCCACCTTTTGAAACTGCGGCGAGGAGATAATGGCCGCCAGCCCGTCCGGTCCCGCGGCCGCGGGGGCCCCTCCGGCGCGTGCCGCCTGGGCCGCAGGAGGAACCCCCGGGCCCGGCGGCGTTGCCTGCGCCGCTGGGGGAGCCGCCGGGGCCGGTGCCGCTGGTGCCTGCGCCGCAGGAGAAGCCGCCGGGGCTGGCGGCGTTGGTGTCGCCGGAGGGACAGCCGGAGTGGGAGCCCCGGGGGGCGGCGCGGGGGAAGATACCGCCCCCGGGGGAACGGCTGCGCGGGACCGGACGTCCACGCCCCCGGCGGCCCTCGCCAGGCTGTGGAGAGCCTCCGCCAGCAGGGCCACCTCCGCCACTTCCTCGGCCATCGCCCGGCACCGCAGCTTCAGCAGCCGCAGGCAGTAGTCCAGTTCCTGCCCCCTTCCCACGGGAAATGCATGGCTGGCCTGCCCGTCGCAGTCACCGGTCGGATTATCCGGCGCGCTGGTGGGTCGGTCGCTTTGCGGGTTGGTAGCCTGACCGGCGGCCGGGTCGGCGGTCGCCCGTGGGGAGGCAGCCATCACTTCCTCAAGGCGGGCCACCAGTTCCCGGCGGCGCTGCTCCAGTTCCGCCAGCCTGGCATGAAGCTCCTGCTTCTTCTTACGACACGACTGTCTGGTGCCGTCGGCCCCGGCGGCGTCCACCTTGCGGCCCCCTTTCTGGCTTCCCTAGTCTTCTATGCCCAGGGCAGCGGCTGCGTTAACCAGACCGGCTCCCTGCTCATCCGGCCCGAGGGCGGGCAACCGGGTGGCAGTCTTTTTCAGGTGCTCGAGCACCTCGCTACCGCTCAGGCGCGGGCGGCGTGCCAGGAGCAGGGCCGCCACCCCTGTCACGTGGGGAGCCGCCATGGAGGTGCCGCTGAGTTCGCGGTAGCTCTGACCGGAGTAGGTGGAAAGGATGCGCGCTCCCGGCGCGGCCAAGTCCACCTCAGGACCGCGGCTGCTGAAGCTGGCCAGTGTATCGTCGGCGTTGAGAGCACTGACTGCGATCACCCCCGGGTGACTGGCCGGGAAATCCACCGAGTTGGGACGCCCGTTGTTGCCGGCGGCCGCCACCAGCACCAGCCCGGCCTCCCGGGCCGCGTCGAGGGCGCGCCCGAGGGCGCGGTTGTGGTTGCCGCCGAAGCTCATATTGACGACCTGCATGCCGTTCTGGATGCACCACTCCAGGGCACTGATGATGCCCGAGATAGCCCCCGCACCCCTGCCGTCGAAGGCCTTGAGGGCACAGACATCCACTTCCGGGGCAACCCCCACCACGCCAATCTGGTTGTCCCGCGCGGCGATGATACCGGCCACATGGGTACCGTGGCCATTGTCATCCACCGGAGGCGCATCGGGCTTGACGAAGTTGACTCCTCCCCGCACCGCCCCCTTGAGGTCGGGGTGGGCCCCATCCACACCCGTGTCGATGACCGCCACTCTCACGCCCCTTCCCCGGCTTTCCTCCCAGGCACGCGGGGCCCTTACGCGCTCCACTCCCCAGGGCACGCTCTGGCGGGGATGCACGGTGGGCTGACGCCACCGGCACAGGATTTGCATGAGCCCGTCCTCTTCCACGTCCATGATCTGCGGCGAAAGGGCCAGGGCGCGGTAAAAGGCGGTCGTAGCCTGCGGGAACTCACATACCAGGCCGTTAATCAGGGGTAGTTCCCGGAGGACCTTTCCCCCCAACGACCTGACCAGATCCGCCCCCTGCTCCAGAGGGACATCCTTCCAAAAGGTGACGATTTTCCTGTCCGGAGACGGCACGCGCCGGGATCGGCTTCGCGCCGCCCCACCCACCACGCCTAACAGCAGCATACCGGCGATCGGCCACACGGGGAACCCCTCCCGCGTTGACAGAATATGATGTTGCTGCCCCCCATGCAGTCAACGCGGGAGTGCTCCCTCTTTTCTCACAGTGCCAGGGCTTTCAGCGACCGCCCCTCCCCCTTCGGGGGCGGTTTGCTAACGGATTGCCAACGCGGCAGGCTCCAAGGGCTCTCTCCACAGCCCGGACGGCCTCCTCCTGGGTGTCGGGCAGTACGTGGCTGTAAATGTCAAGCGTGATTTTTACGCTCGTGTGCCCCAGCCGTTCCGACACCACCTTCGGGTGGACGCCCTGCCGCAGCAGTAAAGTGGCGTGGGTGTGCCGCAGGTCGTGGAACCGGATGCGGGGGACGCCGGCCTTCTTGCAGCACGCGGCGAGGGCCTTGTTGACGTTCATGTTGAACAGGGCCCCCCCCTTGCGGGTGCAGAACACGAGGCCATAGTCGCGCCACTCGGGCCCGGCCCGCAGCCGCTGCTCAAGCTGGGCCTTGCGGTGCTGTCTGAGGACTTCCACGGCCTGCCCACCGATGGGGACGCGCCTGCGGCCGGCAGAAGTCTTGGGCTCCTGCCAGACCGGCTCCCCCGTGCGGGCCACGCAGGTGGCGATGGCGCGGCGGACCTGGATGACCCCCGTATCCAGGTCCACGTCGTCCCACGTGAGCCCCAGCAGTTCCCCGATCCGCATCCCCGTAGCCAGGGCGAGGTAAAACAGGGCGTAGTACCGCGTGGAGCGCGCGGCCTCCAGGAACCGGGCTGCCTGCTCCTCGTTCCAGACCTGCAACTCCCTCCGAGATCGGGGCGGCGGCTTCACACCTTCGGCCGGGTTGCGTGGCAGCAGACCCCACTTCACCGCCTGGCCGAGCGCCGACCTGAGCACGCCGAAGAAGGTGTGCCTGCTCGCGCCCGACAGGTGCTCCGGCAGGCGGGCCAGGGCACGCTGTATGTCCAGGGCGGTCAGGCGAGCCAGCGGTGCGCCCCCCAGTACCTCCTTCCAGTGCTTGATCGCCCGCTGCCAGCACCCCTGCGTGTTCAGCCTCACCCCCGTGTGGCAGGCCTCGTACCACTGGTCGAGGTACTCCCCCAGGCTCAGCTTTGCCCGCGGCGCAGCGAAGGTGCCTGCCGTGACCTGGGCCGCCACTTCGGCCAGCACCCTCTCCGCGTCCCTCTTCGTCCCCTTCACCGTCACCCACTTCTGCCGCCGTTTCCCGGTCTCGGGGTCGCGGGGCAACTCCACCACTACCGTCCACGAATCCTTCGCCCTCTTCCTGATGTGCCCTCTCACTCGTTCCGCGCCCTCCTCTCCCAGAGAGGGCCGGGCGGGGCGCCGCCTGCTACTTCGCCCCGCCCGGCGCCTCTACCTTGCGCCCGGCCTGCTCGGCCATCCTCAGCAGGGCGTCTCTGGGCACGCGGATGAACCGCCCCACCCGGAACGAAGGAATCTGCCCGCGCCGGACCAGCTCGTAGGCGGTGCTCCGCTTCAGCCTCAGCAGGGCCGCCGCCTCCTCCACGGTGAGGATGGGCGGCAGATCTTCACCCATCACCCGACACCACCCCCTCCGCCGCCCGCAGCGGCAGTACATGATACTCGGGGGTGCCCCACCCGGAGCACCCCCGTAGACCCTGACTTTATCTGGCAGGAGTTAGGACGACCGCAAGGGCGGCCCGCTTAGCGCGTGGCGCGGCGCAGGCTCACCGCAGTGGCAGTGCCAATCGCAAGCAGGACGGCAGACACCACGAATGCCATCTCGAACCCGCCCGTGAAGTCAACAAGCCAGCCCGTCACCGCAGGAGCAAGGAAGGTGGGCACGGTCGAGGCAAGGTTCAGCATACCAAATACCCTCGCGTACGCCTCCCCAGGCGCCGCCCCGGCAACCTCAGCCACTAGCAGCGGGTCCACCACCAGCTTCCCGGTCAAACCGTAAAGGAGCACACCGGCATACAGTGCCCCATGCCCCGGGACCAGCCCCACCAGCAACACCGCCAGCGCCGAAGCAGGAAGCAGCACCGACAGCGCGGTCGCCCGCCGCGACCCGGCCTTCCCGCCGCCCGCGGGCGGAGCGGGCCCCTCAGATGAGGCCGACGTCGCATGGCGCAACCGCGTGGGGGTGGGGCGGTCCGACCAGGCCGCGGCAAGTAAAGACGCCGGAATGGATACCAACGGCACCAGCGCGGAGACCAGCCCGGCCTCCCCGCCCTCCAGGTGGCGGGCCGCCTGGAGATAGAAGGGCAGCCAGGCCAGGAGGACGTAGAAAGCATACATGCTGCAGAACGAGGTGGCGCAGGCAAGCACCAGCGTCCTTCCGCTCCTGCCCGGCCCGGTCGTTCCCCCGTGGCGACCAGACGCTGGGGTCGTGGCGCCCCGCCCCGGCACCGCTGCGGCAGTGCTCCGGCCCGGGCCCGGAGTTCGCCCGGAACGCGGCTCTTCCCGCAATGCCAGCATCATGAGCACACCCAGACCCGCCGTCAGCAGCCCCAGGGCCAGGAAGCCCGAACGCCACGGTACCTCCCACCGGTAGAGCAACACCGCCCCAGCACCCCAGCCGGCAAGGATGCCGGCGCTCATCCCCGAATTGATGAGAGCCAGCGCCCGGGCCCGGTGCTCGGGCGGGACCGAGGCCACGGCCAGAGCATACTGGGTTGAGTAGTAGGTCCCCTGCCCCAGGCCGGTGGCGACCCGCGCACCCGCGAAAAGACCGATGCCGGAGCAGAAGGCACCGGCCACCGTGCCGGCGGCATGCAGGAACCACCCCGCCAGCAGGACCATGCGGCGCGACAACCGGTCGGCCAGGACACCGGCCGGCACCTGCATGAGGGCGTACGCAAGGAAGAATGCCGAGTTGATGAGGCCCAGGCCGGCGGGGCTGACGGACCACTCCTGCTCCAGCAGCTTGAGGCCTGCAGAGAGGACGGTGCGGTTGGTGTACGTCACCACCCAGCCCGCGAAAAACAGGCCCACCAGCACCCGCCAGTCGTGCCACGGCCTGGGCGGCCGGGCTGCCGTCAGAATACGGTCATGCATTGAGGCCCGTCAGTCCTAAACAATGCTGCACCATCCCCTTGGCCGCGACTATGCACCCTGCTGGCGCAACATCTCTTCGGCCGTCCTGACGTAGTGCTCCCGCACCACGCGCATGGCCAACTCGAAGTCCCGCGCGGCGAGGGCTTCCACGATGGGCCGGTGGCGCTGCGCCATAACGGTAGGGCCCAGTCCCAGATAGCTGGTCACGGCGAGGAAGAGGCCCCACACCAGGGGGTCAAGACCTCTGAACATGCCGATGAGGCGGCGATTACGAGACATGCCGCACACCAGGCCGTGGAATTCCAGGTCTAGCTTCGCGGCAGCGGCCTGGCCGTCTTCGTCGCGCAGCGCTTCCATCCGGGTCAGCACCTGTCGCAGAGTGCTAATCTCCTCGTCGCCCCACTATTCCCGGCCCTGGCCGATGGCCAGTGCCTCCAGTTCGGCACGCAGCGTGTATACCTCCCAGGCGTCCCGTGGCTGCATGGGCCGCACCACCGCCCCCCGGTGCGGCTCCATCACCACCAGGCCCTGCCTTTCCAGTTCAACCAGGGCTTCCCGCACCGGGCCACGGCTCACACCCATCTGCTCGGCTATGGCCGATTCGATCAGCCTGGTACCAGGGGCCATTTTCCCGTCGAGAATGGCATCCCGCAGGGCATCGGCCACATCATCCCGCAGCAGGCGGTGATCAGCCCGCCGCAGGCACCCCGTGTCCGCCATCGCCACCCTCCGCGCCAGAGCTTCCTCCACACCGTGCCCTCCCTACAGGATACTCCTCATCGCCCAAGCGGTCAGCCGCCCCGGAAGAAGGCCTCCAGGCGATCCAGTCCCCGGCACAGCTCCCCCAGCGAGCAGGAGAAGGAAAGGCGCAGGAACCCCTCTCCGGCCTCCCCGAACACCGACCCCGGCACCACCGCCACCTGCTTCTCCTCCAGGAGCCGCCGCGCCACCTCCGTCGACGGGGTGTCACCGGGCAGGCGGGGGAAGGCGTAAAACGTTCCCTCCGGGGGGATCAACTCCACTCCAGGAATGGCCCGGAAGCGCTCGAGCAGGAACTGGCGCCTGCGGGCGAACTCGGCCACCATGGCGGCTACGGCTCCCCCGCCAGTGGTGAGGGCGGCGACCGCTCCCTTTTGGGCAAAGGACGTGGCACAGGTGGTGGTCTGCTGCGTGATGGCAAGGGCAGCCGAGGCCACCGCCGCCGGGGCAGCCAGGTAACCCAGCCGCCACCCCGTCATGGCATACGCCTTGGAGAAACCGTTTACCGTCACGGTACGCTCCCGCATCCCGTCCAGGGAAGCCATGCTCACGTGCCGGCGACCGTCGTAAACGATGTGTTCGTAGATCTCGTCGGCGATCACCACCAGGTCGTGCTCGCGGGCAAGCCCGGCCAGGAAGGCGAGTTCGTCCCGGGAGAAAACCTTGCCCGTGGGATTGTGGGGGTTGTTGACCAGGAGCACCTTCGTCCTGGGGGTAACGGCTCGCTGCACCTCGGCCTCGTCGAAGGCGAAGCGCCCCCCTTCTGCTCGCAGGGGAACAGCCACCAGGCGACCCCCGGCCAGGGCCACCATGGGCTGGTAGGAAACCCAGGCCGGGCCGAAGGAGATCACCTCTTCCCCCGGCTCCACCAGGACGAGGATGGCCGACAGGAGGGCCATCTTGGCCCCCACGGTGACCACGATTTCGGTATCGGCATCGTAGGCGACGCCATTCTCCCGCTGCAACTTCCCAGCGATTGCCCGCCGCAGTTCAGGTATCCCCCGGCTTGACACGTAGTGGGTAAACCCCTCCCGCAGGGCCCGCACTGCCTCCTCCACCGCCCCCGCAGGCGTGTCGAAGTCGGGCTCTCCTCCCGCCAGGCTCACCACGTCCTGGCCCCGGGCACGCAACTGGCGCGCCCGGTCCATCAGTTCCACGGTACCCGACTCCCGCACGTCGGCCATCCTCGCCGCCAGCCGGGGGCCTCCCAGTTCCCCTGCCATTCCCTTCCCCTCCTACGGCTGTCGCGGGCTTCCCACCACCCTGGTCCCTCGCCCTCTCTATGTCCAGCCCGCCGATCTTCACAGGACGACGCCCCTCGTCCACCCCTCTCTTTTTCACCCGCTCGGGGTGGTAATCCTTCACCTCTTCAGGGAGGCGGATGTTCCCGGACTCCAGGAAACGCACCGCGCCCCGGTCGTCCCTCACCGGCAGGGCCAGACCCCGGTTAGCCCTTGCTGATGCTCGGTCCGAGGATGGCCACTACAATCATCGCCAGCAGCAGGTACGGGAACGCAAGCATGATGTCCATCAGGCGCATCAGTACCTGGTCAACCGCCCCTCCCACGTATCCTGAAACAAGCCCGATCGTGACTCCCAGACCCATGGCAATGGCAGCAGCCAGCATTCCGGCCGCCAGCTGCAAGAACGAACCCCACTCACGGCCGATGTCTTCAAGAAGGCCCCTCTGGCCCTGGTACCGGTGGGGAGCATCGAGCAGCATGGACCCCACATGCCCCTGGGGACGGACATGATCCTGGCGAGCGAGCTGGCCCGTCGCGCAGCGGCCCTGGTGCCGGAGGCGGTACTGGTGCCGGCCATCCCGGTGGGGTATGCCGCCTATCACGGCGACTTCCCCGGTACCCTGTCCACCTCACCCGCCACCCTGGCGACATACCTGGGTGACATCTGCCACCACCTCGTGCGCCACGGCATCACCCACATCATCTTCGTCAACGGGCATGGCGGCAACCTCAGCACTCTCGAGCTGGTGGGCCGGGAGTTGCGCAGGAAGGGGATCGCCGGCCTGGACGGAGACACCCTCTGGACGCGGCGACTGCCCGACGACTGCTTTGGGGTCGACTGGGCAGCCACACCCCACGGCCTGGCTGTGGCCGTGCTGACGCAGGAGCGCTGCCCCATCCACCACCTGGGGCCGGACGGCAGCCCCGCGTATTCAATCCCGGTGCCCGCGGGAGAGCGGTACGGGCTGCGGTACTACCGGGACGTCCTGCTCCTCACCTCATACAGCCGCATCAGCGCTTACCGGGCTGGCGACGGGAGTTTCCTGTGGGAGGTTCACCAGCCCGGGGTTTCCTCGCTGCCCGCCGGCTTCCACGAGCACGAGAACTGGGTCCTGACCGGTGATACCCTGATCGTGCGTTACGGAGCGGGGATCGTCGCCTGCAGCCTCCATACGGGCAGCATATCGTGGCAGTATAACCCACCCGGCTACGCCTACGACGTGGCCGTGGCCGGGGACATGGCATACGTTACGTCCAGTCGGGGGATCTTCGCCGTCCCCCTCCCCGCACCGGCCCCGACCCCGTAGCGGCCCGGGCTACGCAGCACCCCCGGCCCCGCACCGGACCCGGAGCGGGGGGCTGGCTGCTCCGGACCGGGATCTGGCTGCCCGGGTCAGGGGGCTGGCCGGTCGAGGCCGAGGCGGGAGAGCGTCTCTTTCTTGGGGAGGCCCGTGGACTCGTCCCAGCCGCGGGCACGGTAATATTCATCCAGCATCCGGTCGAGTTCCACCACGCTGCCCGCCGAGGGTCCGCTGTCGGGAGGAAGGGGCTCACGGGTGAAGCGCTCGGGCAGGGTGTCGTCCCGGCGCCCCAGCCCCAGGCGGGCGTTGTAGCAACGTTCCAGGTTCACCAGGCGCTCGCATGCGTCGCGCACTTCCTCCTCGGAGAATTCCCAGCCGGTAGCGGCGCTCAGGAGGCGGGCCGCCTGGTCGTAGGGCAGGATCTCCATGTTGACCAGGGTGTTCTTGCACACTTCCAGGCAGTCGGCCAGGGCGCACCGCTCCTCGTAGTGTTTGACCAGGACGCCCTTACCTGCCGCGGCAAGTCGCTCAGCCGCCTCCGCCACCCCGAAGCGGCGCAGGGCTTCCTCCCGGTTGCCGGTGAGTTCGAACCACGGTTCCGAGCGCAGGTGATCGCCGCCCCGGCTGGCCACCGCCAGCCCCAGGGCGTACCCCTTGATGCCGCGGGGGTCGGCCTGAAACACCTCCATGCCCTTGATGTGCATGGCGTAGCGCTCGCTTCCCCGGCCGATGAGTTGGGCGGCGCGGCGCACCCCGCCCGCCAGTACCTCCCCTATCCCCTCCCGGCGGCAGATCTTCTCGATGAGCGCCAGTATGGTCCGGCCGTTGCCCCAGCGCAGGTCCAGGCCGTCGGCCTCGCCGGGGCCTACGATACCGGCCTCGGCCAGTTCCATGAGGAAAGAGATGACCTCGGAGGTGGAGATCACGTCCATGCCGTAACGGTTGCACATGTCGATGGCGCGCAGCGCCAGCGCCAGGTCGTCGTTCCCCACCCGGGAAGAGAACCCGGCCAGACCCTCGAACTCGGGACCCTCGCTGGCAAGCCCGGCGAAGGGTCCGGAATCCACGCGGAAGAAGCGGCTGCAGGGGATGTTGCAACCGAAGCAGGCCTTACCCTTGAGCCGGTAGGTGGCCGCCAGATGCTCCCCGGAAACCCGGTCCACCCCCGGGAACCGGCCCGTCCGGAAGTGGAAGCTGGCCAGGCACCCCAGGCCGTGCAGGGCCCGCACCAGCCGGGTGGTGCCCAGCCGCTTACGGGGTTCGTATTCGGGATGGGCGAATATGGCGGCGTCGGCCTCCGCCACCGCGGCGTCGAAGGCGGCGCGGTCGGCCACCCTCACCGCCCCCCGGCCCCGGACTGCCACCGCCTTGAGGCCCTTGGCCGCCATCACCGCCCCCATGCCGGTCCGGGCGGCGGGACGGGCCAGGTTGAAGAACACTCCGGCAAACAGCACCCCGTTCTCGGCGGCCGGGCCCGCCACCCCCACCTGCACACCCTCATCGCCCAACTCCGCCCTGATGGCCTGCTGGGTCTGCCAGACATCCAGGCCCCGGAGGTGCCCGGCGGGGCGCAGGCAGGCCCCCTCCTCCGTGATCAGGAGGTAGGTCAGGTCGGACGCCCGCCCCCGGATGATCACCTGGTCAAACCCGGCGTACTTGAGTTCGGGTCCGAAGAACCCCCCGGCGTTGCTGTCCCCCAGGATGCCGGTGAGGGGGGACCGCGCGCTCACGTTCACCCGGGAAGCACCCGAGACTGCGGTACCCACCAGGGGCCCGGTGGCGAACATGAGCCGGTTCTCGGGAGAAAGGGGCTCCACCTCAGGGGGGACCTCGTCATACAGTACCCGCATGTTGAGGCCGCGTCCGCCCAGGTACCGGCGCGCCGCCTCGCGATCGAGGGGCTCAATGGTGCTACGCCCCGTATCCAGGTCCACGCGCAGCACCCGCCCGGCGTAACCGCACCACCGCTCCGCACCCGTCTTCATTCCGCTCGTCCCCCAGGCGCGCTCACATCGCGCGCGGCGTCGCCGGCCCGGCCGTAACGGAGGGCGCCCGTGACGCACCGTCCCACGCAGGCGGGATCGCCGTCGCAGAGGTCGCAGATGAGGGGAAGGGCGGTGTCAGGGTGGATCCTGATGGCGCCGAAGGGACACGCCTCCGCACAGTCGCCGCAGCGCATGCACAGCCCCGCGTCCACGACCACCGCCCCCGTACGCCCATCGCGGCTCAGGGCCCCGCAGGAGCATACCTGCACGCAGCGGGCCACCCCACACTGGCGGCACACCACGGGCTCGTCCAGCCCGGCGGGCTCGTCCTTCCTCACCCTGATTCGGGACAGGGAGGGAGCAAAGGCCCCCTCGTGCCGGTAGCTGCACGCCAGCTCACAGGCGCGGCACCCGGTGCAGGCGCGGTGGTCAACCAGTAACCGCGGCAGCGGACTCCCCGTGCGCGGCTCCCGTCCGGCGGCGCGCTCTGGTGGGCTTCCCGTGCGCGACTCACCACGGGGATCGATCTGCTCGATGCGCAGGATTACCATCCCGTCGGGGTCGGGGCAGGCCACCCGGAAAGTACGGGGTACCCAATCATTTTCCTCCGCGATGCGGCGCTGCTTGGCGGGTAGCAGGGGGAGCACGCTCTGCAGTGCCCACATGCAGAAGCCCTCGGGAATGGACAGGCGGCTGCCCCGCAGTTCACAGTAATCACCCGGCCGCATAGGCATGTCGCAGAATCCCCTAACTTCCTCCACCACAATTCGCAAATCGTACATGACTAACCTCCGCACAGGGAGTACCAGGCCGCAGCGGGCCAGCCTCCGGGCGGGACCGCGAAGACCCACGGCCAAAGGTGCAGAGATCTTCGCCATGCGAAGGGAATTCCCCTGTCGAAAGGCACCCGATCACCCCGGAACTGGCGCCCCGGCCGTCACCGGGCCCCATGCCATCCCGCCGCTTGCCGTGGTACGGTGCGGCGGCACCCGGGTCAGGAGCGCAGGCGCAAACGATAGTAGTCCTCCAGGCCCAGGATGAGCACACCGGCCAAAACCAGGGCCGCTCCCAGCACCTGCACGGGAAGGAGCCGTTCGCCCAGCAAGAGGCGCGCCAGCAGCAGGGCAAGGGGCGGCTCAAGGGTGATGAAGATGGCAGCCCGGGCCGCCCCCACCACGCGTATGCCCAGCAGATCCATGACGGGTCCCAGGGTGGTCGGTAAGAGAGCGATGGCGACCGCCAGGAGAAGGACAGTCCCCCTTACCGCGGCGACCGGCACCTCCGTCCCGGGTAGAGCCAGCCGCACAGCCGCAAAAAGAATGACGCTCACCACCCCCATGACCGCGGCCAGTACCAGGGGGTGGACCCGCCCGCTGTTCTGCTGCCCCAAAAGAAAGTAGACGGCCGACAGGAAGGCACTCGCCACCGCCAGAACCACTGCCCCCGGGGGTGCCGCCACCGGCCCGGCAGGACCAACGACCGCTGCAAGCCCGGCCAGGGTCACCACGAGAGCGGCCAGCCGTCCCCGCGTGATCTTCTCCCGGAAGAAAGCCGCCGCCAGGAGGCACGTGAACGTCGGTGACAGGTAGAGGAGAATGGTGGCCAGCGAGGCGGGCATCAACTCCACCGCGTACAAAGAGGTCAGGGCGGCGCCGGCAGAGGCGACCCCCTGGGCGAGCACCCTCCGCCACAAGGGACGGTCCCAGCGCAGCGAGCACGGGCGGACCCGGTGAAGCCCGGCGCAGGCAAGGAGCAGAACGGGAAGGGCGAAGCCGAAGCGGAGGAACCCCAGCGTCAGGGGCGTCATCCCCAGGCCGTAGGCGATCTTGGCCAGGACCGGGTAGGATGACCAGGCGAATACCGCCACCAGGAGATACAGGTAGCCTGCGAGCAAGAGGTCACCTTCTCGGGCAGGGAGACAACCAGGGCGCCGGACAGGCCGGCGACCCCAGTTGATTCGCCTTACGAAGGGCTGACTCCTGCTTCAGCGCGAACCGCTTAGCGGGAAGCCATGGAGGTGCCGCTTGCCGTGGCATAGCCTCCGCCCTTCCATGTCGACAGGATGCTCACGCCCGGCGCGGCGTTGTCCACCTCCGGGCCGCGGCTGGAGAAATCGGGGACGGAATCGTCGGCTGCGGTGGCGGCGACGGTGATGACCTCCGGGTAGCGGGCGGGGTAGACCACCGTATCTTCCCCGGGACCCTCGTTGCCCGCGGCGCACACCACCGTGATGCCCCGGTTGCACGCGGCGATGATGGCGTCATGCAGGGCGGGGCTGTCCGTGGGACCACCCAGGCTCATGTTGATGACCTGCATGCCATTATCTGTGCACCACTGGATCCCTTCGATGATGTCGGGGTAATAGCCGGACCCGCTCCGGTCCAGCACCTTCACCCCGTAGAGCCACGCCTCTGGGGCCACTCCCACCACGCCGATCGCGTTGTCCACCGCCGCCACGATGCCGGCCACGTGGGTGCCGTGCCCGTTGTCATCATCCCAGGCGTCCTGGTATTTCGAGGGGGCCCGGCCTTATCCCTCGCACCTGAACGGTCCCCTCCATTGTCACACCGATCCCTCGCACATCCATGCTATCACCCTCGCCATGCCAGGAGCTGAAGCCAGCCACCCCGCAAGCGTTTGCCGGTGGTAGCACGCTAGAGAAGTTCGTGCTACAATGTCAGCGGTGATCCGGGCGTGAGGATGACGCACCTGACGCGGAGCAGGATTCTGGCAGCAGGGTTTCTGGCAGCGGCGGCTGTCCTGGTCAACCTGAACAGGATTCCGGTTCTGGCGGGCGCCGTGCTGGTCCTGTTCACCGTGTGCCGGTGGCGGGGCGTCACGTGGCGGAACCTGGCCAGGCTCCTGGCATATCCTCTCTTTCTTGCTGTTGCCACGGTGGCGATCCTGGGGCTGACCGGCGGCCCGCCCGCCCTATCGCCACTGGGCAGCGCGTGGCCGGGCCTGACCCTCTCCCTGCCCGGTCTGGAGCGGGGCCTGATCCTCTCCCTGCGCATGGTTGCTGCCCTCCTGGCCGTGACGCTGCTGGTCAGCATCACCGGGTGGCGGGGCCTGCTGCGTACCCTCCGCCACCTGGGCCTTCCCCCCATCCTCACCCGCCTCATCGCGGGCATCGTCCGCTACGGCGACCTTGCATACCAGGAGATCCAGCGCATGCAGAAGGCCCTGGCCTGCCGGGGATTCCGCCCCCGCAGCGTCCTCCACTCCGGCTCGGCAATCGTCCTGGGTCGCCTGCTGGGCGCATCCCTGCTACGCACCCTGGACCGCGGCGAGCGCATCCACCAGGCCATGGTGGCCCGCGTATACCGGCCGGGCACCGGGCACGCGGGCGCAGCGGCAGGCACGGGGGGCGACGACGCCGCGGACGGGGCCGTGGCGGCAGGCAGGGGCGACGACGCCGCGGACGGGGCCGTGGCGGCAAACCTGAGGAGTGGCGCCGCCGTGGAGGTGCGCGACCTCTGGTTCTCCTACCCGGGAGGCCCGCCCGTACTCAAGGGCATATCCTTTGCGGTCCCGAGGGGCAGCCGGCTGGCCCTGCTGGGTCCCAACGGGGCCGGCAAGTCCACCCTGCTCTTGCACCTCAATGGCCTTCTCTCCCCCGCCCGCGGGGAAGTACACATACTGGGACGCCGCCTGGAGAAGGCGTCGCTTACCTGGGCTCGCACACGGGTGGGCTTCGTTTTCCAGGATCCGGACGACCAGGTCATCGCCCCTACCGTGCGCGAGGACGTGAGCTTCGGCCCCCTGCAACTGGGCTGGCCCCCGGCCCGCATGCAGGAGGCAGTCAGTCGTGCCCTGGACCAGTTGGAGATAAGCCAGCTGGCCGACCGGCCGGTCGCCGACCTGTCCTACGGCCAAAAGAGGCTCGTCGCCCTGGCGGGAGTGCTGGCCATGGACCCGGCCATCCTGGTCCTGGACGAACCCACCGCCTTCCTGGATCCGGCCACCCAGTCCGAGTTGCTGGCCGTCCTGGAAAGGCTGCGCCAGGTCGGTAAGACCATCATCCTGGCCACCCATGACGTGGACCTGGCCGCCGCCTGGGCCGACTACGTCCTGCTCCTGGAGGGAGGTGAGGTGCTGGCCTCGGGCACGCCCGGGCTGCTGGCCGACGGGCAACTGGTCGAGCGGGCCCGGCTGCGCATGCCCTGGGCGGTCAGTCTGACCCCACCCGGACGCGATCCCCGCGACTTCCTGGACGAGGAGGCGAAGACATGCACATTCCGGACGGATTTCTGGACCCCCGGACCCTGGCAGGCACGGCGGTGATGGGTGCAGGCGCCGTGGGATACGCCACCTCCCGCCTCAACCGCGAGCTGGATGAAGGCCGCATCCCGGTGCTCGCCGCTATGTCGGCCTTCGTGTTTGCCGCCCAGATGGTGAACTTCCCCATCGCCGGGGGCACCTCCGGACACCTGCTGGGAGGGGCCCTGCTGACCATCCTGTTCGGACCCTGGGCGGCCTGCCTGAGCCTCACCGCCGTGCTTATCATCCAGGCCCTGGTATTCGGGGACGGCGGCATCACCGCCCTGGGGGCCAACATCCTCAACATGGCGGTGCTGGGTACCCTGGCCGCTTACCTGACATACCGGCTGCTGGCCGGCCGCGCGACCGGTTTCCGGCCCGTGGCCACCTTCGTGGCCAGTTGGGTCTCGGTGGTGGTGGCAGCGGTGGCGGCCGCCCTGGAACTGGCTCTCGCCGGCACCCTCCCCCTGCGGGTGGCTCTCCCCGCCATGGCATCGTGGCACGCCCTCATCGGGCTGGGCGAAGGCATCATCACCACCGCCGTCCTCGCCTACCTGGCCCGCGTGCGCCCCGGCCTCCTGGGTGCGAGGCCATCGGAGCCGGCGAAGGTGACGGCCTGAGGACGGGCGGTCAGCGGGGACGAAGCCGACAGGAACCCCATGTGAAGAAAGCGGGGGACATCCCATGACGGAACCACGCCACAGCAGAATTCACTGGTGGATGCTGGCCGCTGCCGGCCTGGTGGTGCTCGTGCTCGCGCCCGTTGCCTCCTCCTGGCCGGACGGCCTGGAACGGGTCGCCGAGGACCACGGTTTCATCGACCGGGCCATGACCCTGCTCCAGGCTCCCATCCCGGATTACCTCCTCCCCGGGCTGCCGGGCAGCGCGGCGACGGCCCTGGCCGGTCTCCTGGGGGTGGCGGTAACCTTCTTCGCCGTTTGGGGGGTCACCCGCCTGGCCCTGCGCACTCCCCGCCGCTAGCTGCCGGTCAGGGGCGGGGTGCCGGAGGTCCTTGCGGTTGCGGCGGCGCTTCGGGTGCCGGCACGCCGTAATAGCGGTCGAGGGCCCGGAGGATGGCCCGGGCGGCCAGCCACCGGGTGGCATCCTGGCGCAGGAGGGATTCCTCCCTGGGGTTGGACAGGTACATCAACTCCACCAGGACGGCGGGGCAGGCGGCCTTCCTGATGACGTAATAGTCGCCGTCCTGCACCCCCCGGCTCACGGTGCCGACGGCCCCCACCACCTCTTCCTGTATGAGCCAGGCCAGGCGCCTCGACTCCGCCCCGTTGAGGGTGCCCGGTGCCACATAAGTGGTGGTCCCCTGGGCGGAACGGCTGGGGTGGTAGTCATTGTGGATGGAGACGTAAAGGTCGGCCCCCCATGACCATCCCGCCCGCCAGGCCAGTTCGCCCTCGTAGTCGTCCCGGTCCGGTGTCCAACCCGGGGGCGCCACCGCGGACGCATCACCCCGCCGGGTGAGGATCACCCGAGCTCCCCGGCTCTCGAGCAGCTCGGCCAGGCGGCGGGCAATCTCCCAGTTGACGTCTTTCTCCAGAAGACCCGCAGGCCCCCGCGCCCCCGTATCCCCGCCCCCGTGGCCGGGGTCGACCACGATGGTCTTACCTCGCAGGCCGGGCGGCAGCAGGTGGATGCGGACGAGGTTAGGTTCCTTCTCCACCCGGTAGCTCACCCCGGGCGCCACCCCCAGGGTCAGGTTAAGCCCCCCGGCCCCGGGCCGGACCGTCAGGCCGGTGAGCAGCCGGGACGCATGGGGTGCACCGTCCGCGGGCAGAGGGCCCGTGTCCGGCGTGTAAAGGGCGCCGGGAAGAAACACCTCCACACCCTCCGCCCCCCGGCTCGCGTGAGGCCAGACGTACCCGGCCGTATGGATGGTTAGCGCTTCCCCGCTTTCCCGCGCTTCCAGGGACATGGAAGAGATCTCGGCCCGGAACTCCAGCACCAGCCTGCCCGAACCGTTCTCCAGTACCTGGTACCGGGGCTGCTCCTGCAGGAACACCGTCACCTCGTGGCCGGCCACCGCGATATAGCTGAATTCGAAGGCGCCCACACCGAGGGCCGCCCGTACCGGCAGGGGGCGGGAAGTCCTCACCACCAGGCCAGTCCCACCTTCCCCGGGGGACACGCTGGTGGACCCGAAATCCCCGGTGAGCGTGAGCACCCGGCGGTCCTCGGCGGCCTCCACGGAAACGCGGAAGTCGTCGCGGGGGCACTTTACCCCTCCGGTGAGCCAGCCCGCCACCCAGCCCACCGTCCCGCCCCCGGTAACGGCGTGGATCCAGTCCCCCGAGCGGCCCAGCACCCGCAGCACATCGCCGCGCTTCAAGCGGGTGAGTACCCGGTACTCGAGCCCGGGACCGGCCCGGAAGTTGACGTTGCCGGCGGTCACGGTGGCGGTACCGTATCGCCCCATCTCCCACCGGTCCGGCCCCACCCGGCAGTAGACGCTGCGGTCATGGGGCCACTCGGGGCGCGCCTCCGGCCCCCACACCCAGCCCACGGTACCGTCGGCCATGCGCACGCGTATCCACCCCAGCCGCGTGTCCAGGTACGCGGCCGGGCTGCCCGCGGTGAGCTGCCCCACACCTTCCGATCCGGGCACGGCCGTCCTGCGCACGGTGGCGTTTCCCTCTGCAGGGTACACCAGCATGCCGGGTGGGAACCCCTCTCGCCCCGGCGAGGCCCCCGCGGGGGGGCCGCCTGGGGCAGGCATGTCGGAGGGCACGGTAGCCGGGGGCGCGCCTGCGGGGGGCGGCGTCCCCGCGGGTCCCGCCTGCAGGGAAACCAGCGGCAGCCACATCCAGGCCGTGCCTTCGCCGTGCAGCACCTTCACCCATTCGCCGCGCAGGGCCAGCGCGGGAAAGCAAGCCCCGCGATCGGTCCGGCCGAGCACGTCGTGCTCGAGACCGGGTCCCCCGCGCAGGTTAACGGCCGTGCGCTCCACCACCGCCACGGCGTTACGCGGTGTGAGGTCGATCTCGACCAACCATCCCGCGATCCAGGCCTCGCCTCCCCGCACCGCCACCCAACCGGAACGGATGTCCCGGACTTGGAGCCGTTCTCCCCTCACCACCCGGCCCACCACCCGATGTCCGGTACCCGGGCCGGCCCGCAGGTTGCACACGTCACCCACCACGGTGGCGGTAAGGCCCTGCAGGGACATGCCCAGGCCGGACGCCTGAACCTCCTCCCCGGGTGGACAGAGGGTGCCCACTATCAGAGCACCGACCAGGGCCGAACACAACAAAGCCCCAGCGGCTCTATGTAGCAACAGCCTCGGCTTCGACATAGCTACGCCCCCATGCGCTCCCACCCTTACTGACGCCTGTCCGCCCCCGGCGGTTTCCACCCCGAGAAACTTGGGGGAAACAGTAGGAGAAAGGCCGGCGGCGTCGAAACTCCCCAGAAAGCTTTTGAAGGAGGCGCGTGCCGGTGGCGGAGGCAACCCAGCCCGTGTACATCAGGGTAGACGCAGTGACGCTGAAAGAAGTGGTTAAGCGCATCCTGGAAAGGGTCGAGGTCCCGCCAGACCAGGCGGAGATCATCGCGGACGTGCTCGTGCGGGCCGACCTGCGGGGCATCGAGTCCCACGGGGTGCAGAGGCTGAACACATACTACCTCAACCGGCTGCGGGTGGGGCGCATCAGCCCGCGCACCGAGGTCACGGTGGTGCGCCGTACCCCCGCCCTGGCGGTGCTGGACGCCAACAACGGCATGGGGCAGGTGGCGGGCGTGCGCGCCATGACCATGTGCCTGGAGATGGCCAAACAGGTGGGCGCGGCGGCGGTCGTGGTGCGCAACAGCAATCACTACGGCATCGCGGGGTACTACGCCATGATGGCCCTGCCCCACGACATGATCGGCATCTCCCTCACCAACAGCCAGCCCCTGGCCATTCCCACTTACGGACGCAAGCGGATCATCGGTACCAACGCCATCAGCGTGGCCGCCCCCGCCGGGGAGGAACGGCCCTTCGTCCTGGACATGGCCACCAGCGTGGTACCCATCGGCCGCATCGAAGTGTTCGCCCGTCGCAAGGAGAAGGTGCCTCCCCACTGGGGGGCCGATGAGACGGGTAAGGCCACCGACGAACCCGAACGAATCCTCCACGGCGGCGGGCTCTTCCCCCTGGGGGGACCGGCGGAAACCTCCGGGTACAAGGGCTACGGCCTGTCCGGCGTGGTGGACATCCTCAGTGGCGTGCTCTCCGGCGCGGGCTTCCTCACGCACGTCTTCCCGCCCAGTGATCCCCAGGGCAGGCCGTCCAACGTGGGGCACTTCTTCGCCGCCCTGGACATTGCCGCCGTCATGCCGCCCGCAGAGTTCAAGACACGCCTGGATCAGTTCATCCGGGAACTGAAGGAATCCCCCAAGGAACAAGGCCAGGACCGCATCTTCCTGGCCGGAGAAAAGGAATTCGAAGCCGAAGAGGAAAGGGCCCGGTACGGCGTCCCGGTCAACGCGGCCGTCCTGGAGGAGATCAGGACCAACTGCCGCGAACTGGACGTCCCCTGGCCGTTCCCCTTCTGACCCGGCCTCACAGTCAACCGCTCAGGGCTGGCGGCCTTTCTGCTCAAGGTACTGACGGTAGAGAGAGAAGGCAGGGCCCAGGACCGGTACCAGCTTGATGGCCACCGACACCGGTCCCTGCGCCACGATTTGCCGCCGCGCCAGGGCGGTGAGCAGGTTCACCTTACCCAGCCAGAACTCATGGGCGACGTCCGCCTTCATGGTCATGGTCACGTCCGGTTTGATGTCGGTCGGCCCCAGGATCACGTCAAAGGGAGGCTCCTGCGGGTTCTTGGCATTGATGGTGATCACCGCATCCGGCTCCCGGTACTGGAACTGTATGAGGATCCTGGAGGCCGCCACCTTCGGTCCCAGGTTGGGGTGCTCGCGGCCCTGCCGGAACAGTCCCCCCAGCAGATCGTACACGTCATCGGCGTCGCGGAAGAACGGCATGCAAGACTCCCCCTCGCGGTGAATTGGTGGGCTATAGGACGGCCCTTACCATGGCCGCCAGGTCATCGAACTCCGGCCAGCGCGGATTGGCGGCCAGCGACCCGTCGGAAAGGGCCAGTTCCGCCAGCACGGGTACGGCCTCCTCCCCCACCCCGGCCGCCCGCAGGCTGCGCCGTATCCCCAGAGAATCTATGAAGCGCGCCGTCTCCTCCACCACTTTCAGCGCACCATCCCTCAGGGCCTCCGGCTCCGCGCTCACGCCACCGGGGTCTGCCGGCGCCGGCAGGTCCGGGATGCCCATGGCCCGCCCCAGTTCCACCAGGCGGCATTCGTTCCCCGGAAGGTTGAACCGCATCCCCTCGGGCAGGAAGATGGCGTTGGCCAGCCCGTGGGGAACGCCGTAACGACCCCCCAGGGCGTGGGCCAGAGCGTGGACCACGCCCACCATGGGGTGGTTGAAAGCCATCCCCGCCAGACAGGCGGCCACCTGCATGTGAGCACGTGCCTCCAGGTCGGAGCCGCAGGCGGTGGCCCGGGGAAGGTACCGCCAGATCAGGGCCGCCGCCCGCAGGGCCAGGGCATCGGAGATGGGGTCCCGGTTCGCGGACAGGAACGCTTCCACGGCGTGGGTGAGAGCATCCACGCCAGTGGTTGCGGTCAGCATGGCCGGCATCCCCGCAGTCAGGCGGGGCACCAGTACCGCCAGGTGGGGCGCCAGGTAGCTGCTCACGAAGGGGAGCTTCTCGCCCCGCTCCGCGTCCCGGATCATGGCGAAAAAGGTGACCTCGCTGCCGGTACCGGCCGTGGTGGGGATGGCCACCAGGGGCCGCAGGGGGTGGTCCAGCACCCCCACACCCTGCAGGTCCAGGAGATCCTGCCCGGTGGATACCATCATGTTGATGGCCTTGGCGGTATCCAGGCTGCTGCCCCCGCCCACCGCCACCAGCGCCGCCGCCTCCGCCGACCGATAGGCCTCCGCCCCCTCCCTCACGATGGCCACCGAGCTATCAGGCACCACTTCCCCAAAGACTTCCGGCTCCACTCCGCCCGACCGCAGGACATCCACCACCAGCCGGACGGGCTCGGCGTCGGCCAGGTCTCGGTCGCTCACCAGCAGCACGCGGCACCCGCCATCTCCGGTTCCCGCGAGCGCCTTCACCTCGTCCGCCAATCCCGCCAGCGCCTGCTCACCCGCCACCACCCGGGTGGGCAGCTGGAACTGAAAGAAGTCGGACATGGCGCCACCCCCCACTGGGTCACCCGCTCCGCTCCACCTCATCCCCTCCGTCGTAAGAGTCATCTGTCCACCTGTGCCACAAGCTATCCCCAGCGCTCCCTCTCACCGGCCACCTTCAACGTCCTCCATCTCCCCCAGAGCCCCTGCCTGCCTGAGGATCTCCCGCAAGCGGGAACGCTCGGCCTCCCCGAGGGGCAGGATGGGAGGCCGCGGCGGACCGCCGTAGTAGCCGATCATGTCCAGTGCCGCCTTCAGGCCGGCGATCCCCCAACGGCTGGTCACCGCCGCGTTGGCCTCCAGGATGCCAAGTTGCAGGACACGGGCTTCCTCGAGCCGTCCTTCTCCGGCAAGAGATACGATGTCGGCGCATTGGTTCGGCAACACGTTCGCCACCGCCAGGGTACCGCCCACGCCGCCCATCAAGATGGTGGGAAGGAGGAAACTACCCGAGCCCGCGAACACGGCAAACCCCTCGGGGGCACCCGCCACGATCTCGGAAATCTGCACGATGTTCCCGGAGCTATCCTTCACGCCCACGATGTTGGGATGCTGGGCCAGTTCGACCACCAGACCGGCCGAGAGGTTGAGACCGGTGTTCCTGGGCATGTTGTACACCATCACCGGGATGGGCGAGGCTTCCGCCACCTCCAGGAAGAACCGCTTGAGGGCGGCGTCCGTCATCGAGCCCTTGTAGTAGTAAGGATTCAGCACCAAAGCCGCGTCTGCCCCCAGCTGGGCCGCCCGCCGGGTGAAGCGGATGGTGGCCCGCGTGGACTCACACCCGGTGCCCGCGATCACGGGCCGGTCCGCCGGGAAGTGCTCGCGCACGAATCCCACCAGGGCTTCCTTTTCGTCCGGGTCGAGGAGTGCGAACTCCCCGTTGCTCCCCAGCACCACGAGCCCCGCCAGGCGCGTACCCGCCCACCGCGCCAGGTTCTGCCGCAGCGGTCCGTAAGCGATTTCCCCGCCTTCATCGAAGGGGGTGGGGATGGGTGCGAACACTCCCGCGAACTTTGCCTTGGCCAACGCACATCACTCCTGTTCCCATGTGTTTCGACTGCACTCGGCCGCCGGCCGCCGTCGCCCCTCGCCTCCGAGGACGGCCGAGGCCGGCGCCGTGGCCCCTCGCCTTTCGGCGTCAAGCGAGGTCACACCTGTGTTTCCGCGCGTGCGCCCGCGAATCCTGCCGGTGCGAGATCCGGGCAGAGAGACGTCATCCAGACCACCCGCCTCCCCGGCTCCCACCGCGCGCCCCGCCTGCCACGCGTCCGCCTACTGTTCCGGGCCCGCGACCGGTGCGGGGACGGCCATGGCCGCAACCAGCAAAGCAAGCGAGACCAGGCAGCATCCCGCGGCCACGGCGAACGTCCCCCGCAACCCCAGAGCCCCTATCAGCACCGACCACAGCAGGGGGCCTACCACCCAGAAGGCACCCTCCAGCGTACTCAGGAACGAGAGGGCCGTGGCCCGGTCTTCTCTGATGTGCTGGTTGCGCAACAGGGTGATGCCGGCCCCGCGCAGGTAGCCCGCGGCCACCGCGACCACTACCAGGCCTACCAGTGCCCCTGGTGACGGGGCAACCGACATGAGCGAGTACGAAGCAGCGGCGGCAAGGGTGGGGTAAACGAGCAGGGCGTGGTAGTCGTTCGCCTTCAGGCGGGAGATCAGCAACCCCGCCACCGCCCCCGCCACGGCGGCCACACCGAAGGCGAGAGTGGCCCGCGCCACCTTCATCTCCCATTCCTGCACCACAAAGGTGAACCACCAGGCCGAATTGATCCAGACGGGCAGTGTCATGAAGAAACTCTGCAGGGCAATGAGCTGCAGGGCCCGCCCGGCCAGGAACTGGCGCAGGCCGCTGCGCAAAACGACCGGCCAGTTCCGCTCCCGGCTCCCGTAGTTCTCCGGAAAAGTGAGCACGAGGAAGCCCACCGCGAGCATGATGAATCCCGTGAGGGCGATGGGCAGCCGGATGCCCGCCCACATTCCCAACCAGGTGGCCAGCGCGGCCGCGGCCACAGTAAGGGGAACGGAGCATAGATAGAGAGAGGCCATAGCCCGCCGCGTGCCCTCGCGGCCCACGTGGTCGTAAAGCCACGCCTCCCGGGAACCGCTCACGAGCGCCCAGGAGAGTCCCTGCAGCAGGGGAGTCGCCAGGGCCTGTGCGAAGGTGGTCACGCGGCTCAGCCAGAACATGGCGCCCGCGTACACAAACATGGAGAGAGCCCAGCACAGCCGCCGCCCCGCCTTATCGGCCAGGGCACCGGTAAGGTAGTCCACGGCCATGGTCGCCCAGCCACCCAGGGCGACGAACAGGCCGAATTGCGCGGGTGTCAGGCCTATGCCGCGCCCGGTGGTGAGGAACTGGAGGTAGAAGGGATCGAGGATCTTGTAGGCGAAGAACTCCACAGCGCCCACGGCCAGCACATATCCCAGCACCAGCCGCTGCACGTCCCCACCCCCAACCCGGCAGCTTTGATCACTTACCACTCCTAGCGTGCCGCCAACACTGACACTCCTGCCACGGCCAATTCGCCAGCCGCAGGGTGCCCACCTGCCCCGCCCAACTCGCCGCCCGCAGGGTGCCCACCTGCCCCGCAAAGCCGGGTGCCCCGGCAAGGTGTTACCACGTTTCGACTGAAAGTAGAACGACTCGCCAAATTTCTCCAGGAAACCCCTTTCCTTCCAGGCTCACCTGTGGTATCATCCAGGTCGACAGTCACCGGGAAGGGAGTGCCGCGAAGTGGAGGAGTTGCTGCGCAGAATCCTGGACGAGTTGGTAACGCTGCGACAGGGTCAAGACGAAACGCGCGTGGACATTCAGGACCTCAAAGAAGGCCAGCAGGAACTGCGGCAGGGCTACGACCAGATGCGCGCCGATATCCGCGACCTCAAAGAGGGCCAGCAGGAACTGCGCCAGGGCTACGACCAGATGCGCGCCGATATCCGCGACCTCAAAGAGGGTCAGCAGGAACTGCGCCAGGGCTACGACCAGATGCGCGCCGATATCCGCGACCTCAAAGAGGGTCAGCAGGAACTCAGACAGGGCCACGAGGAGCTACGGAAGCGTTACGAGCAAATGCACGCCGACATCCAGGACCTCAAGGAGGGGCAGGCGCGGCTTGAGGAACGGATGACCCGGCTGGAAGTGCGCATGGAGTCCGAAGTGATCGACAAGATCCGGGGCCTGTACGATGCGCGGGAGATAATCCTCGACAAGCTCGACAGGATTGAGGGCAAGCTGGCCGTCCACGACGAGCTTCTCAACCGGCATTCCCACCAGATACTCGCATTACGCTTGAGACTTAACCGGAAGTTGCGGCGCTGATGTCCACTGCGGATGAGGCGCACGCCTTCGGGACAGCGGGACCTGATGATCGGCCGGTCAGCAGGGACCGGCATAGCAGTACACGCACCCGTGGCGGCAGGTCCCGTACACCCCTATGTCCCGACTCTCCACACACCTGCAGGCGGCGCGCTGGCCCCGGTCCTTCCTGGCGCTTACGCGCACTCCCAGCGTCTTCCAAATGAGCTGGTCGTCGATGCACCGGCCCGGTGGAATACCCAGGGGGGTCAGGTCAGCGGCTTCGGCGCAACTGAAAACCTCCAGCCCATGGGCGCGCGCCGCCTGACCCAGGTCGCGCAGGAGCGCGTCCACCTCCGGTGCCCCGGGGGCGACGGGCAGGAGCCTCACACAGGCCTGCCGGGCGGCGCGGCGCAGCCGTGCCCCGGCCCGACGGTAATCGTCGAACAAGCTGATCATCACCCGGCGGGTGTAGTGGGCAAGGCGGCCGGCGATGCTCTCAAACCGGCGGCGATGATAATCGGGCCCAGTGGCATCGCTCAGTATGATGGGGTCGTAGCGCCACACCACAGGCGCGGGCCAGATCAGATCGGCCAGCCTCGCGAAGGTGTCCAGTATCTGCTCAAGGGGTCGCAGCCCCGGCTCCAGGAAGGGGGGGTATCCGTTGACCGTGAACTGGAAATAGAAGCGGTACCCGCGTGCGGACAACCCCGGCAACCTCGGCAGGAGGTTGAGGGGATCCTTGCTCCAGAACACAATGACATCAACATCCTCAGGACGGAGCGAAACGACGACCCGCTGTGCCGGGTTAAATGGGTTGGGGTAAGAGCAATAGCCCGCCCGCACCCGCTCCATGAACCAGTCGGCGAAGAAGGCGGGGATGTCCGTCCGCCTGCTGGCGCTGACAATCACTTCACTTCTCCCCTGCCGGCATCCTATCACTCAGGGCTGAATCGGCAAATACCCACCGGCGGCCCGGCACGTCTGCCCTCTGCTTGACGGGAACCACGCGGGCTGGTAGCATTTCGTCGAGATTTGTCGGCTGCTGCCATGACAGGAAAGAAGGTGCAAGCGTGAAGGAACCGGGCATAGTGCGCCGTACGGACCGACTGGGGCGCATCGTCCTCCCCACCGAACTCCGCAAGATGATGGGCATCCACGAGAACTCTTCCCTGGAGTTCTTCGTCGAGGATGATAAAATAATTCTCAAGCGGTACGAGCAGGTGTGTGTCTTCTGCGGCAGCACCAGTCACCTCAGGGACTACAGAGGCCTGAAGGTGTGCCGGGCGTGCGCCGGGGAACTCGCCTCCTCGGCGCCTCAGCCGTAACCGCTGCCTGCGCAAAACGTATCCCCGACGCCCGGCGGCAGTAGGGCCTTTCAGGGCACCAGCACGCATCCCCTCCCGGCAGCCCGCGTCATACATTGGACGCGGGGGTATGAGGCGCGCCGGCGGTCTTACCCTTCCTGCTGGCCATTGCCCTCAGCCTCGACAGCCTGGGGGCAGGTGTCGCGTACGGTGTGCAGTCGATCCGTCTTCCCTTTTCCGCCTACCTCATGCTGGCAGGCATAACGGGCGGCCTCATGGCCGTCTCCCTCCTGGCCGGAACCACTGCCGTCACCCCCCAGGACGCCGTGGTGGCCGCCCGGCTGGGGAAAACGCTTCTCTTCGTCGTGGGCACTTGCCAGATATACCAGGGCTGGCGGCACTACCTGCTCACCATCGCGCGGCAATCCGGCGAGGAACCCGGGGCTGCCTTGCGGTTGGGGCCGTTCCGCACTCTGCTCCAGGTGCTGGGCGACCCGGCCCGGGCGGACTTCAACGTATCCGGCCGGCTGGAAGCCGGCGAAGCCGCCCTGCTCAGCCTGGCCCTGGCGCTGGATGCACTTGCGGCGGGCCTCGGCCTGGGCCTGCTGCGCTTTCCGCTCACCGTGGTGCTACCGGTGGCGGTGGCCTGTCCCCTCTTCGTCGCAGCAGGCGCTGCAGCGGGCAGGAGGTTCGGGGGCAACTGGCTTAGCCACAGGGTATTCATGGTGGCCGGGGCGCTCACCTGCACCGTAGCCATCCTCGCCCACCAGGTTTAGCTCCCATCCTACAGCGCCCACGCCGGCCTAGTTGGCATGAAGCACAGCAGGTGCGGCGCGGGGGCGGGATATTCCGCGGCTGGCGTTCTCAACCTTAAGGTGGGAC
>JACIYH010000129.1 GCA_014360055.1 Bacillota bacterium | reverse complement strand
GAGAGGCGGGTGAGGGCCCACGTGGCCATCTGCGTGCTGGCATACACCCTTCTGCGCCTGGTAGAGATGATGTGCGATGAAGCCGGCCTGAAGATCACAGGTGAGGAAGCGCTCAGGCAACTGGCCACGATCACCAAGCAGGAAGTGAAGGTGGGCCTATTTTCCTTCTGGGTGAGGTCAGAGGTGACGGCAGAACATGAATCGATATTCCGCGCCTTGAAAGTAGCGCCGCCGCCCCAGGGCGGGGGCTCGGGTGGCCGGCGTAGTGGCAAAAGGACGCGGTCCCGGAGCCGGAAATGAACAGCCGCAATGGTTTCTTGATGGCTATTGCTGGAAGTGTCGAAGATGCGTCAGATCCCAGACCGAGAACCGCTACGCTTATGCGGTGGACATGTACCGTCTCACATTGTTTTGACCGACTTGTCTCGGATTGAGATAACCTTTTCGGGCCACGAAGAAGGCTGCCCAGGGGAGAGGGCAGCCGGCAGGTAGAATTGTCAGTTGCCGTTCAGGTCCTGGATCACCCGTAATACCAGCTTTTGGTCTACAAGGTCCTTCTGCTCGATGAAGGCGGCGAGCAGGGAATTGGTGCACACGTGGTTGACCCGCCTGGGGATGCCGCGGGCATATTGAAAAATTTCCTCGATGGCCTCCGGCGTGAAGAGGGGCGAGGTGCGTCCCGCCACCTTGAGGTGGTGGGCGATGTACTCTCTGGTCTCCGGGGCGGTGAGCCCGCGCGTAGCGCACCTCGACTTTCTCCCGGTCCCGGAGTTCGGAGTCGACCTGGTAGCGGTTGCCCCCGATGCGGATGGTGGCGTCCTTCCTCACCGTGCGCTCCACCCGCGAGAGGAACAGGTTCGCCAGGGCTACGGGGTCGGGCAGGCGGGGCGGCTTGCCGAAGTAGCGGTCCCGGGGAGGCTCCCCGGTTTCCGAGTGGGGCCTGCGGTGGTAGTCCTCCTCCAGCCAGGCCCAGAAGTAGGGGTTGGCCTGCTCCTCCGTCTTGACCTCCTCCCGGGCCACGAGGAGGCGCAGCTCCGGGTAGACCTCCTCCTCGACGGTCCGGTTGAAGCGCTCCAGCTTGCCGCGCCCGGCCGGGTTCCTCCTGCGCCCCAGGATGACCCGGATGCCCAGGGCGGCGCAGGCAGCGCGGAAGTGGCGGGAGACGTGGATCTTGGCCCGGTCCACGTAGACGGCCTGCGGGATGCCGGCCTTGGCCAGGGCCTGGCGCATGCAGTGCTCGAGGCGCGGCATCTTGCCGTCGGGGTAGAACTGGGCGTGGGGGCAGTAGCGGCTGTGGTCGTCGATGATGACGAACAGCACGGTCTTGCGGAACTTCCCCGGCCGCCTGGGGTCGGGGAGGAAGATGCCGTCGGTCTGGTCGATCTGCCAAAGCTCCCCGGGCTCCTCCCGCTCGAAGCGCTGGTAGACCTGGCGCGACCCCGGCTGCCTGCGGGTGAGGCCGAGGGCGCGCAGGTGCCGGTGCAGGGTGGCCCGGGAGAGGGACCCTTTGGCCGCCGCTCCGGAGGCCTCCAGCATGCGGATGACCTGGGGCACGGAGCGGGCGGGGAGTTCCCGCTTGAGCTGGGCGGCCCGCTCGATGAGGGCGGGGTCCAGGGCCCGCGGCCTGCCCCGGTCCTCCCGGGGTTTGGGCTTCAGGGCCTCGAAGCCCCCCTTGCGGTAGCGGGCCAGCCAGGACTTGAGCGTGGAAACCGAAAGGCGCACCTTCTCCCCGCCGGGCGCCTCCCACTCCTGGTTGGCCAGGCGCTCCAGGATGCGGGCCTGCTCGCCCCGGGGGAGCTTCCTCTGCAGGAGCTCGGCGATGCAGCCGTAGCGGAACAGCGCCACTTCCACCCTGCGTTCCTCGTCGTCCACGCCTTGGCGCCTCCCAGCGTGGAGCCTACCACCGGGGGGCCGCGGCCGAAAACTTCAGGTTGTGTGGGACACGCACCCCCGGGAAGGGGGGTCCGCAGGGGCCGATCCTTTCCTGCCCGTAACAGCGAAGTCACCTTAACCCAGGCACTGTGTTCCGCCGGAGCCTGATGCTGGGTCAGAAGGCAGCACATGGGTGGGGAGAGGACAGAATCCCCCCTCGTGCCCGGGGTGGGCTACAGCCAGATGGGAGCCTCACCCTGCTCGGTGCCGGTGGCGGGGGCGGCGGTGCTGAGGTAAACGTTGCACCATGCCAGGGGCCTTGAGGCGGGGAAGTCCAGGCTGGGGTCGATGCGCCGGCAGGCCAGCCAGAACGCGGCGATGGCGGCGTCAAGGAGTTTCAGCCTGTCGCCGGTGAAGGGTCGCAGGAGGGTGTCCAGGTGCAGTTCGGGGTCGAGCCGCCTGGCGTCGCGGGAGAGTATGGCGACGACCTTGTCCGCCAGGTCGTGGATGCGGCGGATCCAGCGCCGGATGGTGGCAAGCGAAAACTCCGCGATCGCGTCGGCCACCTGGTACCAGGAGTGGCCCTGGACGCGCAGGCGGAACGCCTGGTCGACCGGATCCATCTCATGGGGCCGGTGGGGGGCGAGGAACCAGGGGAGCACCACGTGGGTCTTTTTGCACCTGCGGCAGAGCACCCTGTGGAGCCGGAGGCCGCCCTTTCTCTCTGTGGACCAGCCGTGCCCGTGGAGCCTGCGCCCGCACTTGGGGTTGGGACAGCTGCGGGGCAGCAGCCGGAGGGCTTCCCGGTCGCCGGAGCGGCATCTATCGACCAGAGCACGATATTCGTTGACGTTGGAACCCAGATTGCTTACGATAATCAACGGACTCTGGGTTCTACCTGGGCAGGCAGGCCTCTTGCGCTGGTCAAGGGTGGCGAGAGGTCCTGCCTTTTTCTGGGCCCAGGTAGAACCCAGCAGGAAGTTCCCCGCACCATGGGGCTTTTCCTTTCGGTCAACCCAATGTGAGACGAACCGGTCCGTTCAGGTCAAAAAAGCCTGAGACGGGACAGGCCAAAGTGCCGACCTGGCGCTGCTTTGTCTTGCCTCCCTCGCGGTACGATTCCACGATGACCAGGTACCGGTATGTACGGTCACCCTACCTGACAGTGATGATCCTGGGGAACATGGTGGCGCCTCCCTAGGATGTTGTCAGCATAATCCTAGCAGGAGGCGGCCAG
>JACIYH010000128.1 GCA_014360055.1 Bacillota bacterium | reverse complement strand
CGGCCAGGAATCCTCCGGCCGGGCGGAGGCGGTGGACCTTCCGTTCCTCCTCGGGCAGGCGCAACCGCCAGCGACAAGCCGACCCGCCGGGAAACCAGGTAGTGACGGGTAGACTCCGGCACCCCCACGAACGCAGCAGCGCCGTGAGCAGAGTGCTGCGGCCACTGCCCGGCCGCCCCACCAGCATGCACTCCACCTTCATTCATCCCCCAGGTCCTGCTCGCTGAGCAGCACCAGGTCGTCGCGGGAGAACCGCCCCGTACTGATCAGGCGCACCGCCTGCCGGCGAATGGCCTTCTCCACCAGGTTGCGCACCAGCCGGGCGTTTCCGGTAGCTCCCTCCCCCCTCTGGAGGCGGGCGGCCAGGATGCGTTCCAGCCTCGCCCGTGCGCCCGGGCTGAGGGCGTACTGGCGCTGCCTCACCATCTGCTCGGCGATGGCCACCAGTTCCTCCAGGGAATAGTCCGGGAAGTCCATGTGGATGGGGAACCGGGACCTGAGCCCCGGGTTGGTGCGCAGGAAGTGGTCCATTTCGTGCCGGTATCCGGCCAGGATGACGATCAGGCTGTCGCGATGGTCCTCCATCGCTTTCACCAGCACGTCAATGGACTCTTTGCCGAAGTCCTTCTCCCCACCGCGCGCGAGCGAGTAGGCCTCGTCCACGAAGAGAACGCCACCCAGGGCGCGCTTGATCTGCTCCCGGGTCTTCTGCGCGGTGTGACCGATGTACTCCCCCACCAGGTCAGCCCGCTCCACCTCCACCAGGTGGCCCTTACTCAGGATGCCCATCTCCTTGAACATGCGGGCCAGGATGCGGGCCACCGTGGTCTTGCCCGTCCCGGGGTTACCCCGGAAGATCATGTGCAGGACGGGTGGTTCTGCGGCCAGGTGCTCCTGCTGCCGCCTCTTCTGGATCTCGGCGAAGGCGTAGATCTCCCGGATGAGTTCCTTGATATCCCGGAGCCCCACCAGGGAGTCTAACTCACGCCAGATGGCTTCCAACGGCCGGGCATCGACCGCCCTCTCGCCGGGCACCCCGCCCGGTCCCGGCCACGGCTCCGCCGCTGCCGGGCGCAACGCCGCTGCCGTGTGCCGCGGGCCGGTGCTCCTCCGCACCGCCGTGGCTCCCGTGCGCGGCGAGGTTCCCGCATGGTCCGGCCCGGGTGCCACAGGGCGGGAAGACGTTCCGGGCAGGGACCCGGGTCCCGGCGTCAGCAGAGGTGCGGGGGTCATGGGATCCCCGGCGCGACGCTCGTGCAGGCGGCTGAGCAACTCCAGGGCCTCCGGGGCCGACACCATACCCTGCCGGACCCATTCCAGGACTTCGTCCGCGTCGCGGGGTAGGGGAACGGCCAACTCGAGCACCTCCTGCCGGGCGGTAACAGTATACGGACCCGGCAGAAAGCAGGTCACCCGGGAGAAAGGCGGAACCGGAGTGCGCTCTCCCGCGTGGGCCGCGCCCATGGGGCGTCTGCGTCATGGCCTGGTGGGCAAGCTGGGTGGCGCTGGACGTGCCGCGGCACATCCGCATAGGGGCGTACGGGTATTCTGCTGGCCCCCACCGATACGACCACGGACCGAGAAGTAGCCGGGCGGATTGAAATCGGGCTCGTAATCCCACAGGATTGCGTCGATGATTCTACGCAGGCCCATCATCACGAGGAACCCGGCCGGGTTCATCCCGCAATACACTATGTAGCCAACCGCCAGGGGAAACAGCGTCCCGAAATCCCCCATGGATCCCGCCAGTTCCCTCATGTTGAACTCGAAGCCCCGGATTCTCAAACAACTTCCCCCTTTTGCTGGTCACCGGGAACGGACTTCCCAACTTCACCTCCGCCCTGGCAGTCCACTTCCACCTGCTCCTTCCCCCACCAGTTTAGCACTGTAGCGCGGGAATCCGCACGTTGGTGTCGAAGTACCTCTGGGAGGAAGGAGGAAGCAGATGGCCGGTGTGCAGGTGCCCCGCATCGTGCAGGTCGAGGTCACGTCGGCGTGCCAGCTGCGCTGCACCTTCTGTGCCCGTACCGCCCTGGCCGACCGCTGGATCAACGCCCACCTTTCCCGGGAGGCCTTTTCCGGGATCCTGCCTTACGCCCGCCAGATAGAACTGGTGCACCTGCAGGGATGGGGCGAACCACTGCTGCATCCGCGTCTCTGGGACATGGCCGCGGCCCTAAAGCAGGCGGGTTGCCGGGTGTCCCTCACCACCAATGGCGTGCTCCTGGACGAGGAGGCCGTTCGGGAAGCCTGCCGCCTGGGCCTGGACCTGGTGGCGGTGTCAGTGGCGGGCGCCCGCCCGACCACCAATGATGCGCTCCGGGTGGGTTCTTCCCTCGAGCGCATCGCGGCCAACGTTTCCCGCCTGTGCGAGCAGAAGCCCCGCCCCCGCGTGGTGCTCATCATGCAACTGATGCCGCCCAACCTGCCCGAACTCCCCGAACTGGTCTCCCTGGCTGCGGAAGTCGGGGCCGACGAGGTGGTGGCCCCCCACCTGGACTACATCCCCACCCCGGAACTGGACGGACTGCGGGCTTTCGGATGGCAACCGGACCCCCGCGTGTCCGACCTCGTTAGCGAGGCGATGCGGAGAGGTGAGGAACTGGGCGTGAAGGTGCACGTCTACGAATCCCGGTTGCGGGATGACGTGCTGGTATGCGCGGCCGACCCCGTGCATAACCTCTGGATCACCGTGGACGGGCAGGCGGCACCCTGTGCTTACCTGGCCCTCCCCTGCCGCGACGGCTTCCCGCGTTTTTTCGAGGGCACGCACGAGCACCTGCGCCGCCTTACCTTCGGTGACGTCTCAGGGGGAGTTCCCCGGGTCTGGCAGTCGCGCCCCGCCCGCTCCTTCCGCAGCGCCTTCTCCCGCCGCCAGCAATGGGGCCAGTTGGGATACCTCCTGGACGCCACCCTCTCCCCCTCCGCGACGCCCCCGGCACCGCCGCCGCCACCGGCCCCCTGCCGCCACTGCTATAAGCTATACGGGGCATGAGCGAGCCTCAGCGACCGGTGCACGGCCCCGCAAGGAGATGCCGCGGCTGGGCTACATCGGTGCTCCCGACAGCGACAACCCACCGACCGGCCGCACGGTCCCGAAGGAGACGCCGCGGGCGGGTATCCCGTCGCCGGGACGGCATCCGGCAGCAACGGAGGGGATTACCTTGTATCAGGTAAGGATCGCCAGCCTGGACGATGTGGATGCCATCTGCG
>JACIYH010000127.1 GCA_014360055.1 Bacillota bacterium | reverse complement strand
GCGCGTTCCTTCGGGGTCAAGGTGGTGGAGTTGCAGCCCAACCGGGGCAAGGGAGCCGCCATGGCGGCCGGGGTGGCGGCCACCGACGCCGATTTTGTGGTTTTCCTGGATGCCGACCTGGTGGGCCTGCGGGAGGAGCACGTCACCGACCTCCTGCTTCCGGTCATCCAGGGTGAGGCGGACATGACCGTGGGCACATTCCGGGGCGGCCGCCTCGCCACCGACCTGGCCCAGGCCATCACCCCCTTTCTCTCCGGCCTGCGGGCCATGCCACGGCGGGTGATCGAAGGGTTGCCCTCGGTGGAACTCACCCGTTACGGGGTGGAGGTGGCCCTCACCCGCCATGCCAGCCGCCACCACCTGCGTGTGAAGCAGGTGCCCCTGCCCGGGTTGACCCACGTCATGAAGGAGGAGAAACTGGGGTTCTGGGCCGGCTTCGCCCATCGTTTGCGCATGTACTGGGAGATACTCCGCCACGGCCTGCGGGCCTGACGCCCGTGCTGCGGTTTGTGAGCGTGTGAACTTTTTCGCGGGAGTCGGGCGCCGAAGAGAGGATTCCGGGCTCCCGATGGTGAATAAGTATGGCCGGGTCCCACTAGCGCGAGCGAAAATACTATCTTCGATGTTCGGCGCCAGTGGGTGCCCGCAGGAACAGGAGACGGGGGTGATTGGATGGCGGAGTCCAGGACGCCGCTGCTGGACGAGCTGGAGAAGGGCCCCTGGCCCAGCTTCGTGACCGACATGAAGAAGCTCGCCCAGCGGAAGCCCGCCGTGCAGGATGCCCTGGGGCAGCTGGAGATGTCCTATCGGGACAAGAAGGGGCACTGGAAACACGGCGGTATCGTGGGAGTGAGAGGATACGGGGGAGGAGTAATCGGCAGGTATTCGGATGTCGGTGACGTTTTCCCCAACGTGGCTGAGTTCCACACCATGCGGGTGAACCAGCCCAGCGGCTGGTTCTACACCACCGAGAAGCTGCGGCAGCTGTGCGATATCTGGGAGGCGTACGGCAGCGGCCTCACCAACTTCCACGGTTCCACCGGTGACATCATCCTGCTGGGCACGGTCACCCAGAACCTGCAGCCCGCCTTCGACGCCCTCAGCGAGGCGGGGTTCGATCTGGGTGGGTCGGGCTCGGACCTGCGTACGCCCAGCGCCTGCGTGGGCCCGGCCCGCTGCGAGTGGGCGTGCATCGACACCCTGGATATCTGTCACGATCTTACCAACACGTTCCAGGACGAACTGCACCGCCCCATGTGGCCCTATAAGTTCAAGCTCAAGATCGCCGGCTGCCCCAACGACTGCGTGGCGGCCGTCGCCCGGGCCGACCTCTCGGTGATCGGCACCTGGCGGGACTCCATCCGCATTGACCGGGAAGCCGTTCGGGAGTACGCGGACGGGGGCCTGGACGTGGAGCGGGCCGTCGTCAACAGGTGCCCCACCGGTGCCCTCTCCTGGAACGCCGAAAAGAAAGAACTGGGTCTGAAGGCGGAAGAGTGCAACCGGTGCATGCACTGCATCAACATGATGCCCAAGGCCCTGTGCCCGGGCGTGGAGAGGGGCGCCACCCTCCTCATCGGCGGCAAGGCCACCATCCTGCAGACGGCCTTCCTGTCGTGGGTGATCGTCCCCTTCATGAAGCTGGAGCCGCCCTACGAGGAACTCAAGGACCTCCTGCGCCGGATCTGGGAGTGGTGGGATGAGAACGCCAAGACGCGCGAGCGCGTGGGCGAACTCATCTACCGCAAGGGCATGCGGGAGTTCCTGAGGGCGGTGGGCCTGCCGCCGGCCCCGCAGATGGTGTTCCGGCCCCGGGCCAACCCCTACTACTTCTGGTGGCCGGAGGAGCTTGAGGGCAACGGCCACAAGGAGCAGGGTTAACCCCGGCCGGGCAGCCCAACAATGGGGCAGCCCGTGGCAGGTCTCCGGGCACTGATGCTGACAATCCCGAGGGGTGAGAAAAGTGTCGCGGACTGATATAGGGCCTCCCTATTTCAAGGACATGCTCCCGCCCGTGATCAAGGAAAACTACGGGCGGTGGAAGTACCACGAGATCCTCCGGCCGGGCGTCCTCCGCCACGTGGCCGAGTCGGGCGCGGAAATCTACAGCGTCAGGGTGGGTTCCGCCCGCCTCATGACGGTGGACCGGGTGCGCGAGATCTGCGACCTGGCCGACAAGTACTGCGACGGCTACCTCCGCTTCACCAGCCGGCACAACATCGAGTTCCTGGTGTCGGATAAGAACAAGGTGGAGCCCCTCCTGAGGGAACTCAAGGAGAAGGGCTGGCCGGTGGGCGGTACCGGCAATTCTATCAGCAACATGATCCACACCCAGGGCTGGATCCACTGCCACACCCCGGCCACCGACGGCTCGGGCATCGTGAAGGCGGTCATGGACGACCTGTACGAGTACTTCGTGGACATGAAGTTGCCGGCCAAGCTGCGCATCGCCCTGGCCTGCTGCCTGAACATGTGCGGCGCCGTGCACTGTTCGGACATCGCCATGGTGGGCATCCACCGCAAGCCCCCGGTCATCGAGCACGACATCGTCTCCAAGCAGTGCGAGATCCCCACCCTCATCGCCAGCTGCCCCACGGCGGCCATCCGGCCCAACCCCAAGCTGAAGAGCGTGGAGGTCAACGAGGAGCGCTGCATGTACTGCGGCAACTGCTACACCATGTGCCCGGGCATGAAGATCGCCGACCCCGAGAACGACGGGGTGGCCATCTTCGTGGGCGGCAAGGTGTCCAATGCCCGCACTCCTCCCATGTTCTCGCGCCTGGCTATCCCGTACCTCCCCAACAACCCGCCCCGGTGGCCGGAAGTCACCGCCGCCGTGCGCAAGCTGGTGGAGGTGTGGGCGCGGAATGCCCGCCAGGGCGAGCGTTACGGGGAGTGGATCGAGCGCATAGGCTGGGAGCGGTTCTTCGAACTGGCGGAGATCCCCTTCACCGACAAGCACATCGACGACTTCACCTTCGCGATCCCCACCTTCCGCACCGCAGCCACCTTCAAGTGGTAAGCGCGACCTGCCCGCGGGCGGATGCGGCGCCCGGTGGTGGCGTCGGGTTAAGGAGATGGTACCATGGCCGAGGCGGCCAGCGAGGAACTGAAGGCCCGGGTGCTGGAGTACCTGGCGAAGGTGGACAAGGCCAAGAGCCACGACATCGCCCAGGCGCTCAAGGAAAAGAAGTCCCTGGTGGATGCCGCGGTGCGGGAACTGGCCCGCGAGGACAGGGTCGAGTTCCTGTACATCGGCACCTCCTACGTGAAGCTCAAGGGTAAGTAGTCCGGCGGAGCGGGCGACCAGGCGAGGGGCCACCCCGGCGGCACCAAGCCCCGGGTCGGCCCCTTTTTGCCATCCGGGGGCTTGCGGTGGATGCCCACCATGGCGATGTCCGAACAGTGCACGGCACCGCACATGTTCAGGCAGCAGGCCAGGGCGATGCGCAGCTTGGCCGGCAACTTCATGTCCACGAAGT
>JACIYH010000126.1 GCA_014360055.1 Bacillota bacterium | reverse complement strand
TCCAGTTGCCATGTGTTCATGTTTATTGCCCCTGCCCCTTTCCACGGGGCACCTTTCCCCCGGCGGCGTCTCCGGCACTCCCGGCGCGGGCGGGCGGGAATCCTGCCGCCCGCTCACGGCACGCATTACGGTAGCTATAAATTCTCTTACTATCCCTATGTCTCCTGCTTGTAGGCGGGCATGTGCCCCAAGTGTCCATAGCGCCCCCTTATGACCCCCCCAAAAGTGTGATGGCCGCGGCCGCAGGAGCGGGCATGTCCGGCCGTGAACTTTTTGTTAAAGCTCTCACAAACTTAAACTGAGAAAGGGGGGAGAAAGAGTATGAGGAAGGTGATCGCTCTCCTGACCGTACTGGCCCTCCTGGCCCTGCTGGGTGCGGCCACAGTGTACGCCAAGGCGTCGTACGTGAACTCCATGGTCTCGACCTACCCCAACATCAAAGGTTCCAAGCTCGCCGGTTGCGTGACCTGCCACACCTCCGACCTGAAGCTCAACCCGTACGGGGCCGACCTGGCGGCGGCGGGGATGGATTACCGCAAGGTGGAGGGAAAGGACTCCGACCGGGACGGGTTCAGCAACCTGGCCGAGATCACGGCCCTCACCTTCCCGGGCGACCCCACCAGCAAGCCGGCCTCCAAGCCCAGCAGCGGTGCCGGCAGCTCGGGCGGTTCGTCGGGAACTCCGGCCGCGGGCGGCAGCCAGCCGCCGGCTAAACCTGCCCTGTTCCGCGATATCGCCCGCCACCCCGCCCGCGAGGCCATCGAAACCCTGGCGGAGGCCGGCGTCATCAAGGGCCGGCCCGGCAAGGTGTTCGCGCCGGACGCGAAGATCACGCGGGCCGAGTTCGCCGCCATGGTGGAGCGCATCTTCAGCCTTCCCGAGGTGGCCCCCTACCTCCCCGCCTTCGCCGATGCGCCCAAAGAGGCCTGGTTCTGGCGGACGGTGGAGACGGTGGTGCGGTCCGGACTCATGGCCCCGGCCGGTCAGGGTACCTTCGGGGCGGCTGACGGCGTCACCCGGGTGGAAGCCGCCCGGGTGGCGGTGAAGGCCCTGGGCCTGGAACAGGAAGCACAGGCGCTTCCGGAGGTGGAGCGGGCAGCCGTCCTGGGCAGGCTGGCCGACGGTGCCGGCATTCCGGCCGATGCCGCAGGGTATGTGGCCGTGGCCATCAGGAAGGGGTTGTTCCCGGCCGAAGGCAAGTTCGAGCCCGCGCGAACGCTCACCCGTGCCGAGGCGGCCGTGTTGCTGGCCAGGGTGTGGGAGGGCAAGAAGGGGATGCAGGATCCCCTGGCCGGTGTGGCCAGCTACGTGGTGGGGCCCGAGCAGTGCGCCACCTGCCACAGCCAGGCCGTGGCCGACTGGCGCACCACCATGCACAGCCGCATGGTACAGGAGCCCGGTCCTGGAGTCACCAACGCCAACTTCGATGACCCGCGGGCCGGCATCAAGCTCTCCGACGTGAAGTTCGTGGTCGGTGGCATGACCAAGAACTACTTCGTGGGGGCCGATTACAAGTACCTGCCCGCAGAGTGGGACATCGAGAAGAAGGAGTGGCACTCCCGCGCGGTATCGCCCTGGCTGGGAGCGTGCACGGGGTGCCACACAACCGGCTACGACAAGCAGCTTAACACCTTCGTGTCACTCGGCATAAGCTGCGAGTCGTGCCACGGGCCCGGCTCCAAGCACGTGGCCACCGGCGGTAACACCGCCTACATCAAGACCTCGCTGGACGTGGACGCCTGCGAGTCCTGCCACGGCGGCGACCGGCAGGTGGGCCAGCTCAAGCAGACCGGGCATTACTCGTTCTTCGCCAGCATGGTCGATCAGCCCTTCTACAAGGACAGCTGCATGGAGTGCCATTCCGCCACCGTGCGACTGGCCGAGGAGAAGGGGCAGCCGGTGCCCACCCTCAAGGATTTCCGCGAGGGGGATCTCAAGGGTGACCGGGTGGGGATCACCTGCGTGGTGTGCCACGATCCTCACAAGCGGGACCACGAGGCCCAGTTGCGCAAGGACGCGCAGGAGACCTGCATCGAGTGCCACACCGGTGAACTGAAGGCGGAGACCTTCCCGGCCGGCAAGGAGGTCCACCACCCCCAGAAGGAGATGTGGCTGGGCGTGGGGGCTATCGGCGTGCCCAGCATGCCCGCGGCCAAGACGGCCTCCTGCGTGGACTGCCACATGGTGGCGGGCAACCACCTGTTCAAGGTCGGGACGCCCAAGTTCACCATGGTCCAGAAGGGCAAGCCGGTGGAGCTGGATTCCTGCGACGCCTGCCACAAGACCATGACCGTGGAGAAGATCGAGGGGCTCCATCAGGAGTTTGACAAGCAGGTCAAGGAACTCAGGGACCTGCTCGCCCGGGTGGACGCCCGCATCAAGGATCGCCAGGCCATGGGCTTCGACGTGAAGGCGGCTCAGGAACTGCGTGATAAGGCGTTCACCAACATCTCCTTCGCCGAAGCCGATGCTTCCCGCGGCATGCACAACCCTGCCTACACGGCAGAGATGCTGCGGGTGGCGCGGCAGTGGCTGGAGGAGGCACTTACGAAGTAGGAGGATTCGGGTTCCAGCCGGGGGAGGACGTCCCGGGGTTCCCTTCCCGCCCGGTGCCCGGGCCGGTGGTTCCCCCGGGCACCTCCCCGGCTGCCTGGAGGTGGCTGAGATGAGAGTGCCTGCGGGCCCTGCGGGGGGCCGGGCGAGGTTGGTACTGGCGGGGATGCCGGTGGTGCTGGTCGCACTGACGGGCCTGGCCCTGGTGGTGGTCATGCTGTCGTGCGGGGGGACCGCCCTGGCCCAGGCCGACAACGAGCTGTGCCTGGGCTGCCACGGGCAGCAGGGGCTTAGCACCTTTGATGGTGACAGAGAGATAGATCTGTACGTGGATCCCGAGAAGTACCAGGCATCCCCCCACGGGAAGGAATCGTGTAACTCGTGCCATCCCCAGTTTCAGGGGTTCGATCACGGGCGGGTGGCCCTGGGTGAGGAACTGCGCACCCTGACCCTGCAGACCTGCGTGAGCTGCCACCAGGGGTACGATTTCGGGCAGGGCAAGGTGTCCTGCCACCCCGATCCCCTCAGCTGTGAGAAGTGCCACGGTCCCATCCACGAGGTGGTGCCGGCTGCGGACCCGGCTTCGCCCATCAACCGGGATAACGCCGTGGGCTTCTGCGCCTCCTGCCACGAGAAGGAAGAGGCCAGCTACTACTACAGCTTCCACGGTTCGGCCTACCGGCTGGGCTCGGAGAGGGCGCCCCTGTGCACGGATTGTCACGGGCACCTTTCGCCGGTCAACGGCAACACGGCCGCGTCCCCGGCGGGCGCAGGGGTGGCGCTGGCGAGTGGCGCCGGGCCCGCCACCGGGACCGTCGAGCAGGCGGGCGCCATGTGCGGTGAGTGCCACCGGGGCAGCGCCGCAGCCATGGCCAACCTGCTCCAGGGCAGGGAGCACGTCACCCCCCAGGATCGCGAAGAGGGTTTCCCCCTGTGGGTGGTGTGGAAATTCTTCCTGGCCGTGATCCTGGTGAACACGGCCAAGGACGGATCCCTGGCCATCCTGGATCTCACCCACCGCCTGCGGTCGGGCGGAAGCCGCCGCCTTACTCACG
>JACIYH010000125.1 GCA_014360055.1 Bacillota bacterium | reverse complement strand
CCCACGGAGAAGGGGAAGGTGCAGGCGGTGCGCGACGTCTCCCTGCGGGTCGAGCGGGGCGGCATCCTGGGACTGGTGGGGGAGTCGGGGTGCGGCAAGAGCGCCACCCTGCTTTCCATCATGCGGCTGGTGCCCTACCCGGGCAGGGTGGTAGCGGGCGAGATCTGGTTCCAGGGGCAGGACCTGCTCAGGAAGTCCCCGGCCCAGATGCGGGCCATCCGGGGCAGGGACATCGCCATGGTGTTCCAGGACCCCATGTCCACCCTCAATCCCGCCTACCGGGTGGGGGACCAGATCGCAGAGTCGCTGCGGGTGCACGGGCTGATCCCCGGGTACCCCCGGAAGCTGTTCGGGGACCATCGCCGCCGGGAGCGGGAGATGGTGCTGGCCCTCATGCGGGAGGTGGGCATCCCCTCCCCGGAGACGCGCCACCTGGAGTACCCCCACCAGTTCAGCGGGGGGATGCAGCAGCGGGTGCTCATAGCCATCGCCCTGGCCTGCCGGCCGGCATTGCTCCTTGCGGACGAACCCACCACCGCCCTCGACGTCACCATCCAGGCCCAGATCCTGGACCTGATGCGGCGCATCAACGAGGAACGGGGAACCGCCATCATCCTGGTGACCCACGACCTGGCGGTGGCGGCCGAGTTCTGCCAGGAGATCGCCGTCATGTACGCCGGGCAGATCGTGGAATGGGGTACCGCCGAGGCCGTACTGGAGGACCCCGCTCACCCCTACACCCGGGGGCTCCTGCGCTCCATCCCCCGGCTGACCGAGAGGCGGCGGCTGGTGCCCATCCCCGGCGTGGTGCCCGACCTGGCCCACCTGGGACCCGGGTGCAGCTTCTACCCTCGCTGCGACCGGCGGGTGGACGCCTGTGCGGGCACGGCCCCGCCGCTGGTGACGCTCGACGGGGTCCGGGTGGTGCGCTGCCTGGGGTACGCGGAAGGTGGTGCCGCCCTTGCTGGTGCCTGAGATTGTGCCCGGGCCAGCGCGGCCCGAAGGGACGGTGCGTGAGTCGATGCGGTCTGAAGGGACGGTGCCCGAGCGAAACGGGCGGCCGCTGGTGGAGGCGCGTGGCCTTACCAAGCACTTTCCGCTGCGGTCCACCCTGCTGGCCCGTGCCCTGGCAGGTGCGCGTGACCGGACGGTGCACGCGGTGGATGCGGTCGACCTGGAGATCTACCCCCGGGAGACCCTGGGCCTGGTGGGCGAGTCGGGATGTGGCAAGAGTACCCTCGGCCGCACCGTGGTGGGACTGTACCCGCCCACGGCCGGGCAGGTGTGGTTCGACGGCCAGCCCCTGTGGGGACGGCGGAGTCTGAACCCGCGTACCCTGAGGCGCGAGGCCCAGATAATCTTCCAGAACCCGTACAGTTCTCTCAATCCCCGCCACACGGTGCGCCAGATCATCGGGGTGGCGCTCGCCCAGCGCGGGGTCCCCCTGGCCGACCGCGAGGCGGAGACCATAGCGCTGCTCCGGCGGGTGGGCCTCAACGAGCGGCACATCGACCAGTACCCCCACCAGTTCAGCGGCGGACAGCGCCAGCGCATTGGGGTGGCGCGGGCCCTGGCCATGCACCCCCGGTTCGTGGTGGCGGACGAGCCCTTGTCGTCCCTGGACGTTTCCGTGCAGGCCCAGATCGTGAACCTGCTGCAGGACCTGCAGGCCGACCTGGGACTGGCCTACCTGTTCATCGCCCACGACCTCAGCGTGGTCTTTCACGTCAGTCACCGGGTGGCCGTGATGTACCTGGGCCGGGTGGTGGAGACCGCTCCCACCGCGGAACTGTTCGGCAACCCCCTCCACCCGTACACGCAGGCCCTGCTCTCGGCCATCCCCAGCGTCGACCGCCGGCACCGGCGCCAGCGTATCATCCTTGAAGGTACCGTCCCCACACCCATCGAACCCCCTCCGGGGTGCCGGTTCCACACCCGCTGTCCCCGCCGCCAGCCCGGGTGCGACGTTGAAGTCCCCGCCCTCATCACCGTAGCCGGGCAGGGTCCGTCCGCCCACCGGGTCGCCTGCCACCTTTACGCTCCCGGCGAGGACACTGCCTGAACCCCGCGCCAGCGCCGCAAAGGTCCGCGGCAGGTGGCGGTGCGGCGCGGGGTGCCCCGGGGCGGGGTGAGCCCGGGATGTGCACTGCGGGGCGGAAGCGGGTCCGGGACGTGCGCTGCGGGAGGTGCTGGTATTGAAGCCGCTAATCGGTGTGACGGTTTCCTCCGACCCGGGTGACGAGGAGGGGCTGGTGCCCGGGACGGCCATGTATTACCTGCGCCAGGAGTATGCCCTGGCGGTGGAGCAGGCGGGGGGCCTGCCGGTGCTCTTGCCCGTGCTGGCCGATGACAACGTTCCCGCCCTGCTGGAGCGCCTGCAGGGGCTGGTGGTGACGGGGGGAGCACGGCTGCCCGGTCGCATGTTGCAGCAGCCGCTTCTTCCCGGCCTCCGGGACATAAACCCGGTCCGCTACGATTCCGACCGTGCCTGGATCAGGGCGGCCGTCAGCCGGGGGTTGCCCGTGCTGGGCATCTGCCGCGGCATGCAGATGATCAACGAAGTTTGCGGGGGAAGCATCTACCGGAGCCTGGCCGCCGAATACCCGGGGGCCCTGGACCACCAGCAGTGGCCCCGGCCCGGAGAGATTCCCTCCCATGTTATCCGAATAGAAGGGGATACCATGCTCGCCCGGCTCACGGGCTGGCCGCCCGGCGAGGAACTGCCTGTCAATTCCTTTCACCGCCAGGCGGTACGGGATCTGGCCCCGGGATTCCGGGTATCAGCCCGCGCTCCCGATGGGGTGATCGAAGCCATCGAAGCCAGGGAGGGGTGGATACTGGGCCTGCAGTTTCACCCGGAGCGCATGCCTGAACGGGAGCCCATGCGGGCCATCTTCCGCGGCCTGGTAGAAGCCGCACGCCTGCAGTGATGACAGGCGCAGCCGGGCCGGGGCACCGCCGGGCAAGCGTGCGAACTTAAGGGGCGAGGCTTGACGAGGCGGCAGAGGTTCGATAAGGTGAGAGCCTGAGAGCCCCCTGAAGGGGACGGAGTTGGTGGTGAGATCGGAGTTGTCAGCACTGCTGGCGAATATAGTGTTGCGGGCGAGCCTGCTCGCCTGGGTTGCCGCCCAGTTCGTGAAATTCCTGCTGGTGCTCCTCCGGCAGCGTCGCTTTGATGTGGCCCGCCTGGTGGGGGCCGGGGGCATGCCCAGTTCCCACACGGCGTTTGTGTCTGCCCTGGCCGCCGCCACCGGGCGCACGGTGGGGTGGGAAAGTCCCCTCTTTGCAGTGGCCCTGGTATTCGCATCTATCGTGGTGTATGACGCCACAGGCGTGCGGCAGGCGGTGGGCCGTCATGCCGAGGTGCTGAACAAGATACTTGAAGACCTCTACCGCGGGCGCGCCGTCCCTCCCGCCCGCCTGCGGGAGTTGCTCGGACACAGCCCGCTGGAGGCCCTGGCAGGGGCCGCCCTGGGCGTCCTCACCGCTTGGGCGACAACCTGAGTGCCTCGCCCCGTGGCGCTGTGTATGAGAAGCTGGGAATCACGGCAAGACCGGCGGCCCGGAGTTCACCGGGCCGCGCTGTTTGTGCAAGAGGATTGGGGACGGTAAGG
>JACIYH010000124.1 GCA_014360055.1 Bacillota bacterium | reverse complement strand
GGAGGACGAACATGAGGAAAGGGTCACTGTCGAACTCACGGCCCAGCAGGTAGTAAACGGCGGCGATGTGCTTGCAGGGGTTGGCCCAATCCGGACAGGAGCAGGAGGTCGAGATCTGGCGTGAGGAAGCCGGGAACAGATTGCAGCGGGCCGCCCGGAAGGCCTCCTCGATGTCCGGTGGCATCTCACCCGCCAGCAGGCGGGCGGCAAAGGAAGCCCGTTCCGCCAGGGCGTCGAGCACGCGCTCCCACTGCTCATCGGTGAGCGGGCGCACCGAGATCCTGACCGTGTAGGGGCGCGGGCGGGACCCCTGCACCCGGGCCGTGACCTGGCCTGGGGTCACCCCGATCTCCAGCACGCGGCCCGCGCGGGCGTAAGACCGCCCCCGCTGCAGGCGGCTGGCCCAACCCAGGGACTCCAGGGTCTGGAGCCACCGCCTGGCCCACCACTCCGACCCGAACTCGCCTTTCCTGCCCACCTGCTGCATCCCCCCGCTCCTCGCTATCTGCGGACCGCCGCGGCGGCCGCCCCTCCCGCGCCGCCGCCCCACACGCAGCCCAACGCAACAACTGTCAGTCCACCACCGCCCTGCGATCCAGGACTACCAGCCGCCGGATCTCCTCGGTGGACAGTTCCGTTAACCAGCTTTCGCCCTTCCCCACCACCCGGTCGGCCAGCGCCCGCTTGCTCTCGATGAGTTCGGCGATGCGGTCTTCCAGCGTGCCCTGGCAGATGAGCCGGTACACCTGCACGGGCCCCGTCTGTCCGATGCGGTGGGCCCGGTCGGTGGCCTGGTCCTCCACCGCCGGGTTCCACCAGCGGTCATAGTGGAATACGAAGCGGGCAGCCGTGAGATTGAGACCCACCCCTCCCGCCTTCAGGGAGAGGACGAACAGGCGGGGCCCGCGCGCGCGGGCGGCCTGGAACGCCGCCACCATGCGGTCCCGCTCAGACCGCGGCACCCCGCCGTGCAAGAAGAGCACCGGCACCCCGAAGGTCTCCTCCAGGTACTGCCGGAGCAGGGCCCCCATCTGGCGGAACTGGGTGAACACCAGGGCGCGGTCTCCGGAGGCCAGCACCTCCTCCAGCATCTCGCGCAGGCGTTCCAGCTTGCCCGACCGGCCTTCCAGCCGGCTGCCGTCCCCCAGGAAGTGGGCGGGGTGGTTGCACACCTGCTTGAGGCGGGTGAGGGCGCCCAGGATGAGACCCTTGCGCTGTATCCCCTCGGACTCCTCCACCCGCTCCAGCATCTCGCGTACCACTGCCTCGTAGAGGGTGGCCTGCTCGCGGGTGAGCGGGCAGTACACGTTGCCCTCCTGCTTGGGGGGAAGGTCGTCCAGGATACCGGGATCTGACTTGGCCCGCCGCAAGATGAAGGGACCCACCAGGCGACGCAGGCGGGCCGCCCTCTCGCTGTCGCCGTAACGCTCGATGGGGATGGCGAAGGTTTCCCGGAAGCGGGCGGCCGGTCCCAGGTAGCCGGGGTTGAGGAAATCCATGATGGACCACAGTTCGCCCAGGTGGTTTTCCACCGGGGTGCCCGTGAGCGCCACGCGATAAGTCGCGCGCAGTTCCCGCACGGCCTGGGCCTGCCGCGCCGAGGGGTTCTTGATGTTCTGGGCTTCGTCCAGCACCACCCCCTCCCACTCGACCACCCGCAGGGTGTCCAGGTCCCTGGCCACCAGGGGATAGGAGGTGATCACCAGGTCGTGCTCGCGCGCCGCCCGGGCGAACTCCTCCCCGGCCGCCCGCTCGGGCCCGTGGTGCACCATGACCCGCAGGGAAGGGGCAAAACGGTGCACCTCCCTCTCCCAGTTGCCCAGCACCGAGGTGGGGCACACGAGCAGGGTGGGTCCCCGGGCCAGGCCCTGCTCCCGTTCGTGCAGCAGCAGCGCGATGAGCTGGATGGTCTTCCCGAGTCCCATGTCGTCGGCCAGACAGGCCCCCATCCCCAGGCGCCGCAGGAAGGCCAGCCAGGAGTAACCCCTGACCTGGTAAGGCCGCAACTCCCCCCGGAACCCGGCCGGAGTGGGGAGTTCGCAGAAGCGGGCCTCGGGAAGGGCATCCCAGAGACCGGCCAGATCGCCTTCCGCCCTCACCGACACCGGCACCCCGCCAGGCAGGGAACCCTCCAGCCCCAGGCGCAGGGCCTCCCCGAGCCGCATGCGGCCGGCGCGCCGCTCCCACCGCTCCAGGGCGGCCCTGATCTCCTCCGGCCTCAGTTCCACCCACTGGCCCCGCACCTTCACCAGGGGGACCTTGAGTTCCGCCAGGCGGCGGAACTCCTCCGGGTCGAGGGTGTCGTCACCCAGGGCCACCTGCCAGTCGTACTCCACCAGGGAGTCCATACCCAGAATACCGCTCCTGGCCCCGCCCGCCGCCGGCCGCACCCGCAACTGCACAACCAGGCGCGGGCGCCCCGGGCCCTTCGCCCACCAGGCGGGCAGGAGCACCCCGAACCCATACTCCTCCAGGAGCGGAGCCCCCTCGGTGAGGAAGCGGTAGGCCTCTTCCACCTCCAGCAGACACTCCTCCGGACAGGGTGAAGCCAGCCCCCGCTCCACGGGCGCAAAGAGGCGGGACGCCCGCGCCAGGTCGGCCAGCAACCTCTCCTGAGGCTGCGCAGCACCCCCGGCGAGTACATCCGCCCCACCCGCCCACACCTCGCGCGCCGGCACGAGCAGGCTGGGATCATCGTTCGCCTGCAGGAAGAACCGCAGCGCCCACCGACCATCGCCCGCCTCAGCCCGGCCGTCGGGGTCAACCTCCTCCGGCGGGTCCAGGCGGAAGCAGGTGCGGAAAGGTCCCCCCTGCCCCCAGACCGGTTCCAGCCACGAGGCGACGCGGCCCGCCAGTTCCTCCAGTTCCCGCTCGTCACCGCTCACCCGCCCGCCGGGCGTGACCAGGCCCGCCAGCCAGCGGGCGAGCAACCGCCCCTGCCGCCCGGCACCGCGCAGCCTGTCACGCAACGCGGCCGGGAGCTTCCCCAGGGGCAACACCTCCGCCCTCTCACCGTCACCGCCCAGCCAGGCCCGGATGCAGCCATCCGCGCACGCCTGCAGGAAATCGGCCACGACGCGGTACGCCGACCAGCCGGCGGGCGCCACGGCCAGGGCCACACCGGGCAAAGCCGCGGAAAGGGCCTTGATACGAGCGGCATCCCCCGCCGTGAAGGGAAGGAGCCGCCACACCGCCCGGTAGGTGCCCGCCTCGTCCCTCTCCAGCACGGGTACGAAGCGCTCGCGCCCCAGGAGTTCCAGGGTGAGCAGGGCCGCCCGCGCCCACACCCGCAGGTCATCGCCCGGGGAAAGCAGTCCCCCGGCTTCCTGCCCGGCCACCCGGCCGGGGGCCGTCAGCCAGGTGACCGCCTCTGCCGGCGGCAAGGCCAGCCCCTGCACCGTGTGGGGGGAAAGAAGCACCCCCTCCGTATGTACGACTTCCCCCGGCGGCAGGGGCTGCCCCTCCGGCCCCACCGGCAGGGGCATGACCAGCTTCGCCCGCCGCCCCCCCGGCACCACACGTCGCAGTTCCCTCGGAGGCACGCAAAACGGGTAGGCAGGCATCACCCCGGAGTCCCCGGCCCCGGGCTCCCGGCCCCGGACTCCCCCGCCCCAGGCTCTACGGCCCCGGGCTGTCCCCGGGGCGCGCGCAGCCCGCCCCGGGGGCGACCCCGCCCCCGTCCCTCAACTA
>JACIYH010000123.1 GCA_014360055.1 Bacillota bacterium | reverse complement strand
CTGCGGGGTCGGATGGTGGACCCATGATGATGAAGTCGTTGTGTATGACCAGGCGCCGGTCCACACAGTATCCCTGAGCCACCGCTTCCTTCTCGGCGGCGGGAGCGTGCACCAGCACCACGTCGGCGTTGCCCTCCTTGGCCATGGCCAGGGCCTGGCCGGTGCCCACCGCGATGACCTTCACCTGGTACCCCGTCTTCTTCTCGAACTGGGGAACCAGCACGTCCAGGAGCCCGCTGTCCTGGGTGCTGGTGGTGGTGGCCAGGATCACTTCTTTGTCGGCTTTGGAACAGGCAGCGCCTGCCACCAGGAGGACTGTCATGGCAATCACGAGGAAAGCCGTGCCCGCTCCGCCGCGTCCCCCGGCGCGTCCCGCGGCGCGCCCCAGGGCACTTCCACGGGCACGTCCCACGGCACGCCCGACCCGGGTTCCTCGCCCTCGGACCGCGACGCGGTCGACCACCGCTCCCCCCGTACGCCTCTGTGCAACCACCGCCATGCCCGCTATCCCTCCCCGCTATGCTGGCGCAAACATATCGCTTTCCCCATTCGCTCCCTCCCCGTGGGATTCCTGCTACTCCAACCCCAAGGGCTGGAGTTTCCACCCGCAGGGACTGGCGTTTCCATCCGCGGGGCCGGGCCCTACATCCGGGGAGACCGGGCCTCATGTAGGGGGCCCGGGCCTACGTCGGGGGAGGCGGGCCCTCCATCCGTGGGGCCGGCACTTCCTCCGAACAATTCCGCGAAAGCCGCCCGGGCGCACCCGTCCACGCGGCGCTGAAGTTCTGCGAAACGCTCGAGCAGGTCCTCTCCCGCCCGCGTGAGGACGGTCCCGCCCCCCTCCTCCCCCCCCACCCGGGACTCCACCAGGGGGTATCCCAGCCTTCCCTCCAGTTTGCGGATGACGCCCCACGCCATGCGATAGGACATGCGCAGTTCCCCGGCGGCACCGCTCAGGGACCCGTGACGCCTGATCCCGGCCAGGAGCTGGTACGCCCCCTCTCCGAAGACCATCCGGCCGCCGTCCTCCAGCCATACCTTGGCCCGTGCCCGCACGGTCCCAACTCCCCTCGCTGCCCGTGGCTGACCGGCCCCGGTACCGGGCGCACCCCCGCAGGTAATATGGGGACCCCGTGGCAGGTAGAAGTATACGGGGGTGCCGGTGCAGCAGTTCGTGGCGCAACTGGCGGAAGCCTTCTTCCTGGCGCTGGGGGTAGTACTGGGAGGCAGCGTGTCGGGATACCTGGGTATGGCCCTGGTGGAGCCCCACCCCTCCCGTTCCCTGGCTCAGATCGCGGCCCGCCTGAAGATCTGGGGGATGGTCACCGCTCTGGGGGGGACGTTTGCCACCTTTCAGACCCTGGAAGCCGGTATCCTGGGGGGTGAAGTGCGGCCCATGATCCGCCAGTTGCTTTATCTGCTGGCCTCCTTCTCGGGGGCCCACCTGGGATACCTGCTCCTGCGCGGCGTGGGGGGCGAATGAAGGCGGCTTCCGTCCGCGGACCGGTACGGATCGTGAGTGCCTTCCTGCTGGGGATCTGCGCGGGTGCCTGGCTGGTGGTCCCTTTCTTCTCGACACGCCTGCGCCAGCTGGCCCTCGACCTGGAGGCGACCCGCCAGGAACTGGAACAGGAAAGGGCGCGGGCCGAAAGCCTGAGCCAGGCCGAACCCGCCCAGCTCACGGTCAGGGAAATCGACTGCCTGGTCCTCTGCGCCGACCCTGAGGCACGCCTGGGCATCACCAGGCAGTGCGGGGAGTTAACCCGCCACCTGCTGGGGAGGCCGATCCGCCAGCTGGACCCTTACCTGCTCCACAACCTTCTGCACGGTCGCAAGGTCCGGGTGGGCGACCAGGATTACGTCCTCTCCGTGGACGCCGTGCTGGCCTCGGAAAAAGTGGCCTACTACATCCGCGCCTCGCCCGCCCCTCCGCGCTAGCTCGCGCCGGCCGCTAGCGTGCCCCCGCGATCATGCAGGCCACGCTCAACCGGCGCCCGTCCGTCCGTGCCAGCACGGCGCCATGAACGTCAGTCCGCCACACCCGCGCCCCCGTCCGCTCGAGGCGCCGGAGCGTCTCCGGCGCGGGGTGCCCGAACGGGTTGGGTCCCACCTGAATCACGGCATGACGCGGTCTTACCAGGCGCAGGAAGTGCTCGCCACAGGAAGCCGGGCCCCCGTGGTGGGGCACCTTGAGGAGGTCTACCTGGGGGAGCCGCCCTGCCTGGGCCAGTAACCCCTCTCCTTCCTCCTCCAGGTCCCCGGCCAGGAGGAGGCTGGTCTGTCCGTAGTTCACCAGCAGCACGAGGGAGGTGTCGTTGGGGTCCGTGGCAGCAGTGCCGGGCGAGGGATGGAGCACCTCCACCTCCCACCCGGGCGCCAGCACCTTGCGGTGCCCGGCCGCGGGCCTCACCACCGTGCCGGGTGTCGGCGGCCCATCCCGCGCGTGCCCGCCCCACGCCCGCCCGTCCCCCCCCGCACCCAGCCACAGTTCGCGCACCCGCACGGCGCCCAGCACCGCCGCCGCCCCACCCACATGGTCTTCATGGCCGTGGGTCAGCACCAGGAGGTCCACCTGCCGTATGCCCTGCCTGTGTAGGTAGGGGAGAAGAGTGTCTACGCCCGCATCGTAGGTTTCCCGCACCGGACCGCAGTCCACCAGCACCACCGGCCCGCCGGGGCGCCAGAGCAGGATGGCATCTCCCTGGCCGACGGAAAAGAACACCGCCTGCAGCACGTGCCGCGGCGGTGCCGACACCACCGCCAGGGCTGCACCCACCACCACGAGGAGGCCGGCCAACGCCAGCCGCGAACCCGTCCAGGGGCCACGGCGGGGCAGGAGCGGCCACCTCAACCACTCCCACCACCAGCCGAGAAACAGGTAGTAGAGCAACAGGTGCGGCCAGCGCGGTGCCGGCAGCGTTACCGCCGCCCCGGGGACGGCGGCCCAGAACCCGGCCAGCCTGATCACCACCTCCACCAGCAGCCCCAGGGGGTGGAACGGCCAGCCCAGGGCCGGATGCACACCGGCGCAGGCCGCACTCAGCAAACCTCCCACCGTGATCACACCCACCAGCGGAAAGACGAGGAGGTTGCTCAGGGGTGCCACCAGGCAGGCTTGCTGGAAGTAGTGCAGGGAGATGGGGAAAACGGCCGCCTGGGCGGCGCAGGTGACGGCCAGGACTTCCTTTGCTCCCCTCGCCCCCCGCCGCAGCAAAGCGCCGGGGCCGGTTTCTCTCCCCGCGCGTGCGGCAGGAGCGTCGGCCGCAGGCGGTCGGAGGCAGCCGGACAAACCCAGGATGCCGGCCGTGGCCGCCACCGACAGCCAGAACCCGGGGTCCTCCCATGCACAGGGGTTGAGTACGGTAAGAACCAGTACGGCGGCCGCCAGGCTGTTGAGCGGGTGGGCGGGCCGTCCCGTCAGCTTCGCCACCAGCATGAGGGTGGCCATGAGAGCGGCCCTCCCCACCGATGCCCCTCCTGAGGCGGTAGCGGCGAACACCCAGGTTCCGGCGATGGCACCCACAAGGGCAGCACGCACCCCCGCCCATCCCAGCAGTGTGCGCATCACGCCCGCCACCAGGGCCACGTTGGAGCCGCTCACCGCCAGGAGGTGAGTGAGGCCGGAGCGACGGAAGGATTCCTCCAGTTCCGGGGAGAGTCCCGAGCGCAGGCCCAGCACCATGCCCTCCACCACCGCGCCCTGCCGGGCGGGAAGGTGTGCCCGCACGGCGGCCAGCAAGCGGGCTCGCAGCCAGGCAGCCCCCCTCGCCATCGGACCCAGCCTGCCCGCCCCCCAGCGGGCCACAGACCCCGGACCGTCGACGTATATCATGGCGGCGACGCCCTGTGCGCGCAGCCAGCCCGCGTAGTCGAATTCGCCCGGGTTGCGCGGCGGGCCGGGCCGCGCAACCTCCCCGTACACGGAAACCAACTCTCCCGTCCGTGGCAGCGGCATTTGCGACCCCCAGT
>JACIYH010000122.1 GCA_014360055.1 Bacillota bacterium | reverse complement strand
CACCAACTCTTCTCCAGACTCGACGCGTTCGTACGCGGCTGCTTCCGCGAACTCGAGCGGGAGTATACCGAAGTTGACCAGGTTGGCGGCGTGGATGCGGGCAAATGATTTGGCGACCACCGCCCTCACTCCCAGGTACATGGGGCCCAGGGCGGCGTGTTCCCTGCTCGACCCCTGGCCGTAGTTGGACCCGCCCACCACTATGCCCCCGCCTGCGGCACGGGCCCGGGCGGCAAACCCCGCATCCAGGCGCGAGAACACGTACTCCGAGATCGCCGGGATGTTCGACCTCAGCGGCAGTACCCGGGGTCCCGCCGGCATGATGTCGTCCGTGGTGATGTCATCCCCCACTTTGAGGAGCACGGTCCCCCGGAGATCCCGGGGAAGGGCACCCCCACGCGGTAGCGGCTTGATGTTCGGGCCGCGGCGCACTTCCACTGAGTCCGGGTCGGCGGCCGGAGGCAGGAGCATGCTGTCGTCCAGGGCAAGCCGCCCGGGGAGCGAAACCCGCGGCGGATCGCCCAGTTCCCGCGGGTCGGTGAGGAACCCCGTGAGGGCGGATGCCGCCGCCACCTCGGGGCTGGCCAGGTAAACGCGGGCGTCCGGGGTCCCGGAACGGCCCTTGAAGTTGCGGTTGAAGGTGCGCAGCGATACCCCTCCCGAGGGAGGAGCCTGGCCCATGCCGATGCAGGGCCCGCAGGCGCACTCCAGAATCCGGACACCGGCAGCCACCAGGTCCGCCAGGGCTCCATTGGAGATCAGCGCATAGAGCACCTGCCGCGACCCCGGCGCCAGTGCCACGCTCACACCGGGAGCAACGGTCCTTCCTTTGAGCACGCTGGCCACACGCATGAGGTCAAGGTACGAGGAGTTGGTGCAGCTCCCTATGATGACCTGGTCCAACCTCAGGCCGGCCACCTCCCTCACGGGTACCACCCGGTCGGGCTGGTGCGGCTGCGCCACCAGAGGTTCCAGGGTGGAAAGGTCAATTTCGAGCGTCTCGGCATATGTCGCGTCCGGGTCGGCGGCGAGGGGTCTCCAGTCGCCCTCCCGCCCCTGCAGGCGGAGGAACTCCAGCGTGCGGGTATCCGAGGGGAAAACGCTCGCCGTGGCACCGAGCTCCGTGCACATGTTGGCGATAGTCGCCCTCTCTGGCACCGACAGTGTCTCGACCCCCGGTCCCGTGAACTCCAGAGCCCTGCCCACCCCCCCCATCACGGTCAACCGCCGGAGCAACTCCAGGGCCACGTCCTTGGCGCTCACCCAGGGAAGGAGTCGGCCCCTCAACCGCACGTTCACCACAGCGGGCACGCGCACCCAGAACGGCAGGCCGGCCATGGCCAGGGCCACATCCAGCCCCCCCGCACCCATGGCCAGCATCCCCATGCCTCCGGCCGTGGTGGTGTGGCTGTCCGCGCCGAGAAGGCTCTCCCCCGGGACGGCGAAGCGCTCAAGGTGCACCTGGTGGCAGATCCCGGTACCCGCCCGCGACAGGTAGATACCGTGTTTGGCAGCAAACGTCTGCAGAAAGAGGTGATCGTCCGCGTTCTCGTACCCCGTCTGGAGCATGTTGTGGTCGATGTAGATCACCGACAGGGCCGCCTTGACCCGCGGCACACCCAGGGCCTCGAACTCCAGGCAGGCCATGGTACCGGTGGCGTCCTGGAGCAGGGTCTGGTCGATGCGGAGGGCAACCTCCTCGCCGGGCTCCAGCTTGCCCTCCACCAGGTGGTCCCTGAGCAGCTTTGCCAGCAAACCCTCGCCCACGGCTCACGCCCCCTTCGCCCGCCGCATGTTTTCCACCACGCGGTCGGCGAATTCGCTCGTGCGCACCTCGGTGGCCCCACCCACCAGCCGCGCCAGGTCGTATGTGAATACCTTCTGCCGGAAAGTGGCTTCCATCCCCCGCTCGATGAGATCCGCCGCCTCCATCCATCCCAGGTACCTCAGCATCATCACTCCGGACAGGATCAGGGAACCCGGATTCACTTTGTCTTGACCTGCATACTTCGGCGCGGTGCCGTGGGTGGCCTCAAACACCGCCACCGCGTCACCCTCGTTGGAGCCCGGCGCCATCCCCAGGCCACCCACCTGGGCGGCCACCGCATCGGACAGGTAGTCCCCGTTCAGGTTGGGCGCGGCAATGACGTCGTACTCCTCCGGGCGCAGGAGTATCTGCTGGAACATGTTGTCGGCGATGCGGTCCTTGATGACCACCCGCCCCGGGGGCACCTGGCCGCCGTACCTGTCGCCCACCTCCCGCTCGGTCACCGTGACCCCGGCGAACTCGTCGCGCGCCAGTTCGTAACCCCACTCCGCGAAAGCCCCCTCGGTGAACTTCATGATGTTCCCCTTGTGCACCAGCGTCACGCTGCGCCGCCCCTGGTCAAGGGCGTAGCGGATGGCCTTGCGCACCAGCCGCTTGCTCCCGAACTCGCTCACCGGCTTGATCCCCAGCCCGGAGTCTTCACGCACCGTTACGCCCATCTCGTCGCGCAGGAACTCGATCAGCCTCCTGGCTCCCGCGCTTCCGCTCTTCCACTCGATGCCGGCGTACACGTCTTCGGTGTTCTCCCGGAAGATCACCACGTCGACCTTCTCCGGGTGCAGGACGGGACACGGCACGCCCGTGTACCACCTGACGGGCCTTATACACGCGTACAGGTCCAGGGCCTGCCGGATAGTGACGTTGAGGCTGCGGATACCCCCTCCCACCGGGGTGGTGAGGGGGCCCTTGATGGAAACCACGTGCTCCTCCATTGCCTTCAGGGTTTCAGCTGGCAGCCACTCCCCGGTCTCCCGATAGGCTTTCTCCCCGGCCAGCACCTCCGTCCAGCATATGGACCGTGCCCCTCCATAGGCAAGCTCCACGGCGGCATCGAGGACCGCCCGCGTCGCCCGCCAGATGTCCGGGCCGGTGCCGTCCCCTTCGATGAAGGGAATGATGGGGTCCTCCGGCACCGATAACCGCCCGCCTTCCACTGTAATCCTGATACCCGGCAAGATCCTCCGCCCCCTCCTGCCAGCCGCCGCGGCCGCCGGTGCCGCGGGGGAAGTACGACGCCTTTGCGCCCGCCAGGGAGGCACGGTCACGAAACCGCGGCCCGTGCGCGTTCCGCCCTCACCTGCTCGTAAAGGCGGATGAGTTCCCAATCCTCGAGCCCGCGCTTGAGATCGTTGGCCCACTGGCGCGTGCGCGCCAGCACTTCGGGCATCAGGTCCTCATCCGGCTCGATCCCCGCTCTCTCGAGGCAGTTCACCAGCGCCGCCACCCCCGAGTGCTTCCCCACCACGAGACGCCGCACCATACCGACCTCAGCCGGGTCGAAAGGTTCGTAGGTGCTGGGGTCTTTGAGGACACCGTCCACGTGTATGCCCGACTCATGGGCGAACACGGCCCTCCCTACCACGGGCTTGGCAGCGGGCACCGGCCGACCCGCCGCCGCCCCCACGTACTCGGCCAGCCGGGCCAGCCCCCGGGTATCAACTCCCGTCTCACAGCCCAGCAAGTACTTCAGTCCCATGACCACCTCCTCCAGGGCGGCATTCCCGGCCCTCTCACCCAGGCCTCCTACGGTGACATCCACGCAGGCGGCACCGGCCATGACTCCGGCCAGGGCGTTGGCGGTCGCCAATCCCAGGTCGTTGTGGGTGTGCATCTCCACGGGCAGTCCCGGGACCTCCCCCACCAGCCGGGCCACCGCCTCGTGCACCGCAAAGGGGTGCATGAGGCCCACCGTGTCGCAGAAGCGCAGGCGGTCAGCGCCCGCGTCACGGGCTGTCCTCGCGAACTCCGCCAGGAAGGCCGGGTCGGCCCGTGACGCATCTTCGGCACTCACCGACACGTACACCCCGTGGCCCTTGGCCATCTCCACGGCCCGGGCCATCGTGTCGAGGACCCACGGGCGCGTCGTCCTCAGCTTCTTCCGGATCTGGATGTCGGAAACGGAGATGGAAAGGACCACGGCCTCCACGTCACACTCGAGGGACTGGCGGACGTCCTCCGCCAGCGCCCGGTTCCATGCCACCACCCTGGCCCGCAGGCCCAGGCGGGCGATCCTCCTCACCGCCTCTTTTTCCGGTCCACCCATGATCGGGATGCCGGCCTCGATCTCGTCCACTCCCAGCGCATCCAGCAGGCAGGCGATGTTCTGCTTCTCCTGAGGCGTGAAAACCACACCAGCCGCCTGCTCACCATCCCGCAAGGTGGTATCCAGGATGAATACGCGTCTGCCAGCCACCGTTGCCTCTCCTCCTCACACTGGATTCGAGGATTATTGTATACACGTATCCACCCTTGTCAAGGCCTACCCCTCAAATCCCCCTCCAGACCTCGGCCTTGCTAACGCCTTGCTAACGAACTCTTCTGGGCCCAC